>NZ_SNWG01000002.1 GCF_004362195.1 Microbacterium sp. BK668
CTGACCAATGACACGTGGTTCGGCCCGGTGGGGTCGTTCGAGGGTGTGTTCGCGCGGATGGATGCGCGGGAGGTGCATTTCTGGGGGTTGACCGAACATGCCCGGACGGTGCCGAACCCGTTGACGGGGGAGGGTGTGCTGCCGTATCACCTGCAGTCGTATTGGCTGGCGGTGCGGCGGGAGATGTTCTTGTCGGAGGCGTGGGCGGCGTATTGGCGTGATCTGCCGGAGATGCCGGGGTATCGGGATGCGGTGCTGCGTCATGAGGTGGTGTTCACGGAGCATTTCACCGGGTTGGGGTTCGTGGCGGGGGTGGCGTTCCCGGCGGAGGAGTATCCGACGGAGAATCCGTCGCTGCTGAACGCGGATCTGCTGGTGCGGGACGGGTGTCCGGTGGTGAAGAGGCGGGTGTTCTTCCAGTGGCCGCCGTTCCTGCATCGGCATGCGGTGGTGGGGCGGTGGGTGCTGGATGCGATGACGCGTGCGGGGTATCCGGCGGGCCTGGCGCTGACGGATCTGGCGCGCAACGTGCCGCCACGGGTGCTCAACGCCAACCTCGGCCTGCTCGAGGTGCTCCCCGACACCCCCACCGGCTACGACCCCACCCACCCCCTCCGCATCGCCGCCATCCTCCACGCGGGCTCCGACGGGATCGGACCGGTGCTCGACCGGCTCGCCCTCCTGCCGGCGTCTTACGATCTGCGCGTCACGACGGACGACCCCCGTCGCGTCGCCGCGCTGGAGGCCGAGCTCGCAGACCGGAAGGACGACCGGATCGCGCGTCACGCCGTGCGGGTCGTCCCCGGCGCCGACGACACCGTCGCCTTCTTCGATGCGCTGACCGACGTGCTCGAGGGCGACGCGGACATCGTCGTGAAGGCGCACTCCGGCCGCGGCGGTCCCGAGTGGGCCGAGGGTGGGTACCTGCCGCGGCACGAGCTCGGCGACCTCCTCGACAGCGCGGGGTACGCCGCGAACCTGGTCGGCCTGTTCCAGCGCGAGCCGGGACTCGGCATCGTGTTCGCGCCGACCGGCCACTTCGGCACGACGACGATCGGCGCGGGATGGGGCGATCACCGCCCGCGAGCCGAGGCGGTGCGGCGCGAGCGCGGCATCGCCGTCCCCCTCGACGACGTGTCGCCGCTGGCCCCGTTCGGCGGCATGTGGGTGGCCCGCCCGGAGGCGCTGCGCCTCCTCAGCGCCGGAGGCGGTCGCAGTGCGGCGCCCGGGGACGGGCCCGTCCTGGACCGGCTCGTCGCGCCTTCCGCGGGGGAGCGGGGCTTCCATGCGCGAACGGTTGCGACAGCGCGGGACTTCGGCATCAGCCATGCCGGCATGGAGTTCGTCCTGGACCGCATCGCCGCGACGGTCGACGGCTTCTACCCGGACGACAAGATCGCGGACGTCGAGCGGGCAGGTTGGGCCGGCCGCGCCCGTACGACCGACCTCGCACGCATGTACGTGCGACTCCATCACCCCGGCGTCGCGCGGTGGGCTCGTGCCCTCGCGCGTCGCCTGCGTCGCCTGGCCGCCGGGCCCCGACGGAGAGCTGCGTGATGTCGGGGGTGGGGGTGTCGGCTGCTCGGGGTGTGGTGGGTGGTCGGCGGCTTGTGGTGTGTGCGGTGTGGGATCGGCGTGGGGGTGTCGAGGAGTATCTGCTGGAGGCGCTGCGGGGGTTGCGGGTTCATGCGGCGCGGGTGGTTGTGGTGGTGAACGGGTCGCTGGGGGAGGTGGGGCGTGCCCGGCTGGCCGAGGTCGCGGATGACGTGGTGGTGCGGGAGAACCGTGGTTTCGACGTGTGGGCGTTGAAGGCGGGGTTGGATCGTGTGGGTGCGGGGATCGGGGCGTTCGATGAGGTGCTGCTGACCAATGACACGTGGTTCGGCCCGGTGGGGTCGTTCGAGGGTGTGTTCGCGCGGATGGATGCGCGGGAGGTGCATTTCTGGGGGTTGACCGATCATGCCCGGACGGTGCCGAACCCGTTGACGGGGGAGGGTGTGCTGCCGTATCACCTGCAGTCGTATTGGCTGGCGGTGCGGCGGGAGATGTTCTTGTCGGAGGCGTGGGCGGCGTATTGGCGTGATCTGCCGCAGATGCCGGGGTATCGGGATGCGGTGCTGCGTCATGAGGTGGTGTTCACGGAGCATTTCACCGGGTTGGGGTTCGTGGCGGGGGTGGCGTTCCCGGCGGAGGAGTATCCGACGGAGAATCCGTCGCTGCTGAACGCGGATCTGCTGGTGCGGGACGGGTGTCCGGTGGTGAAGAGGCGGGTGTTCTTCCAGTGGCCGCCGTTCCTGCATCGGCATGCGGTGGTGGGGCGGTGGGTGCTGGATGCGATGACGCGTGCGGGGTATCCGGCGGGCCTGGCGCTGACGGATCTGGCGCGCAACGTGCCGCCGCGGGTGCTCAACGCCAACCTCGGTCTGCTCGAGGTGCTCCCCGACACCGCCACCGGCTACGACCCCACCCACCCCCTCCGCATCGCCGCCATCCTCCACGTGTTCTACGTCGAGATGACGGAGGAGATGCTCGACCGCGTCGACCTGCTTCCCGGCGCCGTCGACGTCATGATCACGACGTCCCACCGGGCTCGAGCCGATGCCATCGAGGAGATCGTCGCCGCGCGTCCGCGGAGGGGGCGGCCCGTCTCGGTGCGAGTGGTGGACTCCAACGCCGGTCGGGACCAGAGCGCGTTCTACATCGGATGCCGCGACCTCCTGCTCGGCGGAGGCTACGACCTGGTGGTGAAGCTGCACTCGAAGAAGACCCCGCAGGACGGGTACAACGTGGGCCGGCATTTCAAGGACCAGCAGTTCGCGAACCTTCTGGCGAACGAGGGCTTCGCGGCCAGCCTCGTCGGCCTGTTCCAGCGCGAGCCCGAACTCGGCATCGTCTATCCGCCCATGATCCACGTCGGCTATCCGACCTTCGGCCACGCGTGGTGGGCGAACCGCCCCGGGGTGGAGGCGCTCGCGGCGCGGCTCGGCATCCGCGTCCCCCTCGACGAGGCGTCGCCGCTCGCGCCGTACGGCTCGATGTTCGTCGCCCGCCCGGAGGCGCTGCATCTTCTCACGGCGGCTCCCTGGACGTACGACGACTTCGGTGGGCCCGACTCCTACCGCGACGGCGGGCCGGCCCACGTCCTCGAGCGGATGCCGTCGTACGCCGCCGGGGAGCAGGGTTTCCACACCCGCACCGTCACGACCGCCGAGTACGGCGCGATCAGCCACACCTCCATCGAGTTCCTCCTCGACCGGATCTCGAGCACGACGCCCGGCGATGCGCTGGCGCGGATCGAGCTGCGCGAGCGACTGCGTCCCGACGGGCTCGATGACCTGCGGGCCCTCATCCGAACCGACCTGCGCCTCAACCGTCCGCGAACGGCGCGTCTGGTCCGCCGAGCGGGCGAGCTCGTCTCCCGCATCCGGCGGCTCGCGCGTCGTCTGACACCCGGAACGGACGAGGCGGTCGCTCGGGATCGCCGCGCATAGGTGCGAGGAATCTGAGCGATCGGCGCGTCGCTCGACCGTCGCGCCGATCCTGAGGTATACGCGACATCCCATCGTCTGTACACTCCAGAATCATCTGACTCATCAGTCACAGGAGTAAGTGCGATGCGCAAGCCATGGACGATCCTGCTGATCGGTGTGCTCGCCGTGGCCTCCCTCGCCGCCGCTGCGCCGCTCACTCCCGCAGCCGCTTCCCCGGCGCGCGCGGCGGTCGACGCCGCCGTTCAGCCGGCGGCAGCGGTCGTCGGCTTCGAGGCCGGGAACATCATCGACGACAGCGTCTTCTTCGCCCGTGGCACGATGTCGGCGGCGCAGATCCAGTCGTTCCTCAACGGCAAGGTCCCCACCTGCCAGGCCGGGTACACCTGCCTGAAGGACTTCGCGCAGGCCACGACGTCGCGCTCCGCCGACCCCATGTGCGCGGGCTACACGGGGCAGGGCCGGGAATCGGCGGCGCAGATCATCTACAACGTCGCCCAGTCGTGCGGGATCAATCCGCAAGTGCTTCTGGTCACTCTGCAGAAGGAACAGGGGCTGGTGACCCACACGTGGCCGAGCGACTGGCGGTACACGATCGCCATGGGCCAGGGGTGTCCCGACACCGCGGCGTGCGACACCAGGTACTACGGCTTCTTCAACCAGGTGTATGGCGCGGCGTGGCAGTTCAAGCGCTATGCCAATCCGCCGGGGACCAGCCAGTTCTTCACGTGGTATGCGCCGGGCCGGACGTGGAACATCCAATGGCACCCGAACGCCGGCTGCGGGAGCAGTCCGGTCGGTGTGCGCAATCAGGCGACCGCCAACCTCTACTACTACACGCCGTACCAGCCGAATGCGGCCGCGCTGCGTGCCGGCTTCGGTGAGGGCGACGGATGCTCCAGCTACGGGAACCGCAACTTCTACAACTACTTCACGGCGTGGTTCGGCTCGACCCGCTCACTGGTCGGCTCGGCGATCACCGACAAGTACGCGCAGCTCGGCGGGTCGGCAGGCTATCTCGGAGCTCCGGTCGGCGCCACGACGTGCGGGTTGAAGGACGGGGGATGCTTCCAGAGCTACCGCAACGGCGCGATCCACTGGTCACCGGCGAGCGGCGCCCACGCCACGACCGGCGCCATCAGCGCGTCCTGGGCCTCCACGGGCTGGGAGAACGGACCGCTGGGATACCCGGTGAACGAGCAGAACTGCAGCCTCGCCGGCGGCACGGGCTGCTGGCAGGGCTTCCAGAAGGGCGAGGTGCATTGGTCAGCCGCCTCGGGTGCGTACGGGTCCTGGGGGCCCACGCTGGTCAGATACCAGAGCATGGGCTCGGAGCGGAGCCCGCTCGGCTTCCCCACGGGATCGCCGGCCTGCAATCTGAAGGACGGCGGCTGCTGGCAGTCATACCAGGGCGGCATGATCCACTGGACTCAGGCCACCGGCGCGCACTCGACGTACGGCGCTTTCCTGACCAAGTGGAAGGCGCTGGACTCTGAGCGCGGGCTCGGCTACCCCATGAGCGAGCAGATCTGCGGTCTTAAGGACGGCGGCTGCTGGCAGCGGTTCCAGAGCGGTCTGATCCACTCCACGCCTGCGGGCATGTTCGCGACCCGCGGTGCGATTCTCGCCCGGTGGGCGAACCTGGACTACGAGCGAGGCTTCGGGTACCCCTTGGGCGATCAGGCGTGCGGCCTGAAGGACGGCGGCTGCTGGCAGCGCTTCCAGGGGGGACTGATCCACTGGACCGCGGCCACGGGCGCCTTCTCGACGCGCGGACCGATCCTCGCCAAGTGGGCGTCGCTGGACTACGAGAGGGGTCTGGGCTACCCCACGAGCGAGCAGATGTGCGGTCTGAAGGACGGCGGCTGCTGGCAGCGCTTCCAGGGCGGCCTGATCCACTGGACACAGGGGACGGGGGCGGTCGCGACCCGCGATGCCATCCTCGCGGAGTGGGCGTCCCTGGACTACGAACGAGGGCTGGGCTATCCGACGGCTGACCAGCGGTGCGGGCTGAAGGACGGCGGCTGCATCCAGACGTTCCAGTCCGGTCCGATCGTCTGGTCGCCCACAGGCGGCGCACATGCCGTGACCGGGTCGATCGGAGAGGTCTGGAAGGCGCGGGGCGCCGAGACGGGCGCCCTCGGATATCCACGGACCGATCTCGTCTGCGGTCTCAAGGACGGTGCGTGCTACCAGGGGTTCGCCGGAGGGCTCGTCCACTCGGTCCCGGCTCTCGGGACGTTCATCACGACGGGCCGCATCCTCGAGAAGTGGGCGATCTCCGACTACGAGCGCGGTCCGTACGGGTATCCGACGAGCGACCAGTCGTGCACGGGCGAGACCTGCTCTCAGCAGTTCCAGGGAGGCACGCTGACCGCCCCGTAGCTCAGGCGGACAGAGCGGCGTCGAGCAGCGTACGGGCGCGCGCGTCGAACGAGTGGTCGCGCCGTACGCGAGCGGAGATGTCGGCGAGACGCTCGGCGTCCGGGAAGAGCCGGTCTCGATCCCCGCGGAGCAGACCGAGCAGAGCGGGCACGTCGTCATACGTGCGCACCGCCCCTTCGAAGATCTCGTCGATGCCCGCGACCGCGTCGCTGACCGCGCGACCGCCCGCCGCGACGACATCGAAGAGGCGGTTGGAGACGAAGCCGGCGGCCTTCATGGCCGGCCAGTGATCGTTCAGCACGAGATCCGCTCGCTCATAGACCAGCGGCAGGTCTCGATTCGGGACGCCGCGACCCGCGATCGCCGAAGCGGGGATCCAGCCCCGCCAGTCCGGGCCGTAGACCCGGACTGGGATTCCGGCGCGGATCGGCTCGATGATGGAGGGGCGCGGGATTCCGCGGGCCGTGCCGACGAACACGATGTCGTCGGTGCGGCCGGCCCCCGTCGGACGGAACCGGCGGGCGTCCGTGCACTGCAGCAGCGTCTGGATCGGTCTTCCGAATCTGACGGATGCCTCGGCGGCCCAGGGCCGCGAGCCGGCGAAGACCACGTCGAAGCCGGAGAGCTCCGCCGCGGTGATCTCGTCGGGGTGACTGATGATCCAGATGAGCGATCGGGCGCCGGGCTGGGCATGGATCGGTTCCGGGCCGCGCAGGGCCAGCACGACATCGTCGAGGTAGCCCGACGGACGGAGGCGTGCCGAGTAGGCGTCGATCACCACCTCCTGACCGAGCCGCCGCAGCGCGTCGGCGATCCCGCGAGCGAAATGCGTGTCTCCCCACGCCTCGCCCGGTCTTCCCGGCGGAGCGGCGATCTTGATCGCCCACCGCAGCGAGGGCACCACCGATCCGTCGTCGAGCGTCACGTCGTACCGGCGTCGACGCAGCACCGGCCCTTCGCGGCCCCAGGATGCGACCTCCAGACCGACGGGCCGGAGGAGCGCGTCGAGATCGGTGTCCTCCTCCTGGACCCCAGCGCTTCGCGGAAGGCCGCGTCGCGGCGCGCGGACGGTGAGGTCGAGCGCGGTCCGCGCCGCTGCCTCTGCGTTCGCGCCGAGGGGGCGGGCGAAGGTGTCGCCGGCGATGCCCGCGGTTTCGATCGTCGTGCCGAGGGCACGGGCGTCCTCGGACGGATGTCCTTCCAGCAGCGCGAAGGCGCGGCCCTCGTGGCGGCAGACACCCGCCGCCACGACCGTGCCGTCCGTCGAGAGCCACAGCGGCATGACCGGGCCGGTGACGCCGCGTGCGGCGAGCTCGCGCAGGTCGTCGGCCTCGATGTCGGCATCCGGTCCGCGCACGACCAGGGTCCCGGCTCCGCCGGAGCGCTCGGCCACCGTCTCGAGGAGGCCGGGGGCATCCGCGACGACGCGCGTTCCCGGCAGCCACAGCTCCAGCAGCGCCGCGTTCGTCCACAGATCCGCGGAGGAGCCCGCCACGGCGACCAGGATGTCGGGGGCGCCGAGGTCTGCTGCGACGCTCACCGTGGCATCGATCGCGGCGGCGGCATCCTCCTCACGCGATGAGAGGCGGCAGACCACGACGTCGCCGGCGAAGCGGCTCGGAACGGTGGATCCCCGGGCCACGTGCCCGGCAGCGCGCGCGGCGCGCTCCCGCACGACGTCCCACGCGACCCGGCGCGTGGGACCTGATCCCAGCACGATGGATCCGTCGCGCCGGGCGGCCCGCCACGCGTGACCGAGCGGACCACCGGGCGCGTCGACCGAGTCCGGGTGCAGAGCCGCATACGCGGGCGCATCCCAGTTGGCCCCGGCCCGGATCGTTCGAGCGTCATTGACGAGGTAGGCGTAGAGCGCGGGAACGCGTCCGGCATCCGACAGCTGTGACGAGACGAGACGCTCCATGAAGAGCGGGTTGAGGGTCATGCCCGAGCGAAACCCGCCGCGGACGTAGGCTCGCACGGCCGCGCGGGGTGTGGCCGGTCCGCCCTGGGCGGCGACGATGTCGAGGTCGACGACATCCGCCCGCAGGATGACGCGCGCCCACCAGATGCGATCGACCGCCTCCACCACTGCGCGGAGTCCCGGCAGGGATCGCGCGTACCGCCATGCGGCCCGCGCTCGCGCGACGAGCGGGGCGGTCACGGAACGGCGGAGCCGGACTGCTGCGCGACCAGCTCGCGGATCGACGCGCGCCAGTCGATGCGCGGCGCCCACCCGAACTCGTCGGCCAGACGGCGCGGCGAGCCGATGATGAGCGCGGGATCGTTCGGCCGCAGCCGGCTCGGGTCCGTCTCGAGGGCGGGCACCTCCCGGCCGAGCGCCTCGGCGATCGTCTCGAGCACGTCGCGTCCGGAGTGGGCGGCGCCCGAGGCGACGTTGTAGACACGATGCCGGTGCGACGGCGCGAAGGCGACGGCCAGGTACGCGCGTGCGACATCGCGCACATCGGTGTAATCGCGCGCCGCCTGCAGGTTGCCGACGCGCAGGACGCCGTCGGGCGGTGTCTGCAGCAGGGCTGCGGTCAGGTCCGGCACGAGGAAGCCGGCCCCCTGCCCGGGGCCGATGTGATTGAACGGGCGCACGACGACGGTGTCGAGTCCCCGGCGCGCGTAGTAGTCGGCCTGCGTCTCCACGGCGATCTTGGCGACGGCGTAGGGAGACGTGGGTGCGAGCGGAGAGCTCTCCGAGACGACCTCGTCGTCCGCGGGCGGCGCATAGACCGCGCCGGTGCTCACGACCACGACGCGAGGGCGATCGTCCCGCGCCAGGAGCGCTTCGCTCATGGTCGTCATGATGCCGGTGTTGACGGAGAGATAGCGCTGCGGCTGCGCGAACGACGGGCCGACGGCGGCCAGTCCGGCCAGGTGGATGATCGCGTCGGCGCCCGGCGGCGCTGTCCACTCGTGCTCGAGGTCTGCACGGTAGTAGCGGTCGCAGTGCGGGACGAGTGCGGCCGACGGCTCGTCCTCGCGGCCGATCGCCCACACGCCGATGCCCTCGGCCGCGGCCAGCGCGGCCACGTGGGCTCCGACGAATCCGTTGGCGCCGGTGATGACGAGGTGGCGGGTCACGCGGAGGGCACAGCGAGCTCGCGGGACTGCAGCTTGAGGTCGTGAGCGACCATGATCTTCACCAGCCCCGGGAAATCGACCTCGCGTCGCCATCCCAGCTCGCGCTCCGCCTTCGTCGGGTCGCCGAGGAGGATGTCGACCTCGGCGGGGCGCATGTAGGCGGGGTTCTGGCGGACGTAGGGCTTCCAGTCGTCCACGCCGATCTCGGCGAATGCGAGGGTCAGGAACTCCTCGATGGAATGCGTCTCACCCGTCGCCAGGACGAAGTCGTCGGCCACGTCGTGCTGCAGCATCCGCCACATCCCCTCGACGAAGTCGCCCGCGTAGCCCCAGTCGCGCTTGGGCCACAGGTCGCCGAGCTCGATGTGGTCCTGCAGACCGAGCTTGATGCGTGCGACGGCGTGCGTGATCTTGCGCGTCACGAACTCGACGCCGCGCCGTTCGCCCTCGTGGTTGAAGAGGATGCCGCACGAGACGAACATGCCGTAGCTCTCGCGGTAGTTCTTCGCGATCCAGTGGCCGTACAGCTTCGCGACGCCGTAGGGGCTGCGCGGGTGGAAGAGGGAGTTCTCGTTGTAGCCGGCGCCGGGACGGTTGTAGTCGAGACCCCCGAACATCTCCGACGTCGACGCCTGGTAGACGCGCGTCTGGTTCTCGCGGCCCGTCACGCGGACGGCCTCCAGGACGTTGAGCACGCCCTTGGCGGTCACGTCGGCGGTGAGCGTCGGGTTCTTGAAGGAGTAGCCGACGTGGCTGACCGCGGCGAGGTTGTAGAGCTCGTGCGGGTCGGAGGTCTCGACCGCGCGCACGAGAGACGTCGGGTCGGTCAGGTCGCCTTCGATCAGGTGCACGTAGGGCATGTCGGCTTCGACCTCGACTCGACGCGGATTGTTCTGTCCGCGGATGAGTCCGAAGACCTCGTAACCCTTCTCGTGCAGAAGTTCAGCGAGGTGTCCGCCGTCCTGGCCCGTGATACCGGTGATGAGTGCGCGTCGCGCGTCTGCCATGGTTCCTCCAGTTGACAACTATGAAAGCTTAGTCGGCCTCGTCGATCCGACGTGATCGGGCCGGTCCTCAGCCGGCGACCGGCTCGGCGCGATCCAGCGCATGCAGGGATCGCGCGCATTTACGCCACAGCAGCAGCGTGGCTGCGCCTTCCGTGGCGGCGTAGCCGACCGCCGCCCCGATGGGCCCGATGACCAGGGCGAGGCCGATCATCACGGGCACCCCGATCGCCGTGGCGACGAGCGTCGCCCGCAGCACGGCTGCGGCTTCGCCCGCCGGATAGAGAATGTGGCGGGTCATCGACGTGCGCACCGAGAAGAAGGCGAAGGTGAGCCCCATCGCGACGAGCACCGGGGTGGTCGACGAGGCGGCCTCCCCGAACAGGATCGTGCTGGCCCAGGCGCCCAGGATCCCCAGCGCCGCCCACCCGACGACGCCGATCGTGCCGTGCGCCAGGAGCGCGAGGCGCATCCGCCGCGCACGCGCCTTTCCGTGCGCTTCGGCGATCCAGGTCTGCAGCGCGTTCGCGAGCGTCGCCGGGATGAACTGGCCGAGCTTGAGCATCTTGTCCGCCGAGGCGAATCCGGCCGCCTCGGTCGGGGCGGCGGTGACCGTCACGAGGGGTGTCGGGACGCTCGAGTAGACCGTCAGTCCGACATCGTTCAGCGCGACCGGCGCGCCGGAGCGGAACGCGGCGAGCAGATCGACGCGCCGCGGCCACGACGAGGGGTAGCGGCGCAGCGTGCTCCGGGTGAACAGCGACGTTCCCACGAGGGTGACGGCGATGCCCGCCAGAGGATAGAGCTCGACGGGAGCGCCGCCGACGATCGCGATCGCGCACACGACGGCGATCACCAGCCGTGGCACGGAGTCGTAGAAGATGATGGCGTGCGGTCGTCCGACGCCCGCGGAGAACCACGTGAACGACAGGGCGATCAGCGCCCCCTGCAGGCCCATCAGCACCGCGAGCCACGCGCTCCCCGGATCGGCCACGAGCCAGCAGACCACGGCCATGACCGGAAGCGCGACGATCGCGACCAGCAGGCGGACGACGATCGACTCCCGGTACAGCGCACCGCGCTGGGCGTCGTCGCCGGCGATGGACACGAGGGCGGGGCCCATGGCCATCCATCCGTAGCCGATCGCGATCGATGCCACCGTTCCGATGGACTCGCCGGCGATGGCGCTCGCCCAGCCGGCCGGCCCCGCGGCCCGGGCGACGATGGGCAGCACGAGCAGCGGCGAGACCGCCGCGATCGCGGGAACGAGGAAGAACAGGGCGAGCCGGCGCCAGAGCGGTGTGTTCGGCGTCATCGGCGGCCCCGAGCGCGCGCCGTCGCCTCGATGACGCGGGCGGTGCGGGCGGCGGAGTCCTCCCACGTGAACCCCGCGGCGCGCCGCAGCCCCGCCTCTCGGCGCGCACTCTGATCGTCGTCGAGGGCGGTGCGGATCGCGGCGGCGAGCTTCGGCGGCGAGGCGGCGTCCGCATAGAGGGCGACGTCGCCGCCGACCTCGCGCAGCACCGGCACGTCGTTGGCGAGCACGACGCAGCCGCGGCGCATCGCATCGATGACGGGAAGGCCGAACCCCTCCGTGAGCGACGGGCAGACGTACAGCGCCGCAGAAGCGTAGAGGGCCTCGAGCTGCGCCCCGGTGACCCAGCCCGGAAGCACGACGTCGTCCTGCAGCCCGAGCTGCTCGACGAGGGGAAGCAGCGGATCGCGGCCGTGACTGCCGGGAATGACGACGAGCGGCCGGTTCGCGCTCATCGTCGCGAGCGCGCGGAGGAGCCCCTCGAAGTTCTTGTGGGGGAGACGGTTCCCCGTGCTCAGGACGAGGGCGCGACCGGGGCGGATGCCGAGGCCCTCGAGCTCCCGCGCCGGGTCGTCGGGCACGCGCGGGGCGTTCGTGCCGTGCCCGATCACGGTGATCGCGTCGGGCCTGACGCCCGTCTCGGCGACGACGGCCTTCTCCGCGGCCCGCGAGACGGTGATGACGGCGTCCGATGTGCGCGCCGCGCGGCCCATCAGCCACGCGGTGACGCGCGGCACGAGCCCCCGTACGCCGCGGCTGCCAGCCGAGTGGTAGATCACGTCGTGCGTCGTCGTCACGCGCGGCACCGGCGAGGTCCGCACCGGCCCGAAGTTGGAGGGGCACCACATGACGTCCGCACGCAGCCTGCGCGCGTAGGCGCTCGCCCTGAGCACCTCGCCCGCGGCCCACGTCACGCGATCGGCGCCGACCCATCGCGCAGTCCGCACCTCGCCCGGGAAGAAGCCGCGCACCCGTTCGGCCCCCGCACGGCCGGTCACCGCCACGAACTCGGCGTCGGGGAACGCCTCCGGCATCCGCTTCAGGATCTCGCGGGCGTACGTCTCGGTGCCGCCCCGGTGGCCGGTGTAGAAGAGAAGGTCGACGAAGACTCGGACCGTCATCCGCTCAGCTCTCGATCACGGCATCCGGCCGCACCTGCCGGCGTGGAGTCGTCAGCACCCCGGAGAAGAAGCTCATCATGATCGTCTGGAACCCGAGCATGATCCCCAGCGCGCTGGGGATCGCGATGCGGATGACCTGCGTGGCATCCTGCGGCCCGAAGTCGAGGCTTCCCCAGCGCGCGACCTGGACGATTCCGATCACCACTCCGAGGAGGAACAGGGCGAGCCCGATCAGCAGTCCGCGCTCGGCGCTCCATTTCGCGACGATCGCCCGATAGCGGGGACTGGCCGGCAGGAAGCCCTCCTGGGTGGCGAAGAGCTTCGTGAGCCAGAAGAACAGCAGCGACTGGTAGCCGATGACGCACAGGGCGCTGGCATAGACCATCGTCGTGACGTCGAACCCGACGCCCGCGATGGTCACACCGCCGAACGAGAGGATGCCGACCGCGAGCGCCCCCAGGAAGAAGGCCACCAAGCCCGGGTAGACGAACAGCCATCGGGGCGCGAACAGGAGCAGGAAGCGAAGGTGGCGCCAGCCGTCGTGCCAGCTCCGCAGGTGCGGCGGGCGCGACCGACCGTCCTTCTTGAGGGTGGTCGGCACCTCCTCGATCCGGTAGCGCGCGAGGGAGGACTTGACCACCATCTCGGAGGCGAACTCCATCCCCGTCGTCTGGAGGTCGAGGTCGCGGATGCGGTCCTTGTTGAACCCGCGGAGGCCGCAGTGGAAGTCGCCGATGTTGGGGCGGAAGAACAGCTGCCCGATCCCGGACAGCACGGGATTCCCGAGGTACTTGTGGAGGGGCGGCATCGCGCCCGGAGCGATCCCGCCCTTGAAGCGGTTGCCCATCACCAGGTCGGCGCCGCCGCGAAGCCGTTCGACGAATCCGTCGAGATTGACGAAGTCGTAGCTGTCGTCGGCGTCGCCCATGATGATGTACCGGCCGCGCGCGTTCTCGATGCCGTTGATGAGGGCGGCTCCGTAGCCGCGGCGCGGGGCCTCGGAGACCCGCGCGCCGAGGTCCGTCGCGATCTGCTGCGACCCGTCGGTCGAGCCGTTGTCGGAGATGAGCACCTCTCCCGCGATGCCCGAGCGGGCGAGGAACCCCTGCGCCTTCTCGATGCACACGGCGAGGGTCTCGGCCTCGTTGAGGCACGGCATCAGGATCGTGAGCTCGATCGGGCCGCCGGGAGTGGAGGGGTTCACTTCGGTCCTTCGTGGATGGGGGCGCGGCGGTCGTCCGCCTCACCGGAGTCTGAGGGGGCCGCATCGAGCGCGGCGAGGATGCCGTCGACGGTTCGCTCCACGGTACGGGTGCGCACCGCTTCTTCGTACCAGGCTCGGGTGCTCCGGCGCAGGGCCGTCCCGGCCGACACGGCCGCGACGATCGCCGCTGCGAGATCTTCGGGGGAGTCGGATGCGGCGACGAAGCCGTTCACGCCTTCTTCGACGAGTTCGGTCGCGGCGTTGCCGGAGTCGTCCACGAGGACGACGGGGGTGCCGTGGGCGGATGCCTCGACGACCACGAGCCCGTAGCCTTCGCGCCGCGACGGATTGACGAGGGCGGATGCGCCGGCCATCAGCTCGAGGAGTCGCTCGTCCGTGACGAACCCCGGCCGGTCGATCCAGCCGGCGCCGTCGACGTCGCCGATCGCCGCGTCTACGGCGCTGGAGCTCGGACCGCTGCCCAGGACGACCAGCCGCAGACCCGGCAGCGTCGCCCGCGCACGCGCGACGGCAGCGGGGAGCGTCTCCACCCGTTTGTCGGGGATGTGTCGGCCCGCATAGAGCACGTAGGCAGGCTCGGCCGCGCCGGCGCTGGCGGCAACACCCGAGTCGCCGTCGAGGAGCCCCGGGCTGACGAGCAGGCGGCCGCGCAGACCCTCCGCCGACAGCTGGCGCGCCGTGAGCTGCGAGTGGCACGTGGCGATGGGCGTGAGCGCGACCGCGGCGCGCTGGAGGAGCCACGCGACGGTTCCGGTGATGCGCCCGGCGTATTCGCGCCACTGCGCGCGTCCCCACACCTCGAGGTAGTCCACGACGACCTCGGTGCCCGTTCCGACCAGAGCGGCGCGCGCCGCGAAGACGTTCAGCACGGGAAGACCGCTCACCAGGACCGCGTCGTAGGCGCGGCGACGTGCCCGGAGACCGCGGAAGAGCCCCCAGGCGAACGCGAGCGCCGCCGCGGATCGTCGCACCCCGTGCGCGTCGTAGAGCCGGAGGCGCCCGGTGACCGGCACGATCCGGAAGTCGTCCTCGTGCGGAACGCCCGGCTGATCCCACTGCACGGACGTCAAATAATCGACGGAGCACCCGCGCTCGGCCATCCAGGCGGCGTAGGAGCGGTAGAGACGCTCGCCTCCACCCGTGGTGTAGGGGAAGAGGCAGTCGTAGGCGATGGCGAGGTGCCGGGGCATCCGTCAGCACCCCTCGATCCGGAACAGCCGCGCGCGCTCGCCCTCGGAGTCGACGAGCACGAGCGAGCCCGACGGGGAGAGGTCGTTGAGGCCGGCGCGATCGGTCCCCGAGCCGGGGTTGTTGAACACGTTCTGCGATCCGAAGTCGAGGACGTAGTCAGCGCCGACCGAGCGCACCGCGTCGCAGACGGCGGGGTCGTCGCCGATGTCGCGCAGGTGCTCGTCGAGGTAGAGCTCGTCCGGGGTGCGGGCGCTGAAGATGTGGCGTTCGACGACGTCGCGGCCCGCGATGGCGAGCGCGAGCGAGGTCCCCGTCCACGGGTTGCCGAGGATGAGGGCGTCGTCCGGGGTGGACTGGTCCAGCCGCTCCAGGAGGCGCATCTCGTCCGCCGTGAGGAGAGCGGATCCGCCGTCGAGGACGTATGACGAGCGGGCCCACGCGACGGTCGTCATGGCGTTGGGTCCGAACCCGACCGAGAAGAGGGCGACGGTCGCGACGGCGGCCAGCCCTCCGACGACCGCGCGCGGCACGCGGTACCGCACGGTCACGGCGCGCGCTGCGTCGACGACCGCGATCGCCCCGAGCGTGGCGACCGGGATGCCCGCGATCGGAAGCAGCGCAGCAAGGCGGAAGGAGTCGTTGTACCAGGGGTTCGTAACGGCGTCCCGGATGAAGCTGTACCCCGTTCCCGACACGAGGACGAACATGAACAGCGCGACGGCGAAGGGCACGACGAAGACGAGGCGCTTCGGACGCATCGCGGCGGCGACGAGACCGGCGAGGACGAGGACGGAGGCGACGATCGTCGGGGTGAACGAGCGGGGCGAGACGAGGAGCCCTTCGCCGATCGCCTGCCAGGTTCCGGTCCACGGCCCCCACTGCGCCATGAGCGGGTCGGTGCGCGCGAATTTCCAGAGGGCCGCACCCACGGCGAGCAGGACGAGCGCGATGGAGCCGTTGACGATCCAGACGCGGCGCGATCTCTCCGTGAGCGCCACGACGATCAGCTGAGCGAGCGTCATGCAGGTGCCGAGGGCGAAGAGCGCCAGGAACGCGTTCGGGTGTCCGAGGCCGATGGCGGCGCACACCACGAGCAGGAGGACGGCCGCGCGCGTCCGCTGAGCCGCTCCTCGAGCGGCCAGCAGCAGCCAGATCGCGGCGAGACCGGCGGGGACGACCGCATACCCTGTCGCGTTCGGGTACAGGACGCCGAACGACATCAGCAGCACGGGGAAGGCGCCGAACGCCGTCGAGAGGGCGGCGGAGGCGAGCAGGGCGGTCCTGCGAGGACCGAAGAAGGCCACGGCGAGGGCCATGCACGAGGCGGGCCACAGGATGCCGCCGATCGCCAGGTTCGCGGCGTTGACGGCGACGGGGACGGCGGCGCCGGACAGCTGCGCGGTCAGCGTCACCACGCTGTGCCAGGCGTTCGGGTAGAAGCCGATGTCGGACGTCGCGCCGATCTGGAAGGCGGACGAGTTCGCGGTGTCGAGCGCGAGGCGGATCGAATTGAGGTGGACGATGTTGTCGAACGTCTGCGACACGTTGCCCGGAGCGACGAAGGCCGTGGTCAGCTGCCAGCACAGGATGACCGCCGCGAGCAGGAGCCCGCCGGCTGCGGCGACCACGGTCGTCACTCCGGGACGCGGCACCGTCTCGGCTCCCACCCATCGCCGCAGCGCCCACGCCCCGACGACCGCCAGGAGCGTGACCAGACCGACCGGGAGCAGCGACCACGGCATCCGCAGCACGGGGGCGAGGTTCGACGCTACCGCGACGATCGCGACGGACACGGCCGGCACGAAGAGATACGGACCGACCGCCCGCACGTTCCATCCGACGAGGCGCACGGCCAGCCCGGGGACGATCAGCAGGCCGGCGGCGAGGAGGAACGGCGGCACGGCAGGCAGCCATTCCGCGCTCATTCAGACCCTGTTTCTTCCAAACAACAGTCAGCAATCGTATCGGAGGGGCGCCTGGGCAACCCCTCGACGCCGCCCGGGGGCCGCCGGAAGGGCTCCTCGCCCGGTCGAACTACGATTGCCGGGTGACTGTCGCCATCAACGGGAGGTACCTGGTCAGCTCCTTCGGAGGCGCCCGGCGCTTCGCGATCGAGCTCACCGAGCGACTCGCCCGGCTGCGGGACGACGTCGTCCTCCTCGTACCGCACCTGCCCGGCGACGTCGAGCTGCCGGACGTCCGCGTGCAGCGGGTCGGCCGATCCGGGGGTCCGGTCTGGGAGCAGATCGAGCTGCCGCTGTGGCTTCGCAGGCACGGCAGCCCGCTGTTGCTGAACCCCGCCACGATCGCGCCGTTCTCGTACCGGCACCAGATCTCGGTCGTGCACGACATCGCGCCCGCGATGCGCCCTCAGGACTTCACGCGGCTCTTCCGCCTCCAGTGGCGGCTGGCCGTGCGGCTCGGGATGCTGCGCCGCGGCCAGCGGCTCGTCACGATCAGCGACGCCTCCCGGCGCGAGATCGCCGAGTGCTTCGGCGTCGACCCCGGCCGCATCGACCTCGTCTACGCCGGCGCCGACAGCTTCGTCGCGTCCGGATCGGCCGTGGACACCGCCTCTTCCACGGCCTCGTTCCTCGTGTTCGGCCGGCAGGGCGCCGCGAAGAACATCACGGCCGTCATCGACGCCGCGCGCTCGCTGCCGCCGTCCTCGGCGATCGAGGTGCACTTCGTCGGGAAGCTCGACCCTGCGCTGCAGCCGTACGCTCGGGAGACGGGATGCCCCCCCGAGCGTCTCGCCTGGCTCGGCCCCGTGAGCGACGACGAGCTCGCGCGTGAGTACCGCACCGCGATGGGCTTCCTCTGGCCGTCTCTCCACGAGGGCTTCGGCCTGCCGCCCGTCGAGGCGCAGAGCCTCGGCGTGCCCGTCATCGCCTCCGACATCCCGATCAACCGGGAGGTGCTCGGGGACTCGGCGCTCTACTTCCCGGCAACGGATCCGGGCGCGCTGGCTGCCCGGATGACCGAGCTCGAGGAGGATGCCGCGCTCCGCGCGTCGCTCAGCGCCCGCGGACGAGAGAACGCCGCGCGCTTCACGTGGGACGCCACGGCGGCCGGCTGGAACGAACTGATCCGCCGCGACGGCGCGTGATCGGCCGGAACGGCGTCTCGCGGCCGATCGGCACGACGGCGCCCGACCGCCGACCGGCGTGATCGAGGCCGACCGGGGCGATCGGTCCGGGCGTCTCTACGGGAGAGGGCAGAATCGACAGCGTGAACGTGGGATTCGTCGTGACGACGCTGGGCCGGCTGGAGGCGCTTGAAGCACTGCTGGCATCGCTGGACGGCCAGCTGCGGGAAGGCGACCACGTGGTGCTCGTCGCCCAGGGCCGTCCGGACGAGGTCGCGGCGCTCGCCGCGGATTTCCGCGACCGCGGCCTCCCGGTCACCGCGACCAGGTCGGAGCGCGGCGCTTCCAAGGGGCGGAACACCGGGGTCGCGGCACTCCCGCCCGGTGACTTCGTCGTCAACTTCCCCAACGACAACACCGTCTTCCCGGCCGGGGTGGTCTCCAAGCTGCACGACGCGGTTGATCACGCCGACTTCCTCGCGGGCGGCTTCACGTCGTGGGACGAGCGCGGCCCCAAGACGGAGCTGCCCCCCGCCGGGACGGAGCTCGACATCTGGAACGTGTGGGCCGTCATCGAGATGGGCATCCTTCTGCGGCGCTCGCTCTTCGACGAGATCGGCGGCTTCGACGAGGCCATCGGTCCGGGCGCGCCGAGCCCGTGGCAGGTCGCGGAGGGCACCGACCTCCTGCTGAGAGCCCTGGAGAAGCGTCCCGAGCTCGCGCGACGCTTCGCGTGGCTCCCGCACGACGTCTACGTGGAGGGGATCTCGACCGCGTTCGGGCTCACGCGCCAGGAGCGCCGACGCAAGATGCGCGCGTACGGCCGCGGCACCGGGCACGCGATGTCGGTGCACCGCTATCCCTGGTGGTGGCGCGCCGCCTTCACGCTGGCGGGCCTCCTCTACGGTGTCCGCAACCCCCGGCCCATCACGCTCGGCGACGGCTGGCCGATGTTCGTCGGGCGGCTCGAAGGGGCGCTCGGACGCACGTTCGGGCAGCGGTCCATGGTCTCGGCGACCCGCTGAGAACCGGTTCGCCGCCCGCCGGCGTCCCCGGGCGGCGTGAGCAGGCTCCGGTAGGCTTACGCGAGTGTCAAAACGCATCCTCATCACCGGCGGAGCCGGGTTCATCGGCTCGCATCTGTCGGAGAGGCTCCTCGCCGAGGGCAACGAGGTCATCTGCGTCGACAACTTCTTCACGGGCGCGAAGGCGAACATCGAGCACCTCTTCTCGCATCCGCGGTTCGAGGTGCTCCGCCACGACGTGACGTTCCCGCTCTACGTCGAGGTGGATGAGATCTACAACCTCGCCTGCCCGGCATCGCCGGTCCACTACCAGCACGACCCCGTCCAGACCACGAAGACGAGCGTCGTCGGTGCGATCAACATGCTCGGGCTCGCCAAGCGCCTGCGCATCCCGATCCTGCAGGCGTCGACATCCGAGGTGTACGGCGACCCGGCGATCCACCCGCAGACCGAGGACTACTGGGGCAACGTCAACCCGATCGGCCCGCGATCCTGCTACGACGAGGGCAAACGGGCCGCCGAGACGCTGTTCTTCGACTACCGGCGCCAGCACGACCTCGCCATCAAGGTCATCCGCATCTTCAACACCTACGGCCCGCGCATGCACCCGAACGACGGGCGCGTGGTCTCGAACTTCATCGTGCAGGCCCTTCGCGGCGAGCCGATCACGATCTACGGCGACGGCTCCCAGACCCGCTCCTTCTGCTACGTCGACGACCTCGTGGACGGCATGGTTCGCCTGATGGCGACGGAGCACGATGTGACCGGGCCGATCAATGTGGGCAATCCGGGCGAGTTCACCATGCTCGAGCTGGCTCAGGCGGTCCTGGAGATCACCGGGAGCTCGTCGACGGTCGAGCACCGGCCGCTCCCGCAGGACGACCCGAAGCAGCGTCAGCCCAACATCGACCGCGCCCGCAGCGAGCTCGGCTGGGAGCCCACCGTGGCACTGGCGGCCGGGCTCGAGCGGACCGTCGACTACTTCCGCCACGTGCTGGCCGCGTGAGAGTGCAGGAGCAGAACATGGACCTCCTCGTCGTCGGTTCCGGCTTCTTCGGCCTCACCATCGCGGAGCGCGCGGCAGCATCCGGTCGCCGCGTCACCGTCATCGACCGCCGCCCGCACATCGGCGGCAACGCCTACAGCGAGGACGAGCCCGAGACGGGCATCGAGGTCCACAAGTACGGAGCGCACCTCTTCCACACGTCGAACCCGACGGTCTGGGAGTACGTCAACCGCTTCACGACCTTCACGAACTACGTCCACCGGGTCTTCACGAATCACAAGGGAGTGGTGTTCCCGCTCCCGATCAACCTCGGGACGATCAACCAGTTCTTCGCAGCCGCCTACTCGCCGGACGAGGCCCGCGCGCTCGTGCACGAGCAGGCCGGCGAGTTCGATGCGAAGGATGCCGCGAATCTCGAGGAGAAGGGGATCGCCCTCATCGGCCGTCCCCTCTACGAGGCGTTCATCCGCGACTACACCGGCAAGCAGTGGCAGACAGACCCGAAGGAGCTGCCGGCCGAGGTGATCAGCCGCCTGCCCGTCCGCTACAACTACGACAACCGCTACTTCAACGACACGTGGGAGGGCCTGCCGACGGACGGCTACACCGCGTGGCTCGAGCGGATGGCCGATCACCCGAACATCGAGGTGCGGCTGGACACCGACTTCTTCGACGAGTCGCAGCCCCTGAACAAGAAGGCGACCGTCGGCCGGCTCCCGATCGTCTACACCGGGCCCGTCGACCGCTACTTCGACTACACCGAGGGCGCACTGTCGTGGCGCACGATCGATCTCGAGCAGGAGGTGCTCCCGGTGGGCGACTTCCAGGGGACCTCCGTCATGAACTATGCGGACGCCGATGTGCCCTACACGCGCATCCACGAGTTCCGCCACTTCCACCCCGAGCGCGCCGACCGCTATCCGACGGACAAGACCGTGATCATGCGGGAGTTCTCCCGCTTCGCCGAGCGCGGCGACGAGCCGTACTACCCGGTCAACACGCCGCAGGATCGCGAGGGGCTCCTCGCGTACCGCGAGCTGGCCAAGGGCGAGAAGGACGTGTTCTTCGGCGGACGGCTCGGCACCTACCAGTACCTCGACATGCACATGGCGATCGGGTCGGCGCTGTCGATGTGGAACAACCAGCTCGCCTGATCAGCCCGCGCCGGGACCGGACGATTCCCAGGAGGCCCGCGATATAGTGGGCGCCGTTTTGACGACAGAAGGATGCCGAGGCCACTGTGAGTGATAGCGCACAGGCGCGATTCGAGCGTCTCTCGCTCGAGCCGTTGACAGCCACGAACGGCGAGAAGGGGCTGCGCGGAACGTGGGGATCGCTGCGCGCGGTCTTCTCCCATCGCGAGCTGCTCGACCTGCTCATCCGGCGCGACATCAAGGCGCGCTACAAGGACAGCGCCCTCGGGCTCCTGTGGACCCTCATCAACCCGATCGTCCAGCTGTGCGTCTACTACCTCGTGATGGGCCAGATCCTCGGGGCGGCCCGGGGAATCGACGACTTCGCGATCTACGTCTTCTCGGGACTGACCATCTTCGGCCTCTTCTCGGACACCCTCTCCTCGTCCACGGCGTCGATCGTCGCCAACTCCGGCCTCGTGAAGAAGGTCTACGTGCCGCGCGAGGTGTTCCCGCTCTCGAGCGTCGGCTCGGCGCTGTTCACATCGAGCGTGCAGATCGTCGTCCTGATCGTCGCGTGCTTCATCATCGGGGCGCCTCCGCTCCACCTCGACATCCTGTACGCGATCCCCTCGATCCTCCTCGTCCTGCTCTACGCCGGAGCGTTCGGGATCCTGCTCTCCGCGCTCAACGTGTACCTGCGCGACGTGCAGTACCTCACGCAGATCGTGATCATGCTCTCACTGTGGGCAGCGCCGATCGTCTACGGCTGGACGATGGTCAGCGACGTCATCGCCCAGTTCAACCTGCCGTCCTGGCTCCTCGAGCTGTACACCAACAATCCGCTCACGCTCGCCGTTCTCGGGTTCCACCGCGCGTTCTGGACCGCCGGCACGCCGGCGGACTATCCGCCGATGCTGGGAGTGCGGATGCTCATCATGTTCGCGATCGGACTGGTCGTGGCCTGGATCTGCCAGCGCATCTTCTCGCGCCTGCAGGGCAACTTCGCGCAGGAGCTGTGACATGAGCCTTCTCGACGACGACAGGACCAAGCAGGACACCCCCGAGGTGATCGCGGTCAACGGGGTCTCCAAGTACTTCATCATCCGCAAGGACAACTCCCTCAAGGAGCGCGTCGTCACCCTGGGGCGTCGCGGCCGCGCGCACCAGGAGGAGTTCCAGGCACTGCACGACGTCACGCTGTCGATCAAGGCGGGAACGACCATCGGCCTGCTCGGCACGAACGGCTCGGGCAAGAGCACCCTCCTGAAGATCATCGGCGGCATCATCGACCCGACGGCGGGGTCCGTGCAGCGTCGGGGCCGCCTCGCGGCGCTGCTCGAGCTCGGCGCGGGTTTCCACCCGGACCTCTCCGGCCGCGACAACGTCTATCTGAACGCCGCGATCCTCGGGCTGTCGAAGGAGGAGACGGACGCGCAGTTCGACAGCATCGTCGCCTTCGCCGAGATCGGCGACTTCATCGACACGCAGGTGAAGTTCTACTCCTCCGGCATGTACGTGCGACTCGCCTTCGCCGTCGCCGTGCACACCGACCCCGATGTGCTCCTCGTGGATGAGGTCCTGGCGGTCGGAGACGAGGCGTTCCAGCGCAAGTGCATGGACAAGATCCGTCAGTTCCAGAGCGAAGGCAGGACGATCGTCCTCGTCTCCCACTCCGCCGCGCAGGTGATGGAGGTGTGCGACGAGGGCGTCGTGCTCCGCAACGGCGAAGTCGCCTTCATCGGATCGGCCGCCGAGGCGACGCGGGTGCACCGCGAGATCCTGGAAGGCAAGCGCAAGCAGGCCGTGGCGGTCCAGGAGGAGCTGGAGAATCAGAAGGAGGAGGTCCGCCGACCCTCCTCCGAGATCGTCGCCGTCACCCTCGAGGATCTGCGCGGTCACATCCTCGAGGAGGCGCTGCCCGGACAGGACGTCCGGATCTGCGTCCGTGTGCGCCACGATCGCGCGCTCCCGGACTGGAACACCGGCATAAGCATCGACACCCCCACGGGGCAGCAGGTGCTCGGCACGGGCACGCGCCGCCTGGGCACCTCGCACGGGCCGGTCGGTGCCGGTGAGACCGAGATCTCCTACGTGCTGCGCGACCTGCACTTCGCGGGCGGTCAGTACTTCGTGAACGCTCGGATCGAGGACGAGGAGGGGCAGATGGTCGACGTCGAGTGGCAGGCTCTGTCGTTCTTCGTGCCGATGGAGCACCGCCAGACGGGGACCGTCTACGCGGACATCTCGGTGAACTGAGGCAGGAGGCAGCGTGACGACCTGTGTGTACACGGCCGTGTTCGGTGGCTACGACGGTCTGCTCGATCAGCCGGTCGCGTCCGAGAGCGCGTCCGACTTCGTCTGCTTCACCGACGACCCCGGGTTGACGAGCGACTCCTGGGAAGTGCGGATCGTGGATGCCGCGTTCCCGGCGGACTCCGTCCGCAGCGCGAGACTGGTCAAGATCCTCGGGCACGACTCGCTCGCCGGCTGCGACACGACGCTGTGGATCGACGCCTCGGTGGTGCTGCGGCAGACCCCCGAAGCGATCGTGTCGGACTGGCTCACGGGCGGAGCCGAGATGGCACTCGCCGCGCACAGCTATCGCGCTCAGCTCGTGGACGAGTTCGACGAGGTCATCCGGCTCAACTACGACGATCGGGCGCGGGTCTACGAGCAGCTCACCGATTACGCCCTCAGCCACCCCGATGTGCTCTCCGAGAAGCCGCTGTGGACGGGCATGCTCGCGCGCCGGAACACTCCCGCGGTACGAGCCGCGATGCGCGACTGGGCCAACCACGTGCTGCGCTACTCCCGGCGCGATCAGCTCTCCGTGCTGACAGCGCTCACATCCGGCGAACTCGCGTACCGAGTGCTCGACCTCGACAACTTCGACGCCCCTACGCACCGCTGGCCCGTGATCCCGGAGCGACGGGTCGCGATGGGGAAGGCGGCGCCGCTGCCGGCCGGTCCGTTCGTCGCCGATCTCCGACGGTCGCACGTGCGGATCGCGGAGCTGGAGCGGGAACTCGCCGAGACGTCATCACGCGCAGGGCGGATCGACGAGCTCCTCGCGGAGCGCGATCGTCTCGTCGGCGAAGTGGAGGATGCCATCCGCCAGCGCGACGCCGCCATCGGGGAGCGGGACGCCGCCATCGGCGAGCGGGACGCCGTCGACGCGACTCTCCGGGCGCAGAGCGGCGTGAGAGGCGCCGCACGTCACCTCGGAGGAAGCGTCCGCGCCGCGCTCCTGCGGGGGGTGAAGCGCTGACGGGGAGGGCAGGATCGCACCCGGCGGCCGGCGTGCCGTGACATGCGCCCGGCGCGGTGCGATGCTGCTCGGCGCCTGATCAGCTCATGACCGGGCATCTTCTTCCGGTGCCTCCTCGATGCTCCGCCAGATGCGACCCCTGGTCAGCTCGTCGTGTGCGGCCGCCATCTGCCGGTCGTTCGCGCCACCGAAGACGTTGACGGCGTTCAATCCCTGCGTCTGCGAAAGGGGGATGAAGTACCAGTGCTGCTGATGCTCGGTGACCTGGACGACGGGGATTCCGGCTCTCACAGCGCACGCGTGAAGCCAGAGGTCGTCGTTCGTGGGCGAGGTGCTCAGGAACGCCGTCCCGGCTTCGTACACGAAGCGCAGCAGCGCGGGAGGAAGGAGCAGGCCCGAGACCGCGGTGGGGAAGTGGCGGTAACTCGGTGCGGAAGAGGAACAGGGCGGCCACTGCATGTACGGCGCGAACGCCGCCGGTGAGATCATGGCGATCTCGTGAGCCCGATACGCCACGAGGTAGCGGTGCCCGGTGTCGGCGTCTCGCGTGTGAAGAAGCTCGAGCCACGTCGGGGGGTACACGATGTCGTCATCGGCGAGGACGAGGGGGACGTCGAGCGGCTGGGTCGTCACGTAAGGCCAGTACTTCGTGTGGACGCCGAGCCCGGACTCGGCTCGCAGGATTTCGAGCCCCCGCCTCTGCAGTCGTCGAAGACGCCACGGGAGGCGCCTCTGCGGGCCGTCGAGCCACAGGATGAGCCGTCGGGGACGGGCGGTCCCCCGTGCGATGGATTCGATGGCGAGCCACACGTCCGCGACGCGACGGCCGTGCGTGGTCATGCTCACGTCCACCGTGCCGGCCACGTCCACGACAGACGCTCGGGACCGCATGTTCCGCAGCCACAGGCCGGTGATGTCGTGCGCGACTTCGGGCGGCGGGCTGTCGACGGTCCCCTCGCTGTGCGGAAGGCCGCCGAACCGCACGGCGCCGGAGCGAAGGACCCGTCGCGTCCGCACCACGGCGTTCCGGACCGTCGCTCGCATACGATGCTGCATCCTTCCAGGCTAGGCGAGCGGTGGCAGGATGATTGGATGCGTATCGGCGCGATGGAGCAGACTTCATGACGAGCAATCGGCCCGTACAGGCTCCTGGGCAGGCGGCGGCCGATGCCGAGCCGCCCGCGTCGCGCGCCGCGGGTCCTCGCCCGCACGGCGACGACCTCGGCGAACGGCACCGAGCATCCGCGAGGGTGGCCGATGTCCTCTTCGGGACGACTCAGCCGCGCACCGGGTCGGGCTGGAAGCGGGCCGCGCTGATCGCGGCGCTGATCGTCGCAGGCACCCTCATCTCCCTCTACCGCACTCCGATGCACTCTTGGAACGTCCTGTGGGCCGAGGACGCCGCGATCTTCCTGGACGGTGCGCTCAACGGCGGGCCGGCTGCGGTCTTCGAGCCGTGGGCAGGGTACTGGCACGTCGTGCCGCGGCTGGCGATCCTCGTCGCAGCTGCCGTTCCGTTCGGCGTCATCCCCCTCGCGGTGACGATCACGGCCGCCTTCCTCACGTCGCTCATCGCGTGCGCGTGCTTCGTCCTGCTCGAGACCCGTCTGCGCTCGGTGCCCCTTCGCTTCGCCGCCTGGCTGGTCGTGATCGCCTTGCCGATCGCCGGTGGCGAGGTCATCAACAACCTCGCGAACCTCCATTGGTTCCTGATCGTCGCGGCGTTCTGCGCTGTACTGGTGCGCTCGCGGTCTGTCGCGTTCGCGGTCCTGCAGGCGGTGGTGCTGTTCTGCGCGGTCGGAAGCGACCCCCTCGCCCTGGTGCTGCTTCCGGTCGTCCTCCTGCGGTGGTGGCTTCTGCCCGCGTGGCGCGACCGCTCGATCATCATCGCCTTCCTCGCCGCAGCGATCGTGCAGGTCGCAGTCACCTATACGGGAACCCTCGTCACGTCCGGCCGCACATTCTCGAGTGACTTCCCGACCCCGCCCGAGTTCCTCGAGTTCTACGCCTATCGTGTCGTGCTGACCAGTCTGTTCGGCACCGAGGGCAGTATGTGGATCGCCGCTCGCGCCGGTGCGACGTTCTCGGGCCTGATGCTCGCCGGCGCACTGGTGCTCCTGGTAGTGGGCGCGGTGCGCAACGCGGACCGCCGGTGGGCCATCATCGGCTTCGGTCTCGGGTCGGTCCTGTTCGCCGCGGTCGTCTACTCGCTGCAGTGGTATCAGCTGGCCGCGGCCGGAGCGATGACGATCGCCGATGGATCCCGCTATGCGGTGGTCCCGAGCGCGCTGCTGCTCATCGCGGTCCTGCTGAGCGTGGACGCGCTGGTGTCGGAGCTGCGCACACCCTGGATCCGGATCGTCTCAGGTGCTGTGGTCCTCTGCCTCATCGCCCTTCCCGCCCTCTTCGGGCTCCGCTGGTACAACGGGCGGGATGGAGCGGTCGTCTGGCCCGACGCGCTGCGGACTGCGTCGGAGGAATGCTCCACCGCCACCGGGGAACGGCACGTCGAGGTGAAGGGGGCTCCCTTCGGATTCCCGGGCGTCAACGTGTCGTGCGACCTGCTGGCGCCGTTCGGGAGGAATGGGCGGGGCTGATCCCTTCAGGGGGTCGGTCGGGGGAGCGGCTCACCCGCGCGTCGCGTCCGGATGGGGCGCGGCGCCGGGCTCGCGATGCTCCTCGATGTAGGTGATCGGGTCCTCTCCCGGGGAGTGCGGGAAGACCCAGAGCGTGTAGAGCACGTACCGCAGGCCGGTCGCGAGCGCCTGACCCAGGAAGGTGCCCGCGATGTTGTCCGCGACGACCGAATCCAGCCCGAGCACGTAGCGCGAGAAGCCGAGGCACGCGAGCTGCACGAGGATCGCCGCGACGTTCACGACGGCGTACCGCGCGACCTGCCCCCAGCTGACCGGGGCCTTCCTGTCGCGGTAGGTGAGGAGCTTGTTGCCCGCGTATGTGACGACGAGCCCGGCGATCACTGCGATGGTCTTGGCGATGAGCGGCACGGAATGCAGGGGTCCGACGCCGCCGCCGAAGACGAGAGCGTTGTAGACGATGGCGTCGACGACGAAACCGAGGCCGCCGATCGCCAGGAAGATGCCCCCGCGGCGAAGGTTCCGGATGAGGAACTCGCGGATGTGCTCAGCCGATCTCGCCATGTGCGCTGCTTCCCTCCGAGCCGGCACCGGCGCCTCGTCACGGAGTCGCCGGTGCATCGGTCTCGTCAGATGGTGCCCTCGGCGACGGCGTTCTCGATCCACGGGATGACCTCGTCGAGCATGTCTTCGAGGGTCGTGGTCGCCTCGAAGCCGAGGATCTCCTTCGCCTTCCGGGTGTCGGGCACGCGCTTCTGCACGTCGTACTCGAAGGCGGGGTCGTTCACGAGGCGCAGCGGCACGTCGGGGCCCTTGATCTTCCGCCAGATCACGTCGGCGAGCTCAGTGACGCTGTGCCCGACGGGCGTCGACAGGTTGAAGTCGGTGTTCAGCGCACCGGGGTGATCGAGGGTCATCACTATGCCGCGGGCCAGGTCGCCGCCGTAGGTGTAATGACGCACCTGGCTGCCTTCGCCCAGGATGTGCAGCGGGTCCTGGCCCTTGAGGACCTTCTGGACGAGATCCGGCACGACGTGGCTCATGGCGAGCTTCACGTTGCCGGAGTCGATCTCGACGTCGCCGAGCGCCCGGGACTCCCCGATACCGACGCAGTTGAACGGGCGCAGGATCGTGTAGTCGACGTCGTACTGTCCCTTCGCCGCGCGGGCGAAGTACTCCACGGCGAGCTTCTGGAAGCCGTACGAGGACAGCGGCGGCGGCACGAGCAGCTCGTCCCCCTCCTTCGACGGCCACCGGTCGGTCGACTCGAAGACCATCGAGGACGACATGTACGTGACCTTCTCGAGCTTGCCGCCGGCCTTCTTGACAGCGATGGCCGCATCGCACGACGAGGCGATGATGCGCTCGTTCTGGGCGATGAGGTCGTACTGGTAGGTGTGGAAGTAGGAGATGCCGCCGATGAGCGCCGCGCCGGCGATGAAGTGGTCGCAGTCCATGAGGAGCTCGGTCATGCGCTCGGTGTCGGTCACGTCCGCCACCACGAGCTCGTAATCCGGGTGATCGTCGTAGGACTTCTTGACGGGGCCGTACTTCGAGTAGTTGTCGACGCCGACCACGGAGTATCCCTGGCGCAGCAGCTCCTCGACGACGTAGCCGCCGATGAATCCTGCGGATCCGGTGACCAGGACCTTCTTCATTGCTTGCTTCCCTTCACGCCCGCCGCGGCGGGTTCGATCTCGTCGATTGCCAGAGGTCGCCCGAAGGCGAAGAGGTACCAGCGCAGGTACTTGGGTATCCACTTGCGCAGCTGGAAGTTCGACACACCCTCCGTGCGGTCGAGCCAGATGGTGGGGAGCTCGGCGACGGGCTGGCGGGCGCGGCGCGCCTTCGCGGTGAGCTCGAGTCCGATCTCGAAGCCGTCCCGGGACTGGATCGTGACCTGCCGGACGAAATCCGCGTTGTAGGCCTTGAACGAGTTCGTGGCGTCGCGGGTCCCGATGTTCGCGAAGAGATGGAGCGAGCGGCCGGCGACACGGGACAGGAGGCGCTTGAACCGCGGGCCGCCGATCTGCTGCCCGCCGGCCATGTAGCGGCTTCCGGCCGCCACGACGACGCCTCGTTCGACCAGTTCGGTGAGGGCGTCGATCTGGCGCGGGTCGTCGCTGCCGTCGGCCATCGTCACGACCACCGTCGGCGCCGCGGCGACATCGAACCCGAAGCGGATCGCGTGAGCGGGACCTCGCCCGTAGGTGTTGACGACGCAGCGGATCCGGGCGTCGTCCGCGCTGACCGCCGCCACCACCGGGATCGTCGTGTCCTCGGGGGTGTCGACCACGACGAGGAGTTCGAACGGGAGCGTCACCGTCTCGCCGACGCGCTGAAGGAACGGGCGGATCGCCTCGCCCTCGTTGTACGCCGGGACGACGATCGAGACGCGAGGTGTCTCCGTGCTCAAATCAGCACTCCGTTGCCGAGGAGGTTCCACACGTCGGCGACCGGCTTGTCGGTGACGAGGTCGCGGTACTCCTTGTGCGGTGTGGCGACGATGAGGATGTCCGCGCGCTCGAGGACTTCATCGAGCGGCAGCAGCGAGGAGTCGGTGCGAACCGAGACGTACGGATCCGTGCCGAGCACCTCCTTCGCCTTGAACCGCAGGACGCGCTGGAGCTTGTAGGACAGGCTCGACCGGATGTCATCCGATCCCGCTTTGAAGGCCATGCCGAGAATCCCGACGGTCTTGTCGGACAGGTCGTGGGCATCGTCGAGCTGGCTCGCGATGTACAGCGGAAGGCCCTCGTTGACCAGCATCGCCGCGTGGCCGAGCTGGAAGGTGTTGTCGCTGAACGCGGCGAGCTGCATCGTGTCCTTGAACAGGCACGGACCCGCCGCGAAGCCGGGGCCGGGCATGTCCTGCGCGCGCGGGTAATCCTGCGTGAGCCCCGCCCGCACACGTTCGAAGTCGACGCCCTTCGAGTTGGCCATCATGTAGAACTGGTTGACCGCCGCGAACTTGATGTAGCGCCATGTGTTCGTGAAGAGCTTCGCGAGCTCCGCCTCCTCGGGAGACAGCTCGACGATGCTCTCGGTGAGCGCGCCGAAGAGGGCGCCGGCACGGGCGATCGCGTCCGGCGTGTAGCCCGAGACGATCTGCGGCAGCTCGAACAGCTCGGTCATCGCCTTGTGCTCCGCGATGCGCTCGGGGCAGAACGCGAGGTCGATCGACAGCCCGGTCTGATCGAGCATCTCGCGCACGAGCGCGGTGACACCGGGGTAGATCGTGCTGCGCAGCACCATCAGCTGGCCGTCGCGGAAGTACGGCGCGCAGGTCTCGAGGGCGCGAGGGATGGCGTTGGGGTCGGGGTTCAGATGCTCGTCGACAGGTGTGCCGATGACCACGACGACGTTCTCGCAGGTCGCCACGACTGCCGGGTCCGTCGAGGCCGACAGCATCCCGTCGGCGACGACCCGTGCGAGGACCTCGTCGGCGCCGGGCTCGACGAAGGGCATCTGCGCGCGCCGCACGTGCTCCACCGCCCGTTCCGACACGTCGTACACGACGGTGCGCTTGCCCCTGCTGGCGAGGGCGATCGCCAGGGGCAGACCGACGTGGCCGCCACCGCCGACGACGACGACATCGTTCTCGAAAGCCATAGACCTCTCCGGTGTTCGGGGCAACCGCGCAAGTCTACCCCGAAGGTCCTCGCATGCCCGGGTCCACGCGGGAGCCGCGAAGGGGAGGCGTCCGATCGACCCTAGAATCTCAAGGTGACCACAGCCGCCGTCGGCGCGCCCGGATCGCCCCGGCGCTATCTGCATTCGCTGTGGCTGCTGTCGGCGCGCGATCTCCGAGTCCGCTACGCCACGAGTGCGCTCGGCTACCTCTGGTCCGTCCTCGATCCGCTCGTCATGAGCGCGATCTACTGGTTCGTCTTCACGCAGGTCTTCCAGCGGACGGTCGGGCACGAGCCGTACATCGTGTTCCTCATCACCGCGCTCCTGCCCTGGGTCTGGTTCAACTCCGCCGTCTCGGACTTCACCCGGGCCTTCAGCAAGGACGCGCGGCTGGTCCGTTCGACGGCGATCCCGCGATCGATCTGGGTCAACCGCATCGTGCTGTCCAAGGGCGTCGAGTTCGTCTGCTCCATGCCCGTGCTCGCGCTGTTCGTCATCCTCTCGCAGTGGACGAGCACGCCGGCCGAGCTGAACTGGGGGATCCTGTGGTTCCCCGTCGCGATGGTGCTGCAGGTGGTGCTGCTCGTGGGACTCGGTCTGCTGGTCGCGCCCCTGTGCGTCATCTGGAGCGACCTCGAACGCACGACCAAGCTGATCCTCCGCGCCCTGTTCTACGCCTCGCCGGTCATCTACGGCGTGGAGGACCTGCCCGGTGTCTTCGAGACGCTCGCCGCCTTCAACCCCCTGGCGGGCATCTTCGCCCTCTACCGCGTCGGATTCTTCCCGGAGGAGTGGGACCCGTGGGTGATCGGCATGGGCGCCGTCATGTCCTTCCTCTTCCTCGCGCTGGGCGTCATGGCGTTCCGGCGGCTCGAGCGACCGGTGCTGAAGGAGCTGTGATGGTCCAGGCATCCACCCCGTCCGACACCTCGACCGGCGCTCGCCATGCGATCGAGGTGAAGGATCTGGGGGTGCGCTTCCGCCGCAACCGCCGCGGCAGGCGGAGCCTCAAGGATCTGTTCGCGGGGTCGAACCGCCGCTCCCGGCCCGGGGAGTTCTGGGCGCTGCGGAACGTCTCGTTCACCGTGGCCCCCGGCGAGTCGATCGGCGTCGTCGGCCGCAACGGACAGGGGAAGTCCACGCTCCTCAAGCTCGTGGCCGGCGTCCTGCTCGCGGACGAGGGGACGGTGAGCGTCAACGGCGGAGTCGCCCCGCTCATCGAGATCACGGGCGGATTCGTCGGCGACCTCACCGTCCGCGAGAACGTCCGCCTGACGGCGGGCCTGCACGGGATGTCGCGCGGCGAGGTCAATCGGCGCTTCGAGGAGATCATCGACTTCGCGGAGATCGCCGACTTCGTCGACACCCCGTACAAGCACCTCTCCAACGGCATGAAGGTGCGCCTGGCGTTCTCGGTCGTCTCGCAGCTGGACGAGCCGGTGCTCCTCGTGGACGAGGTCCTCGCGGTGGGCGACAAGGCGTTCCGGGAGAAGTGCTACAGACGCATCGACGAACTGCTCGCCGACGGCCGCACGCTGTTCTTCGTCAGTCACAACGAACGCGATCTGCGGCGATTCTGCACGCGCGGCCTCTACCTCGACAAGGGTCGGCTGGCGATGGATGCCTCGCTCCAGGAAGTGCTCGACCGGTACAACGCCGACTATCCCGTCGGCTGATCGGCCCTTCCCGCGACCAGCGGGGGCATCGGCTGCCAGGATCTGTCCCGCGAGATCCTCCCGCCGTCGCGGAGCCCGCGGAAGAGGTTCGAGGTGCCGCGCACCGTGCGCTCGACGAAGACGAGCCGGATGAGCTCCTTGCCGAAGGTCAGCGCCGTGCCGAGAGCGAACAGCACCGGGTGGTAGACCCCTTGCCAGCGGTAGTACTGCTTGATGATGGCGCGGTTGCGCATGATGTAGTAGCGATACCGGTCGCTGGACGCGTTCATGTGCCGGATGCCCATGTCCCACTGCTTGATCTCACGTGTGCGGCGCAGCACGAACTCGTCGACGATGACCGACGTCGTCCGCCGCGACGCGAGCCAGCCGTACAGCTGATCGTCCCAGTAGATGAAGAACCGCGGGTCGGGCAGGCCGATCTGGGCGACGATGTCGCGGTGGATGAACATGCCCTCGAAGCATCCCGAGTTCATCTCCTTGTAGCCGGACGCGTCGAAGCGGGAGGGAGCGAAGGGGATCGGGATGGCGAGGGGCTCGGCCACGCGATACTGCCAGTAGAACTCGCTGCCGTCGTAGTCGTAGCGACGCCCCTGGATGCTCTTGAACCGCGGCGCCCACGCCCCCATGCGGGCCAGCCCGTCCGGGAGCACTTCGACGTCGTCGTCCATGAGCCAGATCCACGTCGAGCCCAGGTCGTAGGCGGTGCGCATGCCCTCGCTGAAGCCGCCCGATCCGCCGGTGTTCGTCTCGAGGCGGCGATACACGAGCTCGCTCGGGGCGAGCCGGCTCCGGAACGACTCGACCACGTCGCCCGTGTCGTCCGATGAGGCGTTGTCGATGATCACGACGTGGCCGGGCTTCGGGTCCATCTCGGCGATCGAGGTGAGCAGCCGCGTGAGCAGGCCGGAGCGATTGAACGTGACGATCGCGATCGTCGCGGTCGCGGGGTCGAAAGCCGTCGAGACGTCGCTCATCGGTCGCCCCCTTCGAAAGTGCGCCGCCACGCCTCGAGCGACGTCAGCTCGGGCATCGCCATGCGATAGTCCCGCGCCAGGGTCGGCCATTGACGGCGGAGCCTGCGGTGCAGCCGCACGCTCTCCACGAGCATCCGGCGGTAGCGGCCTCGATCGCGCATGTAGATGTTCTTGCCCGAGCCGTCGGCAGCGTTCACGAGGGCGCTGTCGTACAGCGGCAGACGCCACCAGTGCGCGTCGTCCTTCCCGAACTCGACCTCGGGCTGGGCGAGGTTCTCGGGGCGCGCCGCGTGGACCCAGTGGGAGACGAGCGCGACCGCGGTGAACCACCGGAGCCGGAGTCCGCTCGGGCTGTCGTAGTCGTGGCGGCGGCGGCGCGTGAACACCTGACGGCCCCGCCGCGACCGCAGCGGCACGCCCGTGTCCTTGTGGACGACGGTCTCGGGATACTCCTGGGCCAGGGCGCGGGCCTGCGGCATCGCCGTCGCCAGGTTCGCGCGCATGTGCTCGGGACCGCTCAGGATGTCGCGCAGCGCGCGGTGCCGGAGGGCCACGGGGTAGTACTGCATCATCATCAGGTGCTTGAGGTCCATCCGGCGGCTGTGCCGCAGGAGGGTGCCGCCCTGCGGCGCCCGGGAGTGCAGGAGCGCCGCCACGATGCGGTTGCGCGCGTGGAAGTACGCCTGCCAGTCGATCGAGTCGTCCTTGCCGACCCACGAGACGTGCCACAGTGCGATGCCGGGCATCGAGACGGTGGGGGTGCCGGCCTCGCGCGCGCGCAGGCAGTACTCCGCGTCATCCCACTTGATGAAGGCGGGAAGCGCGAGGCCCACCTCGCGGATCGTCGAGACGGGGATCAGGCACATCCACCACCCGTTGTAGTCCGCGTCCAGACGCGTGTGCAGCATCGACGTCTGGCGGAGGTTCGACGCGCTGAAGTCGTGCGGCATCCTGTCCTGGTAGAGCGTCCGCCACATGAACGGCTGCTCGTCGACGACCTCGGCCCAGGCATGGAGCCTGGGGCGATCGAGCAGGTCGAACATGTGCGCGCCGACGATGGTCGGCACCGATGCGTACCGGCCGAACACGACCGACCGGCGCACGGACTCGGTCTCGAGTCGCACGTCGTCGTCGAGGAGCTGCACGAACTCGCTCGTGCCGGCCTGGAGCGTCTCCGCCATGGCGCGGGCGAATCCCCCCGACCCGCCGAGGTTCGGCTGCGCGATGACTTCGAGCTTCTCGCCGAGCGAGGCCGCGATCTCGGCGAACTCCGGCTGTCCGTCCACGCGCCGGTCGCCCTGGTCGACGATGTAGATGCGATCGAGCACCTCGAGCACGTCGGGCTCGGACGCGAGGTTCATGAGCGTCCAGATGCAGTAGTCCGGCTTGTTGTAGGTCGTGATGCCGATGGACGCATTCCCCGATCGGGAGGGCTCGGTCTCGGTGGTCCACTCCGCGCCCTCGAACACGGCGTTCTGCTCATCCGCGACGATGTCGAACCAGATCCACCCGCCGTCGCTGTACTGGTTCAGGACGAGGTCGAAGTCGGACGTCGTCTCGCCGTCGACCTCGCGGGTCTCGATGCGCTGGTGCACCCCCGACCCGGTGGAGCGGTAGACGAGGACGGTCGCGGGCCCGGAGGTGCGGACGGTGAGGCGCACGTCGCGGACCGGCGTCCAGTGCTGCCAGTACGAGGCCGGGAACGCGTTGAAATAGGTGCCGAACGACACGCGGCGACCGGCCACGATGCGCGCGCGGCGCCGGTCGAGGATGTTGCCCAGGTGAGCACGGTTCGACACGCGCACCGGCTCCTCGTCGATGACCGACCAGATCTCGGGGTCGACGTAGAGCGGCAGAAGATCGGGGTCCCGGTCGGTGGGGAAGACGACGTTCTGGAGCACGTGGGGCACGGTGGTTCTCCGAGATGGGGGCTGCGGGCGCCGAGGCGTCGGGGCCGAGAGAGGATCCTACCGTGCGCGCCTCAGACGACCCTGGCAGCGGGGTGCTCACCCGCCCGGGACGTGGGGGAGGGCGGAACCGCCGTTCTCGGCGTCGTCGAACCGGTCCCGCCACGACCTGGACTGCGCGGCGCGGACCGCGCACACCACCAGCAGCAGCCAGCCGAACCCCCACAGGGTGAAGCTCTCGAACATCGAGTCGACCAGCAGGGCGACGAGGATGAGCGGCGTCCAGGCGTAGACGATCGACCGGCGCTCGCTGGCCACGAGCCACGCGCGCAGGAACGCGAATCCCGCGAACGCGAGGAAGAGCACCAGCCCCACCCAGCCGAGCTGCAGCAGCACGTCGAAGTAGGCGTTGAGGCCTGACGCGTGGGACTGCCCGGCCGAGAAGTTGACCGCCCAGAACGGCAGCTCGCTCTGGGCCCACGGACCGAACCACCCCCAGCCCTGGACGGGTTTCATGCGCTGGTAGATCAGGATGCTGGCCCAGAGGTTCGCCCGGGTCGAGAAGTCGCTGCCCGCTCCGAGCCACGCGATGATGGGATGCCGCGCGATATAGCCGGCGACGAGCCCGATGGCCACGATCGCCCCGAAGATCCACTGGAGGGTCGTGCGGCGATGCGGAGTCGCGTGCCGGACCACCGCGAGGACGCCCGCGGCGACGCCGACGGCGGCGGCGAGCACGACGACGGTGGGGGAGTCCGAGAGCACGGCGATGACGCCGCCGAGCACGACCGAGAAGAGGGAGACGCCCGGTCGCACCGACTGCGTGCGGTACTCCACGAGGAAGGTGATCAGCGCGAGGACCGCTGCGAAGCCGAGCAGATTCCTCGTTCCGAACACGCCCTGGATCGGGCCGAACGCCGCGATGTCGCCCTGGATGCCGAGGAAGGTGAGCGGCGTGTCGAGGAGGATGCCCGAGAGGATCTCCAGGCCCAGCGAGACCCCGAGCATGACGCGCATGACGTCGCCGAGCGCGCGCACCGTCTGCAGGGTGTCGCGCACGTGTCCGATCGTGACGGCCAGGAGCGCGACGCCGACCAGCGACACCCAGCCCCAGAAGCTGCGTGTGGCGTCCGAGCTCCAGAAGATGCTCGCGAAGGCCCAGCCGACGAACAGGACGAGCGTCGTCGGCACGAGGCGGACGAACGAGATCTCGCGACGACGCGCCGCCAGCATCCCGGCGGCGATGACGCACAGGCCTGTGACGATCGTGACGTAGGTGACCCGCCCCGCCATGCGTTCGATCGCGACCGAGCCGAACACCGTGCCGAACACCGTGAGGGTGAAGGCTCGGGCCAGCGCCGCGGACGCGAGGAGACCGCCGAGGCCGCGTCCGGCGCCGGGCTCGCTCACGAAGCCTGCTTCGTCAGCTCGCCCCGCTCGATGGCCAGCGTCTGCTCCGCGGGACCGACCCCGATGTGCGGCGACTGCTTGATCTTGAAGCTGAACATGACGACGAACATCCAGCCCCACAGCAGCAGCGGACTGGACTCGGAGATCCCCTGCACGAGGAGGATGGCACCGACCAGCGTGGGCAGGAGCGACAGCGCCGAGTAGGGCCGGTCGTCGCGGAGGTCCCAGCGCGGCCGGTCGACCGCGAAGAACCAGGCGCGCCACACGAAGGCGAGATAGGTGAGGCCGACGATGACGACGCCGATGACGCCGAGCTGCAGGAACACGTCGACCCACATGTTGTGCGCCTGCATGACGCTCTGGCCGTGGTCGATGATCCAGCCGTCGAAGGCCGGATCGGCCGGGTTCCACGGGGTGGCGAAGCCCCACCCGACCCACGGGTTCTCCCACGCCTTGGCCAGCACGACGTCCCAGATGCCCTCGCGTCCGGTGAGGTCCGACTCTCGTCCGACGAAGGTGAGCAGCTGACCGCGCAGGAACCACAGCGCCACCAGGCCGCCGACGCCGACGACCGCGTACGCGACGTAGTACGGCGTGCGCTCGCCGGGCCTGCGGGCGCGGCGCATCAGCAGGACCGTGACCAGAGCCACGGCGACGGCCGCGGCCGCGACGTATGCCGTGGCGGAGCCGGCGCGGAACATGAGGAACCCCGACAGTGCGATCCAGAGCCACAGCAGCACCCTGCGCGGGGCGCCCGCGGCGAGACGGATGGCGAACACGATGATCGCGAGGAGGCACAGCGGTCCGAGCAGGTTGGCATTGCCGACGATCCCCTGGATGCGACCGCCGTCGAGCAGGTTGTCGCGCGACCAGTAGACGATCGGGTCCACCTCGCCCTCGGGTCGAGGCTGGAATCCCGGCATGACCGCATGCCCGATGACGACAGACACGAAGAGCTCGAACAGGAAGGACAGCGCGACGACCCACTTGAGGGCCGAGGCGATGGCGCGCACGAGTTCGCGCCACGTCAGGACGCTCCCGACGAAGAGCGCCTGCAGGGTCGTGATGAGAAGGAGCAGCCACGTCAGGGCGCTCGTCTGGGCCCACGCGGACCACGCGATCGACAGGGCCGCCCAGAGCACGTAGGCGAGCGCGAACATCGGGAGCCGCCGCCACTGCACGGGCGGCCGGATGACGAGCCACAGCAGCAGGGACAGCACGCCGCTGCCGATCGCGACCACGGCGGCCGTCGGCTGCCCGAAGGCGTGCACCCATGCGGTGCCCGACAGCGCCGTGAAGAGCACGAAGATGCACCAGGCGCGCAGCATGAGGTGCCCCGTCTTCTCGCGGACCGGGGCCTCCGGCGGCGCCGACGCCGGGTGCTTCGTGTGGACCGCCATCGTTCACAAAGGGTACCGCGGCGGCGTGGCTAGGCTGAGGACATGCTGGTCTCCCTCGTGAATGAGCCGCGCGACTACGCCTGGGGGTCCACGACCCGCATCGCGGAGCTGGAGGGGCGTGCACCGAGCGGGCGCCCCGAGGCGGAGGTCTGGTACGGGGACCACCCGGCCGACCCGGCCGTCGTCCCCGACGGCCGCAGCCTCGGGGACTGGCTCGCCGCCGAGGGTGCCGGTACGGGCGCGCCGCTGAAGCTGCCCTACCTCCTGAAGGTGCTGGCCGCGGCATCCCCTCTCTCCATCCAGGCGCACCCGTCGAAGGAGCAGGCGGCGGCCGGCTTCGCGCGGGAGGAGGCGGCGGGCGTGGATCGCGCGTCCGCCGAGCGCACCTACCGCGACGACAACCACAAGCCCGAGCTCCTCGTCGCCGTGAGCGAGACCTTCACGGCGCTGGCGGGGCTGCGCGACCTCGTTGCCACCCGCCGGCTGCTGGGTGCCCTCGGAGACGCCGGGCGGCCGCTCGCTGAGCGATTGGCGGGACCGGATGCCGCGGCATCCCTCCGCGAGACGATCGCCTGGCTGCTCTCGGGCGCCGCGCAGGCGGAGGTGAACGCGATCGTGGCTGCGGCCGCCCAGGCCGACGACGAGGAGTTCGCCGCCGAGCTCGCGCTCGCGCGGCACCTGGACGACGCCTACCCCGGCGATCCGGGCGTCGTCGTCGCGCTGCTGCTGAACCTCGTCGTGCTGCGGCGGGGCGAGGCCGTCTTCGTGCCCGCCGGCGTGCTTCACGCGTACGTCGAGGGTCTCGGCGTCGAGCTGATGGCTGCAAGCGACAACGTGCTGCGCGGCGGGCTCACGCCGAAGCACATCGACGTGCCGGAGCTCGTCGACATCCTCGACCCGACGCCCGCGCCGCCGCCCGTCCTGAAGCCGGAGGTGCACGACGGCATCGAGCGATTCAGCGTGCCGGGGATCGCCGACTTCGCTCTGCAGCACGTGGCCGTGCACCCCGGCGGACCGGCCGCCGTGAACGTCGACGGCGTCGGCATCGCGCTCGTGACAGCCGGCGAAGTCGAGGTCGAGGGGACGCGGGAGCGCGTGACGCTGATCCCGGGGTGCGCCGTCCTGATCACCCCGGATGAGGGAGCCGTGCGCGTGAAGGGCTCGGGCGACCTCTTCGTCGCCACCCCGGGGCGCTGAGCCCGGAGGCGGCGATCGGGCGGAGGCGGCGATCGGGCGGAGCGCGAGGCGTTATCCGCGCGTGACACGCCGACGGCGCGTCGTGAACCCTCAAGCGCGGGGTGAGGCTTTATGGTTCGCGACTTGACCATGGCGAATTACACGGGTGTAATTGCTCTCACACGCGGACCAGCGTGGGGGGTTCAGCAGGTGGGAGAACGAGATGACGGTTTCGCATTACCGTTCCGGCGTTCCCGACAATTGGTTCGTCGATCCGGTCAGCCTGGGAGTCCCAGGGGTTCGTCGGCCCGTCGAGGGCGAAGACGACAATCCACTCGCGTGGCAGACCGATGCGCTGTGCGCGCAGACCGACCCCGAGGCCTTCTTCCCGGAGAAGGGCGGCTCGACGCGTGACGCCAAGCGCATCTGCACTTCGTGCGATGTCCGTGGCGAGTGCCTCGAGTACGCGCTCCAGAACGACGAGCGCTTCGGGATCTGGGGCGGGCTGAGCGAGCGGGAACGCCGCAGGCTCAAGCGCCGCGCCGGCTGATCCGGCCGTCGTCCGCGATCCGGGGCGCGCCGAGAGTGCGCCCGGGAACGCGGTTGACGCCCGCCTAGGCTGACGGAGTCATGCCCGGCCGAGTCCACGCGATCCTCGTCGTGCGCCCCGATGGGCGCACGCCCGCAGCGTTCCATCTTCGTCGCACGCTCGCGGCTCTCGCCGCTCAGTCCCGCCCCGTCGACGTCCTGACGATCGTGGTCTGCGGCGATGAGCCTCTGGTAGCGGAGGCCGCAGCATCCGCCCCGGCCGAATCCGTCATCACGGCGCCGGCGCGCACGGGATTCGCGGAGGCGACGGCGATCGCATCGCGGCGCATCGCCGATGCCGACGCCGTCTGGCTGCTGGCACAGGACACGACCCCCGAGCCGGAGGCGCTGAGCCGCCTGGCGGGCGCTCTCGAGCTCGCGCCGTCGGTCGCCTTCGTCGCTCCCAAGCTGGTCCGGGCCGACGACCGGTCGATCATCGTCTCACTCGGGTCGAGCACGACCCGGCTCGGACGCGCCGTCACTCTCGCCGAGGGCGAGCTCGACCAGGGCCAGCACGACGTCCGCGAGGATGTCCTCGGAGCGGATGTGCGCGGCATCCTCGTCCGCGCCGAGCTGTGGAACGCCCTCGAGGGCCTCGACCGGGCGCTCGCCGGCGCGGAGGAGGGGCTCGATCTCGGCATCCGCGCCCGCCTCGCGGGCTCTCGGGTCACGCTCGTGCCCGGCGCGCTCGTCGCCGTCTCCGGCGACGGGGTCGCGGGACCGCCCGCTCCCACCTCTCGCGGACGCCGGTGGCAGGCGGCGATGGCCGCCCGCATCTCGCAGCTGCACCGGCGACTCGCGTACGCGCGCCCGGTCGCCGTCCCGTTCCTCTGGATCTCCATCCTGCCTCTGGCGCTCTGGCGCACGGCGGTCCTGCTCGTCGCGAAGCAGCCCGGGCTGATCGCCCCCGAGTGGGCGGCCTCGGCCGTCGTGCTCGTGCGCATCCCATCGATCGCGCGGTCGCGGTCCCGCATCCGCCACGCGCGGAGCACGCCCTGGGCGCAGCTGGCGTCCTTGAGGGTGAGTCGTTCGCAGCTGCGTGAGCGACTCGACGACGGCGGCGACGTGCTCGGAGAGGTGCAGCGCGGAGAGCTGCACTTCTTCTCGGGCGGAGGCGCCTGGCTGGTGCTGGCGGCCCTTGTCGTGTCGGTCGCGGCGTTCACCGCGCTGCTGGCGTGGCCCGTGCTGGGTGGTGGCGGTCTCCAGCCCCTCCGGTCGGTCGTCGCACAGCTGTGGACGGATGCCGCGTACGGCGTTCGGGCGCTGGGGCTGGACACCGTCGGCCCGGCGGACCCCTTCGCGGCGGTCATCGCGGTGCTCGGCTCGCTCTGGCCGCTCGAACCCTCGCGCACCGTCGTCCTCCTCTGGGTGCTCGCCCTTCCGCTCGCTGCCCTCGGCGGATGGTTCGCCGCGACGAGGGTCACCGACCGGTCGGTGCTGCGCATCACGGGCGGAGCGGTATGGGCTCTCGCCCCGACCTTCCTCGCGGCGCTCGTGGAAGGCCGTCCGACGGCGGTCCTCGTGCATCTGCTGCTTCCGTGGCTCTTCTACGCGGGCTCCGTCGCACATCGCTCGTGGGTCGCGGCGGGCGCGGCATCCATCCTCTTCGCGGGGGTCGTCGCGTGCGCGCCGTCCCTCGCACCCGCCCTGGTCGTCGTCTGGGTCGTCGCGCTCGGGCTGACGATCGCGCGCCGGGCCGGACGCGGCGTCGGTCAGCTCGTCTGGGTCGTCATCCCGGCCGCAGCCCTCTCGGCCCCGCTCGTGTGGTACCAGCTGCGCACCGGCGATGCATGGGGGCTTCTCGCCGATCCCGGCGTCCCGTGGCCAGGACCGCAGGTGCCCCCCGACCCTTCGGGGCGGGCGCTCCTCGCAGCCGGCTTCCCCACGTCCGACCCCGGCGGCTGGGGCGCGTTCCTGGGGGGCGGTCCGACGTGGTGGGTGCCGCTGCTGGCCGCTCCGGTAGCCGTGCTGGCACTGATCGCGCCCGTGACCCAGCGCTGGCTGTCGGGTGTCGTGCTGCTCGTCGTGGCGGTCTTCGGGATCGGCACGGCGTTCGCGGCGGCGGCGATCGCCGTCGCTTTCGCCGAGTCGCTTCCCGTGCCGATCTGGCCCGGCGCGGGGGTCAGCCTCGCATGGCTCGGAGCAGTGGGAGGTGCCCTCGTCTCGCTCGACTCGGGGCTCGCGCCGCGCGCGGCGGCCGCGAGGAACCTCGTCGCCGTCCTCGTCGTGGTCGCCATCGCCGTGCTGTCGATTCCCGCTCTCACCGCCTCGGTGCGTGGGGCCACGTTCCTCACCAACGGGCCCGACAGCACACTGCCGGCCTACGTCGCGGCCGAGGGGCGCGACGACCCGGACGTCGGGACGCTCGTCCTCACGCCTCAGAACGCCGGGGGCCTGGCCGCCGAGCTCGTGTGGGGAGGCAGCGAGACGCTCGGAGGCCAGGCCACGATCGTCTCGACGCGCACCGAGCCCACCGCAGGCGACCGGACGCTCGCCGAGCTGTCGGCCGACCTCATCGCCGCCTCCGCCGCGGATGCCGTGGCCGGCGTCGCCGCCGAAGGGATCGGGTTCGTGCTCCTCGCGCCGGCCGCCCAGCCGGAGTCCGACGCGGCGCGCTCACTCCGGCTGTCTTCCCGCACCGCGCTCGACCAGCGCGACGGACTGGACGCGGTGGGCGACACGCCCAAAGGCTCGCTCTGGCGGGTCACCGTGCCCCTCGGCGACCGAGGCGGGGCATCCAGCGGCGATCTCGCCGGCTGGATCGCGTTCGGCCAGCTCGTCGTCTTCGGCGTCGCGCTGCTCCTGGCGATCCCTACGACGGGCGCGCGTCGAGCGGCACAGCGCACGCCGCGCGTCGTCGGACACTACTGGCGGGAGGGACGATGAGCGATCGGCGGGTCTTCCGCTGGGCGACGACGGGCGCCCGTGTGCTGGCGGGCACGCTCGTGGCCGCCGCCTTCGTCGTCGCCGTCACGACCGCGGTCGCCGTGCCGTGGCCGACCCTCACGCGCGATCCTGTCGCCGTCACCACCCGGCCGGCGCCCGAGGCGAGCGTGCTGGCGTGCGCGGGCTCGCTGCTGGCCCTCGGCCGAGACGCGGGGACGGCCGGTGCGATCTCGGCCGCGGCGCCGCAGAACCTCATCGCGGGGGTCCGGGAGGGGGCGGCGCCACCGGTCGAGACCCCGCTCGCGACGTCCGTCGCGGGCTCGGCGGCGTCGGTCTTCACCGCCGAGCCTGAGAACCGCACGCGCACCGACCTCGCGGCCACCGGCTCCTCGACCGTCGCGGACGACGACCTGGCGGGGTACGCCGCGTCGGCCTGCCGCCCGCCGCTGACCGAGTCGTGGCTGGTGGGCGGCGCGACGACGACGGGCTCGGGAGACATCGTCGTCCTCTCCAACCCGGGCCAGGTGGCCGCCACGGTGCAGCTCACGGTGTTCGGCACGTCGGGCCCCGTCGTCCCACCGGGGGGCGACCTCGTGGTCGCGGCCGGGACGCAGCAGGCGCTGTCGCTCGCGGGGCTCGCGCTCGGCCAGGACAGCCCCGTCATCCGCGTGTCGGCCATCGGCGCGCCTGTCACCGCCGTCCTGCAGACGAGCCTCACCCGCACGCTGCTCCCGGGGGGCGTGGATCAGGTCGGCGCGATCGAGACGCCGGAGCAGATCCTCGTCATCCCGGGCGTCTCGGTCGCACCGACCGACGGGCCCACCGTCGACACGCAGACGATCCTGCGCGTCCTCTCGCCGTCGGCGGACGCGACCGCTCGCGTCACCGTCATCCCGACGGGCGTCGCCCAGCCGGTCTCGGAGCCGATCTCGATCTCGCTCACCGGCGGCCTGCCGCTCGATCTCGATCTCGGCGGACTGGAGGCGCGCGAGTACACGGTCAGCGTCGAGGCGGACGCCGCCGTCGTGGGCGCCGTGTGGCAGACGACGGGCTTCGGGGAGGGTTCGGACTTCGCGTGGTACACCCCGGCGCCGGAGCTGGCGGTGCCGAGTCTGTTCGCCACGCCGACCGGTCCGTCGCCCGCCCTGACCGTCGCCAACCCGACCGGCGAGCAGGCGCAGGTCACGGTCGACGCCGTCGACGGCTCGAGCTCGACGACGGTCGTCGTCCAGCCCGGGCAGTCCGCGCGCTTCAGCCTGCGGGGCCGCACGGTGTACTCGATCGACCCGGGAGGGGTGCGCGTGCGAGCGGGTGTCTCGCTCACCGCCGACAACGCCCTCGCGGGATACCCCGTGTGGTCGGGCGACACGGCGGCCGAGCCCATCGTCGTCTACCCGTAGCGCGGGGTCGGCGCCACCGAGCGCCTGCCGGCATCTCGGCTCGTCTGGGCGATGTCGGGCATCCTCGGCGGCCGAGATCGTCCGGATGAGCCGACGAACGGCGGCGGCCGGGGATCGGGATCAGAAGAAGCGGAAGCGCTCCGGGCCGAGGTCCCAGGGATCACGGTCGAGGTACTCGGCGGCGGCCCGGAAGACGCAGCTCTCGATCATCATGCGGCGGTGGAGCTCGTCGTTGCGGTGCAGATGGCTGAGCCGTTCGATGGGGAGGCGGTACAGGATGATCCGCTTCGCATCCGTCAGCACCTGCCAGCGGGGGATCCCGTCGTCGTCGGTCGCCGGCGGCATGTCGGCGATCTCGAAGCTGACCTCGCGCAGCTCCTCCCACGCCGAGCGCAGGAACTCGGCGGCCGTGCCGACGGCGAGGTCGAAGCGCTCCACGCGGGTGTCGAGCGGCGGAAGCGGCGGCCGCACGACGGGGCTCCTGCCCTCGCGTCCATGACGGCCGTGTCGCGCGGGGCGCCGCGCGCGCCGAGCGGCGTCCCGAGTCCTCCGCCACGCCATGCCCCCATCCTAGGGTGGCCGGTCGCGCCGGGCGCCAAGCCCTCGGAGGGCGTCGCGGCGCGGCATCCGTCGCCCGCCGGCGGCCCTGGATAGGGTCGACAGCGATGCGCGAGAGACTCTGCTCCAAGGTGGGATGCGCCCGCGAGGCGGTCTCGACCCTCACGTACGACTACGGCGACCAGATGGCCGCCCTCGGGCCGCTCGGGCGGGGCGGGGATCCGCATGCCCACGACCTCTGCGCGATCCACACCGACCGACTCTCGGTGCCCAAGGGGTGGGTCGTCGTGCGGCACCAGACGCTGCGCGTCTGACACCCGGCTTGCGCCCCGATTCGTCGTGGGACAATGGATGGATGCCCACCACCACCGCCGCTCCCACGGTCCCCGAGCCCGTTGAAGGACCCTCGACCCCTGAGCTGGTCGAAGGGCACGCTCTCGACTTCGATGTCGCCGACCTCTCGCTCGCCGAGGCGGGGCGGCACCAGATCCGCCTCGCCGAGAACGAGATGCCGGGTCTCATGGCGCTGCGCGAGGAGTTCGGACCGACGCAGCCGCTGAAGGGCGCGCGGATCGCCGGCTCGCTCCACATGACCGTCCAGACGGCCGTGCTCATCGAGACGCTCGTCGCCCTGGGCGCGCAGGTGCGCTGGGCGAGCTGCAATATCTTCTCGACGCAGGACGAGGCTGCCGCGGCGATCGCCGTCGGTCCGACCGGCACGGTCGAGGCACCCGCGGGCGTCCCCGTCTTCGCGTGGAAGGGCGAGACGCTCGAGGAGTACTGGCGCTGCACCGATCGCATCTTCGACTGGTCGGCCGAGGGCTTCGACGGTCCCAACCTGATCCTCGACGACGGCGGCGACGCGACGCTGCTCGTCCACAAGGGCGTCGAGTTCGAGAAGACCGGCGCTGTTCCGGATGCCGAGGCCGGCGCCTCGGAGGAGTACCGCATCATCCTCGACACGCTGCGCGCGAGCCTCGCCCGCGATCCCCAGCGCTTCACGCGCATGGCCCGAGAGCTGATCGGCGTGACGGAGGAGACGACGACCGGCGTCCACCGCCTGTACGACCTCGCGGCATCCGGAGATCTGCTCTTCCCCGCCATCAACGTCAACGACTCCGTGACGAAGTCGAAGTTCGACAACACCTACGGCATCCGCCATTCGCTGCCCGACGGCATCAACCGCGCCACCGACGTGCTCATCGGCGGCAAGGTCGCCTTCGTCGCGGGGTACGGCGATGTGGGGAAGGGCTCGGCCGAGGCGCTGCGCGGCCAGGGCGCGCGCGTGATCGTCGGCGAGGTCGACCCCATCTGCGCGCTGCAGGCCGCGATGGACGGCTTCCAGGTCGCCCGGCTCGAGTCGGTTCTCGACCAGGTCGACATCGTCATCACAGGTACGGGCAACACGCGGGTGGTCACGGCGGAGCACCTCCTCGGGCTCAAGCACCTGGCGATCGTCGGCAACGTCGGCCACTTCGACGACGAGATCGACATGGCCGGACTCGCAGCGATCCCGGGGGTCGAGAAGGTCGAGATCAAGCCACAGGTGCACGAGTGGCGCCTGCCGAACGGCCGGAGCGTGCTCGTGCTGAGCGAGGGACGCCTGATGAACCTCGGCAACGCGACGGGGCATCCGTCGTTCGTCATGAGCGCCTCGTTCTCGAACCAGGTGCTCGCCCAGCTCGAGCTCTACACCCGGCGCGAGGACTACCCGCTCGGCGTCTACACGCTGCCGAAGACGCTCGATGAGAAGGTCGCGCGCCTGCACCTCGCGGCGCTCGGGGTCGAGCTCACCGAGCTCTCGGCAGAGCAGTCGGCCTACCTCGGCGTGCCGGTGGACGGCCCCTACAAGCTCGACCACTACCGGTACTGACGGGCGCTTCCCTCCGCTGAGCCTCCGGCGGGTCGAGGTCTCGTCGCCGGATCGAGCCCCGCCGGCACTCGACTCGCACCCGGGGCGCGACCCATCGGCGCGCGACCGTGGTCAGCGCACGGGGAAGCCGCGGATCGCGCCGCTCCGACCCTGCGTGAGGGCGGCGACCCGCTGAGCCTCCAGGCCGAGTGCGCGCAGCTCCCGGTCGCGGCGGACCGCCACGACGCCCCGCACGAACAGCTCGGGATCGACCGGCGGCACGGGTGACACGTGCTGCGCGGCCTCCTGGGCGAGGGATGCCGCGACCCGCGCGCGAGCGGCGGGCTCCATGGCGTCCGCGTGCGAGACGAACTGCGCCGTGCGCCGCGCGAGCCGGTCGGGAAGGCGCGCGACGTCCGCCACCTGCGCCCAGCCGACGAGCGGGTACGGGATGCCGGGGGCCGGCGCCGGAAGGGGAGGCGTCCGGGTCCGCTCGGAGTAGGTCCCGGCCAGAAGGTCGCCGAGGCGCTCTGCCCGGGGCGTGAAGGCGCCGACGATCGCGGCGACGGCGCCGGCTGTCAGCCAGATCTCGAAGACGCCGACCAGCGCGCGGATGAACGCCTGGCGGAACCCCGAGGCCCCCCCGTCGGCCCGGACGATGCGTCCTCCGGCGGCCAGCTTGCCGAGGCTGCGCCCCCGCGTCGCCGTCTCGACGACGGTCGGCAGGACGACCGTGACGAGGACGACGGCGACCACCGCGAGGATGGGCGACACGCTCGCGTCGAGGAGGCTCTGCCCGAGGAGCCAGGTGCTGACGAGCGAGAAGAGGAGGAGGACCGCAAGCGCCAGCAGCACGTCGATCACGAGCCCGAGCGCCCGCAGGAAGTAGCCGATCGGCTGGACATCGAGGGCGACCGCCTCGCCCGTGAGGATCTCGTCCTGTCGGATGTCGACCACGGTGGGGGGCGGCAGGGCGCTCATGCGTAAAGTAAACCAAATGGACCTCGATGCGCTCACGGCCGCGCGGCGCGCGGAGTGGTCGAGGCTCGACGAGCTGAGCCGATCCCGGTCGCTCACGGGCGCCGAGGTCGACGAGCTCGTCGCCCGGTATCGCGCCGCCTCGGCGGACCTGGCCGAGATCAAGACGTCCGCCGGACGCACGTCGCAGGGCGATCATGTCTCGACGATGCTCGCCCGGGCGCGGCTGCGGCTGACCGGCGGGCCGGAGAACGTGCTCCGGCAGATCCCGCGCTTCTTCGCCCTGCAGCTGCCGGCGGCGCTCTATCGCGTGCGCTGGACGACGCTCGTCGTCGCGATCGCCTTCCTCGTCGTGGGCGTCGTCGTGGCGTTGTGGATCTCCGGCGACGCGGCGCTCGTCGCGACGCTCGGCAGCGACGCGCAGCTGTCGTACTACGCGGAGGAAGCGTTCACCGGGTACTACAGCGAGAATCCGGCCGCGGTCTTCGCGGGCACCGTCTGGACGAACAACGCCTGGATCGCGGCGCAGTGCGTCCTGTTCGGCATCACCGGGATCTGGCCGGTGTACATGCTGATGCAGAACGCGATCGGCGTCGGGACGGCCGCGGCCGTCATGATCGCCTACGGACGCGGCGACGTCTTCCTGCTGTTCATCCTCCCTCACGGCCTGCTGGAGCTGACGAGCATCTTCGTCGCGGGGGCGGCGGGCCTGCACATCTTCTGGGCGTGGGTCGCACCGGGCCGCCGCACGCGCCGCGAGGCGCTCGCCTCGGCGGGCCGATCGCTCGCCACGATCGCGATCGGCCTGATCCTCGCGCTCGCCGTCTCGGGCGCGATCGAAGGCTTCGTCACGGCCCAGCCGTGGCCGTGGCCGGTGAAGATCGGCATCGGCGCCGCGGCTCTCGGGGCCTTCCTCTTCTACATGATCTTCGTCGGGGGCCGAGCGCACCGGCTCGGCGAGACGGGCGACCTCACGGAGTACGAGACGGGCACGCCGACCCTCGTGGCCGGCTGAGGCCGAGCCGGCTGAGGCCGAGGCGGCCGAGGGAAGAGGCGGCCGAGGGAAGAAGCGGCCGGCGGATGAGAAGGGCCCGGCCGCCGCAGCGACCGAGCCCCTTCCAGGCCGCGCCGTCAGGTTCGCTTGGTGCCGTCGAACAGCGCGCGGTAAGCGAACCCGGCGATGAGCCCGCCGAGGATCGGGAACACGATGAACACCCACAGCTGCGCAAGCGCAGTCGGGCCGCCGTACACCGCGGTCGCGATCGAGCGCGCGGGGTTCACCGACGTGTTGTCGATCGGGATGGTCGCGAGGTGGATGAGCGTCAGCGTGAGGCCGATCACGAGGCCCGCGAAGACGGGGTTGCCGCGCGTGGAGTGCGTCACGCCGAGGATCACGATGACGAAGAGGGCCGTGAACAGGACCTCCACCACGATCGCGCCGAGGATCCCGAAGCCTCCGGGCGAGGCATCCCCGAAGCCGTTGCTGGCGAAGCCGCTGTCCTGGGCGTTCGTCAGCCAGTTGTCGGGGTTGGACAGGCCGATCAGCACGATGACGGTCGTCGCGACGAGACCGCCGATGACCTGGGCGATGATGTAGCCGAGCACGTCGCGCCACGGGAAGCGGCCCGCGGCGGCGAGGCCGAGCGTCACGGCGGGGTTGAAGTGGCCGCCCGAGATGGGGCCGAAGGCATAGGCGCCGGCCACGACGGTGAGCCCGACGGCGAGCGAGACGCCGAGGAATCCCACGCCGAGCGAGGTGCCGTTGTCGCTCGCGCCGAAGTTCGCGGCGAACAGGGCCGTGCCGATGACGCCGAGCACGAGGAGGAAGGTGCCGAACCCCTCGGCCGTGAGGGTCGCGGCGGTCGACGGCGCGACCGGCGTGTGCGTCAGCGGTGTCGGCGGGACGGGCTCGTCCGGCCGCGGGTCGGCGGCACCGGGAGTGTGGTCGATGGGGGTCGGATCGACCGGCTTTTCCGGGCGCGGATCGCTCATGAGGTCTCCTTAGCATTGCGGCGGCGGAACGGCCGCCCGCTGGGAGCATAGGGCATGTTCAGCGGACTCCCAGGGAAGCGGTGCGGGGTGCCGTCACACGGCGGAACGCACGGCCCGCCGCGGTTCTCAGAGCCGGCCCGCCGCCTTCAGCGCGAGGTACCGGTCGGCGATCCGGGGCGGCAGGCCGTCGGGGTCGTCGGCGATCGCCTCCGCACCCGCGCGGGCGATCGCGCCGGCGACGGATGCCGCGTCCCGCTCGGTGCGCGCCGCTGCCGCCTCCCGGTAGACGTCTGCGGCGTCCGGCCGCGGTTCGCCGGGAAGCGGCTCGGTCGTGACCGTCCCGACGAGCACGTGCGTGCGCTGGGCGAGGGCGGGAAGGGAGCCCAGGAAGCCGCGGGCGGCATCGGGCGCGTCCTGCGCCGTGAGGAGCACGACGAGAGCGGGGCGCGAGGTGAGCGCGCGAATCTGAGCGAAGGCGGCGTCCCAGTCCGTGTCGATGAGCTGCGGCTCGACGCCCGCCATGGCGTCGACGAGCGCGGGCAGCAGCGCGGGGCCGTCCACGCGTGTCACGCGCGCTCGGATCACGCGGTCGAACATGAGGAGGTGGACGTGATCGCCCGCGCGCGCCGCGAGTGCGGCGAGGAGCAGTGCGGCCTCCATCGCGGCGTCCAGGCGCGCGCCGTCCCCCACCCGGGCCGCCGCCGTCCTTCCCGTGTCGATGACGATCACGACGTGACGGTCGCGCTCCGGCCGCCATGTGCGGAGCATCGTGGTGCTCGAGCGCGCCGTCGCGCGCCAGTCGATCGAGCGGACGTCGTCGCCGCGGACGTACTCGCGCAGGCTGTCGAACTCCGTGCCCTGGCCGCGCACCTGCACGCTCGTCGACCCGTCGAGTTCACGCAGGCGCGCGAGCCGCGACGGCAGATGCCGACGCGCGGTGAAGGGCGGGAGCACCCGCAGGGCGCCCCGATCGTCGATGCGGCGCTGCCGACCCGCGAGGCCGAGCGGGCCGACGGAGCGGACCACGACGAACTCGCTGCGCAGCTCGCCGCGACGGCGGGGGAGAAGCGGGACGACGAGCCGACGCCGCTCGCCCGCGGGGACGTCGAGCGGCAGACGTGCGAGCGGGGCGCCCGCCGTCGGCTGCCACGCGTCCCGGACGAGCCCGCGGACCCGCCGCTCGCCGGCGTTCGCGATCACGAGCTCCGTCTCGACGCGCTGCCCGAGGAGGGCCCGAGCCGGGACCCGCCGCTCGAGGCGGAGGGCCCGCGGCGAGGGTGCGGCCGCGGCATCCGCCACCGCCGCGACGAGGCACAGCAGCACCCATCCCGCCGCCGTCGCCCACGCGTCGAATCCGGCGGCCGCGAGCAGCACGACGGGCACCGCGCCGAGGGCGACGAGGAGAGGGGAGCGGCCGGTCAGGTACATCGCCGGAGCGCGTCAGATCGGGACGCGGGTCTGCTGGACCACGGAGGCCAGGACCGCATCCACCGACACGCCCTCGAGCTCGGCATCGGGCCGCAGCCTGATGCGGTGCCGCCACGTCGGCACGATCATCGTCTGCACGTGGTCCGGCGTGATGGCGGGGTAGCCGCCCAGCCACGCCCACGCCTTGGACGCGGCGAGCAGCGCCGTCGCTGCGCGGGGACTCACTCCGAGCTGCACCGACGGGCTTCGGCGCGTGGCCTGCGCGAGGTCGACGACATAGCCGAGCACGTCGTCGGCGACGGTGACGGATGCCGCGGCCCGCTGCGCCGCGCGGATCTCCGAGGGCGACACGACCTGTCCGAGACCGGCGGCGCCGAGGTCGCGGGGGTCGAAGCCGCTCGCGTGGCGCCGCAGCACCGCGAGCTCGGCGTCGCGCGCCGGCACCTCGACGAGGAGCTTGAGGAGGAACCGGTCGAGCTGAGCCTCGGGCAGCGTGTACGTGCCCTCGTGCTCGATGGGGTTCTGCGTCGCGGCGACGAGGAACGGGTCGGGAAGCGGCCGCGTGACGCCGTCGGTCGAGACCTGCCGCTCCTCCATCGCCTCCAGGAGCGCGGCCTGCGTCTTCGGCGGTGTCCGGTTGATCTCGTCGGCGAGCAGGATGTTCGTGAAGACCGGGCCCTCGCGGAAGTCGAACTCGCCGGTCTTCGCGTCGTAGACGAGCGAGCCCGAGACGTCGCCGGGCATGAGGTCGGGCGTGAACTGGATCCGCTTCGTGTCCAGGCCCAGCGCCGTCGCGAATGCGCGGACGAGGAGCGTCTTCGCCACGCCCGGCACGCCCTCCAGCAGCACGTGGCCGCGGGAGAGGAGCGCGATGAGCAGGCCCGTGATCGTGCCGTCCTGTCCGACGACGGCCTTGCCGACTTCGAGCCGCAGCCGGTTCATCGCGTCGCGGAGCTGATCGGGCGCGAGCGTGTGCTCCTGCATCCGGGTGGCGTCGGTCATGGAGCGTTCCTTTCCGGGCGGACGGTCTGCGCGACCGCCTCCTCGAGATGGCGGAGCCGGTCGCGGAGCGCGACGAGCTGTGCGTCGTTCCGGGGCAGATCATCGATCAGGATGCCTCGCACCGCGCCGCGGTCCCAGCCGAGGCGGCCGGCCGCGGCATCCGCGATCTCGTCCGCGCCGGCCGCGGGGCCGAGTCCCAGGATCCGGGCGAGCCGCACGAGAGCCGACAGCCGCAGCTGATCGGCCGCGTGGACGGCGTCGCGGGAGCGCGCGTACAGGCGCGCCCGGCCCTCGGTCGTCTCGGAGACCCGCACCGTCACGGGCAGGCGCTCGGGCACGAGCGGCCCGAACCGGCGGCCGCGCCAGACCCCCGCGGCGACGGCGGAGACGAGCAGGAGGACGATCATGGGGCTCACCCACGGCGGTGTGAGCTCGCCGAGCGAGGGGTCGCCGCTGGTGAGGTCGGTGTCTCCGGGGGCGGGCGCGTACCAGACGACGATCGGGTGACGCCCGAGAAGGTTGATCCCGAGCGCCGCGTTGCCGTTCTCGGCGAGGGACTCGTTCACGAAGAGCGTCCGCCCGTCGACCGCGCTGACGCGGCGCGTGCCGTCATCGGAGACGACGAGGCCCCAGCCGTCGCCGGACGGGTAGCAGGTGACGTCGTCGGAGGTCGTGGCGAACACCGCTCCCGGGAGCACGGCGCCGGCGCGCTCGGCGTCGCCGAGGTCGCAGCGCGGCTGGACGCGCTCGCCGGCGCCGAAGCCCGCGGCTCGGGCGCCGGGCAGGAGGAGCCGCAGCGTCCGCGACCGCGGATCGATGAGGACGACGTCGGCGGCGGCGGCGGCGAGGTCTCGGACAGCGCCGTCCGACAGGGCGGGGGTGTCGGGAAGGACGAGGGTCGCGTCCCGCGCGAGGGCCGCGTCTCGAGCGGAGGAGCGGTCCCGGGCGACGACGACCTCGACGCCGTGCTCCCGCAGGACCTCGACGAGGGCGCGCGCGCCGTCCGGCCCCGCCGACTCCGGGTCGAGGACCCCGCGCGCCGCCCACTGCGACAGGCCCGCGAGGGCCGCGCCCACCCCGCCGACGAGGAGGATCACGACGGCGATGACGATCCAGCCGAGGGCCCCGCGCCGGCGGCTCCGAGTCTCGGGCGCCGGCCCGTCGGCTGTGCCGACGGACGCTGCGGCCACGGTCATCGCCCGGCTCCCAGCTGCTCGAGGTCCCGCGGCCGGCTGCGCGCGACGACCTCGTCGACAGCCGCGACGCGGCGGTAGAGCTCCTCGTTCCCCGGCCGGCGGAGGTACCGGACGTCGTCGAAGCCGGCGGCGGCATCCTCGAGCGCTTCGGCCGATGCGGGGAAGACGCGCCCCGCGCTGCGCGCGAACGCGTGGACCGTGGCGCCGGGCGGATTCTCGACGGCTCCGCGCTCGACGAGTCCGCGCGCGAGGGCCCGGAAGCGCAGGACGACAGCGGCGTCCCACTCCTTCCGGGCGGCGCGGCTCTCCGCATCGGCTCGCAGCTCGGCCGCGGAACGGCTCTCCGGCTCGCCGAAGAGCTCGGCGACGGCGGCGCGCGAGCGCGACGTTGCGCGCGGACGTCCCCACACGAGGAAGGCCGCGACGAGGAGGACGACTACGACGAGGACGGCGATGATCGCGGCCGCCGATCCCCACGGGCCGTCCAGCTGCGTGGCGAAGAGGCGCTCGACGAAGTCGGCGATCGCGCGCGCGATGCGGTCGAAGAGGGTCGGCTGCGCCTCCGCGTACACCGGCTTCGAGAGCTCCTCCTCCGCCCAGCGCCGAGCCTCGTCTCCGTCCGGGGTCAGTGGCGGGACGGAGTCCGCCAGGCGGACGATCGAACCGGTCAGGCCCACGGCGACTCGCGGTCGGTGCCGTCGGTCGGCTGCGCGGGCGCGCTCGGCGGCGCGGACCGCGCCTCGTCGGGCGCCGTAGCCGCGCGCTGCTGCGGGTCCGGCTGCGGGTGACGCGCGGGGGGCGGAGGGGGGAACGCGCCGGCGGGCGGCGGCGGATACGCGGCAGAGACGGGCGGCGGCGGGTACGGGGCGGAGGCGGGCGGCGGCGGATAGGCGGCGTAGGCGGGCGGCGGGGCCGGGTACGCGGGGTAGGCGGGCGCCGGGGCCGGGTGCCGGGCACCGCTCCGGTACGGGTCGGGGTCCGCCGTCCCCGGGGCGGGAGCCGCCGCGAACGGCATGGTGCCGGGACCGGCCGGGAAGGGCGCGTATGCCGGCGCGTATCCGGCGGGGCGGGGCGCCAGGACGCGCCCGATGTGTTCGAGATAGGGGTCGGGGAGGCCCACGGCCCCGGCATCCCGGCGCTCGACATACGCGAGCAGATCGAGGTCGAGACCCTCGTGACGCATACGGCAGTCGATGTAGATGAGGCCGGTCGCGGTGGCCTGCACGACGGTCGCGACGGCCTGGATCAGGACGACGACGGCCTGGGACAGCAGGCCGCCCGCGATGAGCGCGATGATCTCGCCCACCCGCGGATCACCGGTCGGCGTGATGACGGTCGACATCGCGACGGACAGGAAGGAGAACGGGATGCTGACGACCTGGGCTATGCCGCCGAAGATGAGGCTCAGCAGCAGCAGGATCCCGAGCGTCGACCAGAAGCGCCCGCGGGTGAGCCGCCACGACCGGCCGACGGCGTCGCCGATCGTCGCCCGCTCGAGGATGATCGCCGACGGAACGAGCACGAGCTTGACCATGAGCCACCACACCAGCGGGATGGCGGCCAGCACGAGAAGGATGCCGAGTCCCGCCGCGGCGGGCGGAGCGACGGAGCCGAGGCCGAAGATCGCGAACCCCGCGACGGCGACGGCCGCCACGATGACGAGCAGCACGAGGAACGCGTATGCCAGAAGCCGCCAGGCGACGGGCTTGACCCTGAGCCACAGCCGGCCCAGCGGCAGCTTCTCGGCCACCGCGGCGTGGGCGACCTCGGTGACGACGACGCCCTGCACGAGGACGCCGAGGGCTCCCGCCGCGAGTCCGAGCACGATGCCGACCACGACCGTGACGGCGACCGAGCCCGCGAGCACCGCCTCGTAGTCGTCCGTGCCGGGCTGGAGCGTGTCGAGGCGGGAGAACGACGCGACGGCGACCGCGCCGACGGCGAGGATCACGACGATGTACGCGACAGCCTGCACGCACAGTGCGAAGCCCAGCAGCACTCTGGGGTTCTGACGCAGCGCGGCGAACGAGCGACCGAGGATCGTGCCGAACGTCAGCGGGTGCAGCGGGATGATCCCCGGGCGCGACGCAGGCGTCCATGCCGGGTACGCGGTCACAGCTCCTCCTCGTGCCCTCGCCGCGGGGGCCGCGGGGTCGCCGGGCAGATCCCTATCGTGTCACATCGACTGCTCCGCGCCCCGCGCCTCTCGGCCGTTGTGCGGCGGGTGCCGACGCTCCGCTCAGGCGGGGTCGACTACTCTTTCTCCCAGTGCGCCATGGGGAGGAGCGGGCATCCACCGCAGCGCCCCCCGGCGCCGGACAGAAGGACGAAACGCGCGCGATGACTTCACGCATCCTGGTGGTCGACGACGACACCGCTCTCGCCGAGATGATCGGCATCGTGCTGCGCACGGAGGGCTTCGACACGGTCTTCTGCGCGGACGGCGCGAAGGCGGTCGACGCGTGGCGGTCGGAGCGCCCCGACCTCGTGCTGCTGGACCTCATGCTGCCGGGGATCGACGGCATCGAGGTGTGCACGCGGATCCGGCAGGAGAGCGGCATCCCGATCATCATGCTCACCGCGCGAACCGACACCGCCGACGTGGTGAAGGGTCTCGAGTCCGGGGCCGACGACTACATCGTCAAGCCCTTCAACCCGAAGGAGCTCGTCGCGCGCATCCGCACGCGACTGCGCCCCACGTCCCAGCCGTCGAACGACACGCTGCGGATCGGCGACCTGACCGTGGACGTCGCGGCCCACGAAGTGCGCCGCGGCGAGTCGCCGATCGCCCTGACCCCGCTGGAGTTCGAGCTGCTCGTCGCCCTCGCCTCGAAGCCGCAGCAGGTCTTCTCGAGGGAGATGCTGCTGGAGCAGGTGTGGGGCTATCACTACAAGGCCGACACGCGGCTGGTGAACGTCCACGTGCAGCGCCTGCGCGCGAAGGTCGAGCTCGACCCCGACAACCCGAAGATCGTCACGACGGTCCGCGGCGTGGGTTACCGGGCCGGCGCGGTGGTGTGAGGCGACGGTGACGGCGGCGCCGACCGGCCCGGTTCCGACGCCGCGCCGCGCCTCGGCGGGGTGGCGCGACTGGCGATCCTGGCCGGACACGATGGCCGCGCTGTGGCGTCGGTCGCTGCGGTTCCGGATCGTCGTCGTCACCCTGGGCCTCACGGCCGTCGCCGTGCTCATCGCGTGCGTGCTGATGGCCCTGTTCATCCAGAACGACCTCTTCGTGACACGGCGGGACCAGGCGCTGAGCGACGCCCGCCGGGCGACGACGGCCGCACAGGAGACGCTCGACACGGCGAATGTCCAGGGCGCCGACAGCGCGCAGCTGCAGAGCCTCATGAACAGCGTCTACACGACGCTCGTCCAGCAGTCCTCGACCGACATGATCTCGGCGTCCCGGATCGACCGCACGGCTCCGCAGGCGCCGCAGGACTTCACGGTCGGCGGCTTCGACGAGTCCCTCGTCACCGAGGGGATGAGGGCCGCGGTGCGCACCAACGCCGCACCCCAGTGGTGGCAGTCCGTCGCCCTGGCCTCGACCGACGGCGGGACGATGCCCGGGATCGTGGTGGGGCAGCAGCTGCTCGTCCCCGAGGTGGGGGCGTACGAGCTCTACTTCGCCTACGACCTCGGCAGCGCCGACCAGACGCTCGCCTTCGTGCAGGGCGTCCTCTGGGTCGTCGGCGTGGCCCTCATCGTCATCATCGGCGGCATCGCGTGGTTCGTCCTGCGCTCGGTCACGACCCCCATCGGCGAGGCGGCCGATACGAGCGCCCGTCTCGCGGCGGGCGAGCTCACCGTGCGGCTTCCCGTGAAGGGCGAGGACGAGCTGGCCACGCTCGGACGCTCGTTCAACGCGATGGCCGACAGCATCGAGTCGCAGATCAAGGAGCTCGCCGACCTCTCGCTCGTGCAGCAGCGCTTCGTCTCGGACGTCTCCCACGAGCTGCGCACGCCGCTCACGACGATCCGCCTGGCTGCCGACATGATCAACGACCAGCGCGACGAGTTCGACCCGGCGACGGCCCGCGCGGCCGAGCTGCTCAACGCCCAGGTGCAGCGCTTCGAGACGCTCTTGACCGATCTCCTCGAGATCAGCCGCTACGACGCGGGGTCGGTCCAGCTCGAGCTCGAGCCGACGAGCCTCGCCCACCTCGCCGAGGACGTCATCGCGTCGATGCACCAGCTCGCCGAGCAGCACGGCACGGACGTGCGCCTCGTCGCCCCGGGCGGGTACTCCCCGGTCGACATGGACCCCCGCCGCGTGCGCCGCATCGTGCGGAACCTGCTCGGCAACGCCATCGAGCACGGCGAGGGGCGACCCATCGTGGTGACGGTGGACAGCAACCAGCAGGCGGTGGCCCTCGGCGTCCGGGACTTCGGCCTCGGCATGCGTTCCGAAGAGGTCGAGCACGTCTTCGACCGGTTCTGGCGCGCCGATCCCTCCCGGACCCGCACGATCGGGGGAACCGGCCTGGGGCTGTCCATCGCGCTGGGCGATGCGCGCCTCCACGGGGGCGAGCTCGCGGTGTGGTCCGAGCTCGGCCGCGGCTCGCACTTCGTCCTCACTCTGCCGCGCACGTCGGCGCCCTTCACCGGCACGTCTCCCATCCGCCTGGAGCCGATCGACGAGACGGTCGAGGAGTTCGGTCGCACCGAGCCGATCGTCGTCCCCGCCGCTCCCGCGCCGCCCGACTCGCGCGCGGTGGCGCCCGAGGCGCCTCCCGGGGTCGTCGGCCCCGCTCCGACCCGTGGAGGGGTGTCGTGAGTCCCCGGCGCGGCCTCGCCGCGGCTCTGGGAGCGCTTCTGCTGGCGCTCGCGGGGTGCGCGGGCCTGCCCACCGCCGGCCCCGTCACGCCCGGTCTCGAGGCGGGTGCCGAGGCGGGCGAGCCGGACTTCGCCTTCCGCCCCGACAGCCCGCAGCCGGGTGCCACCCCCGAGGAGATCGTCGACGGGTTCATCCGGGCCGGGACGGGGCCGGGCAAGGACGGGCAGTGGTCGGTCGCGAAGGAGTACCTCGCGCCGGGCACGGACTGGGACCCGACGGCACGGGTCACGATCGATGAGCCGGGCGACCGCATCTACTCGTCCACCGCTGAGGACCAGGTATCTCTCACCCTCAGCCATGTCGCGGATGTCGACGAGCTCGGTGCCTACGAGCCGAGCGCGGGCGAGCCGACGAAGCTCGACTTCCGCCTCGCCGTGCAGTCGGACGGAGAATGGCGCATCACCGAGGCGCCCGACGGACTCGTCCTCGACATGTCGCAGTTCTCGAGCGTCTTCCAGCGGTACTCCCTCATGTACTTCGACCCGACGTGGAAGTACCTCGTGCCGGATGTGCGCTGGTTCCCGCGCACCAACGCGGCCACCTACGTCACCGACGCCCTCATCGACGGGCCGCCCGCGACGTGGCTCGCGGCATCCGTCGCCACCGCCTTCCCGGAGTCGGTGTCGGTGCGTCCCTCCGTGCCGGTCGACAGCGACGGCGTGGCCCAGGTGGAGCTGGACGCCGCCGCGGCGGACCTCAGTCCCGACATCCAGTCCCGCATGCAGGCGCAGCTCGAGGCGAGTCTCGGATCGGTGGCGGGCGTCTCCTCGGTGGCCATGACGGCCGGGGCCACGCCGCTGGACGTCCAGCCCGTCGCCACCCGGTCCACGCGGGTGAGCTCCCTCGCGGCGGTGCAGACGGAGAACGGGTTCGGGTTCCTCAACGGCGACGAGATCGACCCCATCGACGGCCTCACCAACGCGATGACGCAGGTCGACTCGGTCGCCATCCAGGTCGCGCCCGATCGCGATTTCGCGGCGGTGCAGGTGACGACCGGCTCGAACGTGCGGGTGCAGGCCAACGGCGATGTGCTCGAGTTCGACACCCGACCCGGCCTCGTCGAACCCACCGCCGATCCCTCCGGCTACAGCTGGAGCGTTCGGCGCGATGATCCGAGCAGCCTCGTCGCCTTCTCAGCGGGAAGCGAGCAGTCGCCGATCGCCAATGCGTGGCCCGAGGCGACCCGCGTGAGCTCGATGGCGATCTCCCGCGACGGCACCCGGCTGGCCGCGGTCGTGACCTCCGGCGGACGATCCGCCGTATGGATCTCGGGCGTCATCCGCAGTGCCGACGGCACCCCCTCCGGGCTCGGCGAGCCGGTCGCCCTCGGGTCGCTGTCCAGCGAGTCCGCGTCGGTGGCCTGGCTGGACGACATCACGGTCGGCGTGCTCTCGGGAGTCGGGGCCGAGCCCGAGGTCGTCGAGCTGACGGTCGGCGGCCCCGCCTCCGTCACCGCAGCGCCCTCGGGTGCCGCGCAGCTCGCCGGCGGCAACCAGGGCACCCTGCGGGTGCGAGCCGCCGACGGCGCGCTGTACTCCAAGCGCGGATCGACGTGGCCGCAGACGGGCGCCGGCATCCTGGTGCTCGCGACGCAGCAGGGCACGCCGCAGTAACCGGCGAATCGTCTCCTCCCCGGCCGCGGAGTGGCCGCCGTTCTCCACTTCCCTTCGTCCGGACGGGGGATGCCGGAACCCTGGTGGGATCCTCGGCGGCATGCCTCCTCTCCTTCTCACCGTCGCAAGAGCCCTCTCCGACGCGCTCGCACTCGTGCTCCCGGTCGACTGCTCGGGCTGCGACGCGCCCGAAACGCTCCTCTGCGAAGAGTGCCGCATCTCCCTGGCCCCGCGCGTGCGGCGTCGGCTCATCGACGGCGTGGCCGTGTGGAGCGGCGTCGGATTCGAGGGACCGCCGGCTCGTGTCATCCGTGCCCTCAAGCAGGACGGACGCATGGGCCTGGCCCGCGCCCTCGCGCCCGCCCTCGCCGCTGCGGTGCGGGCTGCCGCGGGCGCCGGTGATCCCGTCGTCGTCGTCCCCGTGCCGACGTCGCGCGCGGCGTTCCGTCGCCGGGGCTATCGCGTCCCCGACCTTGTCGCGAGGCGGGCGGGGCTGCGGGTGGAGCGGCTCCTGGTGTCCGCTCGCCGCACGGCGGATCAGCGCGGCCTCGGGCGGAGCGAGCGGGCACGCAACGTCGCCGGATCCTTCGCCGCGCGCTCGCGCGCGAGGGGCGCCAGGGTCGTCGTCGTCGACGACGTCGTGACGACGGGCGCGACCCTTCTCGAGGGCGTGCGGGTCCTCCGGGAGGCGGGCGCCGACGTGGTGGGATGTGCGACCGCGGCCAGCACGCCCCGCCTCGTCACTTCCAGGTGACGCACGGGAAATGACAGGTGACAGGCCGGGAGCGCGCGGCTACCGTGGGGGTGACAAGGCGACTGAAGGTCCGCCCTTGGCCGGGTGGACCGGAACAAGGAGGTCAAGGATGGAAACCAGCATCGTCGGCGTGGGAGTGGGGATCACGGATCGCTTCCGCTCGGTCGTCGAAGAGAAGGCCACCCGGATCGAGCACCTTGCTCCGCGCGCTCAGCGTGTCGAGGTCAAGGTCACACACCGCGCGTATCACAACGGTCGGATAGAGGACTCGACCGTTGAGCTGACTCTGACGGGCAAGGGCCCGATCGTCCGCGCTGAAGCCGTCGACGGCGACAAGTTCGCCGCTCTCGACCTCGCCGTCGACAAGCTGTGCGAACAGCTCCGGCGGGCCAAGGACAAGCGGGTCGACTCCCGCAACCACCCGCGTGGCGCAAAGTTCGAGAAGGAGAGCGGCGCCCTCCAGGGGATCGATCTGCAGCCGGCATCCGTCGACGTCATCCGAGCCGTCGCGACCGGCGAGATCCCCATCGTCACCGGGAACGAGGAGGAGGAGGGCTACACGCCCGTCGTCATCCGCACGAAGCACTTCGAGGCCGAGTGGATGACCGTCGAGGAGGCCGTCGACCGGATGGAGCTCGTCGGCCACGACTTCTTCCTCTTCATCGACGCCCGCAGCGACAACCCGAGCGTCGTCTACCGCCGCAAGGGCTGGGACTACGGCGTGATCTCGCTCAGCACGCAGGCCGCTCCCGCGGAGCTCGCGTCGTAGCGCACACGACGGAAGGAGAGGGGATGCCGCGGGTCGCGGCATCCCCTCTCCTTTCATCCGGTCGGATCCGGCGTCAGTCGAAGATGCCGTCGAGGATGCTGCCGATCACGAGCCCGCCCATGATGCCGCCCATGAGGTCGCCCGCGCCGCCGCCTCGGCGTCCGCCCCAGCCCTGCGGCTGACCTCCCCACGCGCCGTAGCCGGGTTCGCCCCACCCCTGCGGGCGGTACGCCTCGATGTCGCGCTGGGCGAGCTGGAGGCCCTCGCTCGCGAGGAACGCCGATCGCCGGGCGACGGCGAGCGCCTGCTCGCGCTGGTCCTCGGGGATGGCCGTGATGGTCGCAGCCGAGGCGCCGAGATATCGGTCGAGGTCCAGCCGCAGGCGCTCGGCCTCCGCGAGACGGGTGCGCGCATCGGCGCCGATCCATCCGCGATGCCCGGCGATGACGTCTCGCGCGACGGCGAGCTGCCGGTCGGCGTCGTCGATCGCGTTCCGGACGTGGGTGAAGTCGGGGACGGGGTGCGCCTCGCGCTCGCGGGCGGCGGCGATCGCGGCATCCAGTCCCGAGTTCGCCTCGCGAAGCCGCGTGAGCTGCGAGAACGGGTCGGTGTTCACCCCGGCGGCCGGGAGCGCGGCGAGCGCCGCTTCGAGCTCGCGGACCGCCTGGTGCACGGCCGGCACCTGCGGAGCGTCCCGCGCCGCGACGAGGTCGCCGCGCGAGTCCTCTACGACGGCGGCGAGGATCGACTCGGCGCGGAGTGCTTCGACCTCGAACGTCTCCACGGCCTCCAGAAGCGTCCCCGCGCGGCGCACGGCCTCGGTCGAGGCCTCGAGCGCCAGATTGGCCTGCTCGCGCTGGCCGGCTTCGCGGCGCCGCTCCGAGACCCCGGCGCTGTGCTCGGCGAAGCCGAGGAGCTGCTCGGCCTCGGCGGGGTTCGCCTCGATCCGGCGCAGGGCGTCGGCGGAGTAGCGGGCGGTCAGCCGGCCGAGGGTCTCGCGGGCCGGCGCAAGCTGCTGGCGGAGGGCCGCGGCATCCCGACGGACCCCCGCGATGATCTCGGGCGCGCGCCGCACACGCGCGATGCGCTCCGCGAGCGCTTCCGTGCGGTCGTCGAGGAGCTCTTCTGCCCAGTCGCAGAGCTGCACGATGCGCGCGTTGCGCGTGCGCAGCTCTTCGGGGGTGTCGGGGATCTCGTCGTGATTGAGCTGGTTGAGGTGGAACGCCTCGCCGAGATGCCGGCGGACGGCGTCGAGGGCGTCGCGCAGGTCCTTCGTGGCGTCGGGCCCCAGCTCCGCCTCCGCGAAGACGAGCTCGTCGGTGGTGAGCCGGATGCGCTCGTCCGCCTCGACGATCGCCGTTCGCGCGCGCCGTGCGAGGTCGGCGTCCTGCGCCTCGAGCTCCTCACGATCGCGCTTGCGCCTTCCCCAGAATCCGGACATGCATCGATCCTACGGTCGCGGCGCGGCGGCCCCGCCGGGAGGGGCTGAGCGTCCGCCGCAAGTACCCTCCGTGGTGCACGGGTGCCGCTCCGCTCAGACCGCGGAGCCACGACGGTGGAGGCAGGAGCGGATGAAGCTCAGCACCTCCGCATCTCCGGGCGCGGCGCCCGTCTCGGCATAGTGCGCCAGCAGCCCGATCTCCCCCTCTCCGAGCGCCGGGACCTCCATGCGGATCTCGGTGAGCGTCCGATCCAGCTCGCTGGAGAACAGAGTCGCCGTCTCGGCGATGAGCGGGGGGACGGCCCGCCACGGACGAAGCCGTCCCATGAGCCGCTTCGGTCCTCCCGCGCCGTCGATCCGCTCCCACCCGCTCCACAGGCCACTGGGGAGCGAGATCATGAGCCAGTCGCGGGTCTCGTCCCAGACGACCGGCAGAGACCGACGGCAGACGGAGACGTCGTCCGCTCCGGCGCCGAGCGCCTCGGCGAGAGCCGCGACGCGTGCGGTGGAATGTGCGTCCATGCCGCCGAGCGTAGGACCATCCCGGCGCAGAGCACAGGACGCCGGGCGTGGGAGCGGACGGGCGCGGTCATCAGTGCAGGGCGGCGGCGGATGCCTCGGCGCGCGCGGGCCGGCCGCGCCTGGGTCGCTCGGTGGACAGCGCCAGCGCCGTCGTCCGGGTCGGGTGCTTCGCCAGGCGCTCCTCGGCGCGATCGAGCCAGCGCAGCTCCGCCTCCGCCGCGGAGATCATCGCGTCGACCACGAGTGCGCCGGCGAGGGCCTCGGCATCCTCTCCCGTCGCACCCGCCTGCTTGTCGGCGAGCCGGCGCAGCTGCGCGACGGACGCGCGCCGTTGGGCGCGGATCACCTCGGCGACCTCGATCCCCGGGAGGGTCGCGGCGACGGCGAGCTTGATCGCGAGCTCGTCCCGGGTGGCGGCGGGGCGCTGGACAGGGGAGTCGAGCCAGCGCTTCACCTCGGCGCGGCCGGCATCGGTGATGCGCCAGTAGACATGTCCGTGCTCGTCGGCGCCGGCGTTCTCGGCGAGGCCGTCGCGCTCGAGGCGGTCGAGGGTGTTGTAGATCTGCCCGGCGTTGAGCGGCCAGGTCGAACCTGTGCGGCGGTCGAACTCGGCGCGCAGCTGGTAGCCGTAGCAGGGGCCCTGATCGAGGATCGCGAGCAGACTCTGACGCACCGACATGGCAACTCCTTCTGCATACCGGGTATGCAGTTGCCGAGCATAGGCAGACGACGCGGTCCGGTGACGGATGCCTCGCCGTGCGGTCCACGATGGGGATGCCGGCGGCCGGGCCGCGGCATCCACAGCACCCTTCAAGGTCACAGACGGATAACATGGGCAGATATGCCTGGGCGCTGGGGCGCCCGGCGGCACCGGTGCCGAACGGCACCGGACCCGACAGATGGAGACACTGAAGTGGCCAATCCTCTCGAGAAACTGCTTCGCGCCGGCGAGGGCCGCATCCTCCGGCGGCTTCAGCAGGTCGTGAAGGCTGTCAACGCCCTCGAGGAGGACTACGCCCAGCTGACCGACGAGGAGCTGCGCAACGAGACCGTCGAGCTGCGCGCCCGCTTCGAGGCGGGCGCCACGCTCGACCAGCTCATGCCCGAGGCCTTCGCGGCCGTCCGGGAGGCGGCCAAGCGCACGCTCGGCCAGCGTCCGTACGACGTGCAGATCATGGGCGGTGCGGCGCTGCACCTCGGCAACATCGCCGAGATGAAGACCGGTGAGGGCAAGACCCTCACGGGCGCCTTCCCGGTGTACCTGAACGCGATCGCGGGCAAGGGCGTCCACGTCGTCACAGTGAACGACTTCCTCGCGGGCTACCAGTCCGAGCTCATGGGCCGCATCTATCGCGCGCTCGGCATGACGACCGGCACGATCCTCGCCGGACAGACCCCCGCGGTCCGCCGCGAGCAGTACAGCGCCGACATCACGTACGGCACGAACAACGAGTTCGGCTTCGACTACCTGCGCGACAACATGGCGTGGCGCAAGGAGGACCTCGTGCAGCGCGGTCACTTCTACGCGATCGTCGACGAGGTCGACTCGATCCTCATCGACGAGGCGCGGACGCCCCTCATCATCTCAGGCCCGTCGTCGGGCGAGGCGAACCGCTGGTTCATGGAGTTCGCGAAGATCGCCAAGACGCTCGAGGTCGGCGTCGACTACGAGGTCGACGAGAAGAAGCGCACGATCGGCGTCCTCGAGCCCGGCATCGAGAAGGTCGAGGACTACCTCGGCATCGAGAACCTCTACGAGTCGGCGAACACCCCGCTCATCTCCTTCCTCAACAACTCGATCAAGGCGCTCGCGCTGTTCAAGCGCGACACCGACTACGTCGTGATGAACGACGAGGTGATGATCGTGGACGAGCACACCGGCCGCATCCTCGTGGGCCGCCGCTACAACGAGGGCATCCACCAGGCCATCGAGGCCAAGGAGAACGTTCCGGTCAAGGCCGAGAACCAGACCCTCGCGACGGTGACGCTGCAGAACTACTTCCGTCTCTACGACAAGCTCGCCGGTATGACCGGAACGGCCGAGACCGAGGCCGCCGAGTTCATGTCGACGTATCAGCTCGGCGTCGTGACCATCCCGACGAACCGGCCGATGATCCGCAAGGATCAGCCCGACCTGGTCTACAAGAACGAGCAGGCGAAGTTCGCGCAGGTCGTCGAGGACATCGCCCGTCGTCACGAGACGGGACAGCCCGTGCTCGTCGGCACCGTCAGCGTCGAGAAGAGCGAGTACCTCTCCCGCCTGCTGGCGAAGAAGGGGATCAAGCACGAGGTCCTCAATGCGAAGAACCACGCGCGCGAGGCCGAGATCGTGGCCCGCGCCGGCCGCCTCGGCGCGGTCACGGTCGCCACGAACATGGCCGGTCGCGGAACCGACATCATGCTCGGCGGGAACGCCGAGTTCCTCGCCGTGCAGGAGATGAAGGCGAAGGGGCTCGACCCCGTCGAGACGCCTGACGAGTACGAGGCCGAATGGGATGCCGTCTACGAGGGGACGCGCGACCGGGTCGCCGAAGAGGGCTCGAAGGTCGTCGAGGCCGGCGGTCTCTACGTGCTCGGGACGGAGCGCCACGAGTCGCGCCGCATCGACAACCAGCTGCGCGGACGCTCGGGACGACAGGGAGACCCGGGCGAGAGCCGCTTCTACCTCTCGCTGACCGACGACCTCATGCGCCTCTTCCAGTCCGGCGCCGCCGAAGCGATCCTCGCTCGCACGAACTTCCCCGACGACGTCGCGATCGAGTCGTCGATGGTGTCCCGCGCCATCAAGAGCGCGCAGTCGCAGGTCGAGTCGCGCAACGCCGAGATCCGCAAGAACGTGCTCAAGTACGACGACGTCCTGAACCGCCAGCGCGAGGCGATCTACAGCGACCGCCGTCATATCCTGCAGGGCGATGACATCGCCGACCGCGTGCAGCACTTCATCGAAGACGCCATCGAGGCCGTCATCGACGACCACACCTCGACCGGCCACACCGAGAGCTGGGACTTCGACGCCCTCTGGACCGAGCTCAAGACGCTCTACCCCGTGAGCGTCACCATCGACGAGGTCGTGGCCGAGGCAGGCACGAAGGGACGGATCACGCCCGACGGCCTCAAGCGCGAGCTGCTCTCGGACGCGCGGATCGCGTATCAGAACCGCGAGGAGAGCCTCGGCGAGGCCGCCATGCGCGAACTCGAGCGCCGGGTCGTGCTCCAGGTGCTCGACCGTCGCTGGCGCGACCACCTCTACGAGATGGACTACCTCAAGGACGGCATCGGCCTGCGCGCCATGGCCCAGCGCGACCCGCTCATCGAGTATCAGCGCGAGGGCTACCAGATGTTCCAGGCGATGATGGGGCAGATCAAGGAGGAGTCGGTCGGCTACCTCTACAACCTCGAGGTCGAGGTGCGCCGCGCCGAGGGCGAGACCGAGGTCGACGCGAAGGGCCTGGGCGCGACCCCGATCGAGGGGCAGCGGCTGGAGTACTCCGCAGCGAACGACGCCGGCGAGGTCGAGGTGCGCAACGATCGCGGGCAGGTGCAGCAGTCGGCGACCAACCGCCTGCGGCAGGCCGCTGCGGCCGCCGCGGCATCCGGATCCGGCCCGTCCGCCGCGGCCGCCCAGACGCAGACTGCGACGCGCGAGGCGCCGCGGGGTGCGTTCGGGCAGCGGACGGATGCCCCGTCCCCCGCGCCGCAGAACCGCTCGCAGCGCCGCGCCGCCGAGAAGAAGAAGTAGCTCGCACGACAGCGGCCCCGCGTGAACGCCCCGGCTCTCCTCGGAGGGCCGGGGCGTTTCGTCGCGCCGGACGTTCGGTTGGCGCGGTCTGTCGTCTGCCGTGCCGCCGAGCGACGGTATGGGCCATATGAAGGACGGATGCCGCGGCCTCGCGCTCGGCGCGGAGGCCAGCCGTGGTCCGTTGGCCCGGAGGAGCCCCGGATATCCTGAACCGATGAGCAAGACCCTGCCGCTGCGTACGCTCGACCAGTCGAGCAAGCTGAAGAACGTCCTGTACGAGATCCGCGGACAGGCGCTCGTGGAGGCGGACAGGCTGGAGTCGGAGGGTCACACGATCCTCAAGCTCAACACCGGCAATCCCGCGGCATTCGGATTCGAGGCGCCGTTCCAGATCGTGCGCGACATGATCGAGGCGATGCCGCACGCGCACGGCTACTCCGACAGCCGCGGTATCGCCTCGGCCCGCCGGGCCGTCGTGTACCGCTACGAGGAGGAGCCGGACTTTCCGCGTGTCGACCCCGACCACGTCTACCTCGGCAACGGCGTCTCCGAGCTCATCACCATGACGATGCAGGCGCTCCTCGACGAGGGCGACGAAGTCCTCATCCCCGCTCCGGACTATCCGCTGTGGACGGCCATGACGAGCCTCGGCGACGGTACGCCGGTGCACTACGTCTGCGACGAGGGGAACGGCTGGCAGCCGGATCTGGAGGACATCCGCTCGAAGGTGACGCCTCGGACGAAGGCGATCGTCGTCATCAATCCGAACAACCCCACCGGCGCCGTGTACACGCGGGAGGTGCTCGAGGGCATCGCGGAGATCGCTCGTGAGCACTCGCTCCTCGTGCTGGCGGACGAGATCTACGACCGCATCCTGTTCGACGACGCGCGGCACATCCCGATGGCTTCGGTGGCCCCCGACCTGCTCTGCCTCACCTTCAACGGGCTCTCGAAGACGTACCGAGTGGCGGGATACCGCTCCGGCTGGCTCGTCATCACGGGGCCGCGCGAGCACGCCTCCGGCTTCCTCGAGGGCATCACGCTCCTCGCCTCGACGCGTCTGTGTCCCAACGTGCCGGCCCAGCACGCCGTCCAGGCTGCGCTCTCGGGCGTCCAGTCGATCGATGCGCTCATCGCGCCCAGCGGACGCCTGCACGAGCAGCGCGACGCCGCATGGGAGGGGCTCGAAGCGATCCCCGGTGTGTCGTGCGTCAGGCCCCAGGGCGCCCTGTACGCCTTTCCGCGCCTGGATCCGGAGATCCACGACATCCACGACGACCAGAAGCTCGTGCTCGACTTCCTCCTCTCCGAGCACGTCCTCCTCGTTCCCGGCACGGGGTTCAACTGGGCGACGCCCGATCACCTCCGCATCGTCACGCTTCCCGAGGCGCGCGTCCTCTCCGAGGCCGTCGAGCGCCTCGGCAATTTCCTCGCGTCGTACAAGCAGTGACGTCGCACTGACGCGGGGGAGTGGCCCGGCCCGGACCGCCGAAGACTCCGCCGGCACGGGGAGGGGGCGGAGATCGTCAAGCCCTCGCGGGCCACGGGCACCGGTCCTACCGTGGCGGTATGTCCATCGAGCTGAACAGACCGGCACTGAAGCACGCACGCGCCCTGATCCGCGACGGCAAGGTCGTGCGCGACCAGCGCGACGACTGGTCGGAAGCCGCACCGACCGCGGACGAGGAGAACGGATTCATCGAGCGCGAGGGCTGGACCCGGTACTCGCACTGGCATCTCGGCATCGACAAGAGCGAGAACGCGGAGACCAAGGGTGCGTACTCCTTCCCCTTCGGCGACTTCCGCAAGGTGCACCGAGGAGGCGTCATCGCGGGCGAGAGCCGTGCGGGCCAGTACGACCACACCGAGATCCGCGACGCGCTCAAGAAGCTGCTCGAGCTGATCGACGAGGACGCTGGCGAATAGGACGAACGGACGAGCGGGCCGCCACGACGCTGGGGTCGGCCCGCCGCCGGCTCGTCCGGCCTACAGAAGGGCGAGCGACGTCGCGCGCCAGCGCCCGTCCATGCCCTCCAGCCGGACGGCGACGGCGCGGGTCCGTGCGGGCCCGGCGACGATCACGACCGCCTCGACGACGCCGTCGGCCGGAGCGGAGTGATGCACCGACAGGATCGAGTGCACGGGGCGCTTGGCGGGAACGCCTCGCGCGCTGCGCGCGCGAGCCGAGAGATTGGACCGCACGACCAGCTTCCGGAACGCGTCCTCGGTCACCCAGCGGGCCAGCTGCTCCACCTCGCGCGTGCCGGAGAAGACCTCCAGGACGCCCCGTGTGAGGTTGTGCAGAAACGGCTCCGGGTCGGGAAGCTCCGCGGCGGACGTGCGCTGCGGAGCGAAGAAGTCGGACAGCTCGTATGCGGCGTCGGCGGCGCTGCGCGGACGGACTGCAGGCATCATCGCCATCAGTGGCCTATCTCGGGAAACGAAATCTCGTCGGGGGGACGATCTGGCGGAAATTACAGCACATTCCGCTCTCTCATCAAAGTCTCATCGGAGTGCCTGTGGATAACCCTCGCGTCGCCGGTCGGTGCAGCGCGTCCAGGCTGCCGTCGCGCCCGCCGCTGTGGATGGCCGGGCGGCGGCGACGCGGCGATGCCCTAGTCTCACGAGGTGCGCTGGGACCGCTTCTTCGACGACCTCGAGGATCAGCTCGCGTCGGAGTGGGAGGCGGAGCGCGCCGCACTGGACAGCGAGGCCGAGCGCCTGCGGCTGTCGCGGGTGCCGCTGCGCGACCGGCTTGCGGCGCTGATCGACCGCGAGCGCGGCGCGGCCCCCGTCTCGGTCGAGCTGCGCGACGGCACGATCCTCGTCGCCGAGGTCACGGGCCTCGGCGCGGACTGGGCGGCACTCGAGCCCGCCTCGTCGCGCTCGGGGGCGGTGATCGCGCCCCTCGCCGGCATCATGTCGATCGGGATGCCGCATCCCGACCTCCTGCGCACCGCACGACCGCTTCCCTCGCGTTCGACCCTGTCGGAGCGCATGACGCTCGGCTTCGCCCTGCGCGACCTCGTCCGGCGCCGGGTCGCGGTGTCTCTGCATCTGGTGCACGGCCGGACGCTCACGGGGACGATCGACCGCGCCGGCGTCGACCATCTGGACCTCGCGCTGCACGAGCCCGGAACGCCGCGCCGTGCGGACGACGTGAGCGGACACCGCATCGTCCCCTTCGAGGCGATCGCGTGGGTGCGGCTGGGAGCGGGCGCGTCCTCCCGCTGAAGACGTCAGTCCGAATCGCGGATGACGCCCGTCCCCCACAGCTCGGGGAAGCTGGCCTCGTTGGACTGGCGCCACAGCGCCATGCGGCGGGCCTCCTCGACCCGGTCGTCGAGATAACGCTCGACGCTCCCGGCCTCGATGCGCCACCGCGCCGGCGAGCCGACTCGCACGCCCCGCAGCTGCGCGGCGTGCACGAGCTCGAGGACCTCCGCAACGGACACGCCGAGCAGCTCGGCCGCTTCGGCGGGAGCGAGCATCCGGCTGCGCGAGGTCGGGTTCTCGGGCATGCCCCCATTATGGCCGCGCCCCGAGGGGGCGGCTCCGGGCCGGTGCGCCTTGTGGATAACGACGGCGTGCCTCGGCCCGGCTGAGCGACCATGGTTCGCATGACCGCTATCGAGTCCCCGCGCCCACGCCCGCGCGCCTTCTGGGGCGATGCCCGGTTCTTCCTCGGCATCCTGCTCATCGCCGCGTCGGTCGCCGGGGTCTGGTTCGTCGTCTCCGCGGCCCGCCAGACGGTGCCGGTGTTCGCGGCGACGCGCACGATCGTCCCGGGGGAGGCGGTCGCGGAGGGCGACGTACGGGTCGTCGAGGTGGCACTCGGACAGCTGCGGGACTTTTACCTCACGCCCGGCGCGCTCGATGAGGGACTCGTCGCGACGCGCACCGTCGAAGCGGGGGAACTGGTCCCGGACAGCGCGGTGGGGGCGGCGACCGCCGCCGCGACGACGACCGTCGTGCTGCGAAGCGCCGTGGACGTCCCCGCCTCCGTGGGCGCCGGGTCGGTGGTCGAGGTCTGGGAGGCGCCGCTCGTGGACCGGGGAAGTTACGACGTCCCGCGCATCCTGGTGCCGGACGCCACCGTCGTGTCGGTGACGCGCGACGACTCGGTCATGGGCGGCGCGGCCGCCTCGCTGGAGGTCGTGATCCCGCGCGCCGACGTCGCCGCCGTCCTCGCCGCGATGGCCGCGGAATCGGCCCTGTCGATCGTGCCCGGCGGGGGAGCGGGGCGGTGACCGTCCTCGTCGCCGTCGACGAGCCGCGGGGGAGCGCGCTGGCGGCCGACCTCGAGCGGGAGGGCGTCGCGGTGGTCGACGTCATCCCGGCCTCGGCGCTCGCCGCGGTCGCCGCCGACGGCCTGCACGGTCTCGATGCCGACCGCGTCGCCGACGCCGTGCACGCCGCCGACACGGTGGTGCTGCAGGCCGACCGGTCCACGCTCACCGCCTCGGCGGTCGCCCTGTGCGACCGCTGCGGTGTGCGCATCCTTCCCCTGGCGAAGGATGCCGCCGACAGCCGCCTCGTCGAGACCTTCGGGCTGGCCGGACCGTGGCCCCTCGAGATCGAGCCGTGGCGGCTCGTCGACGCGATCGCCGGCGCCGCCGCCCCCGCCGAGGCTCTCGAAGAGCGGCGAGACGGCAGCCGGCCCGGGCCGCGGCATCCCCGCCTCATCGCCGTCTGGGGGCCGGCGGGAGGACCGGGCCGCACGACGATCGCGATCGAGCTCGCCGTCGAGCTCGCTCGCGGCGGGCGGCACGTCGGTCTCGTCGACGCCGACACGCACGCGCCCTCGATGGCTCTGCAGCTCGGGCTGGCGGACGAGGGGCCGGGCTTCGCCGCCGCCTGCCGCCAGGCCGAGCTCGGCGGGCTCGACTCTCGCGAGCTCACCCGCATCTCGAGCCCGCTCGGCCGGACGGGGGTCGACGTCCTGACGGGGATCAACCGGCCCTCGCGCTGGCCCGAGCTCAGCGACGGCCGGGTGGCGGCGGCGCTCGCGGTCTGCCGGGAGTGGGCCGACTACACAGTGGTCGACGTGGCGGCGCCGCTCGAGCGCGACGAGGAGATCGTCAGCGACCTGGACGGCCCCCGGCGCAATGCCGCGACCCTGGCCGCCCTGCGCTCGGCCGACCTCGTCGTGGCCGTCGCCGCGGCCGACCCGGTCGGGATCGCGCGATTCCTCCGTGCGCACGCGGAACTGCGCGCGACGATCGGGTCGACGCCCGTGGCGGTGCTCGCGAACCGCCTGCGGCCCGGCACCCTCGGCCTGGACGCCCGGGGGCAGGTGCGGCGGACTCTCGACCGCTTCGCCGGCATCCGCGACCTCTGGTTCGTGCCGACCGACGCGCGATCGACGGATGCCGCGATCCTCGCTGCGCGTCCGGTCGCCGAGATCGCACCGAAGTCACCGCTCACGCTGGCCGTGCGGCGGTTCGCGGGCGAGGCGGTGGCGCCCCCGCCGGACGTCGCGGAGGCGCCGAGGCGCGGCATCCGTAGCTCCGCTTCTCGCGCTGCGTGATGACGCCCCGGAGATGAGGCGGCGTGAAGGGCTCCTCGCGCGGGAGATCCCCGGACGCCGGGGGGCCGGACCCGGTCAGGCCGGCGCGGTGCGAACATTTAGGCTGAAGGACGTGTCGACCCTCAGCGATCTCGTGTACGCCCAAGGCCGCTCGAGCGAGGCCGACGTCGAGTGGCTGCACCGCCTGGCAGGCGACGGCCAGCTGCTCGCCGACCTCGCCTTCGCCGACATCGTGATCTGGGTGCCGACCTCCGACGACTCGTTCATCGCCGTCGCGCATACCCGCCCGAGCGGGGCGGCGACCCTGTTCTACCGGGACATCGTCGCGGACCGGGTTCGTCCGCAGTGGCGGACGCAGGTGCGCGACGCGTTCCACACCCGGCGCATCATCGACTCGGCCTCGCCCGACTGGTTCGAGGAGACGCCGACCCGCGTGCGCGCCGTCCCGATCGTCCGCGTGGCCCGGCCCGGCGGGGAGCCGCAGGCGATCGGCGTGCTGACGCGGCACACCAACCTGGGTGAGACGCGCACTCCGTCGCGCCAGCAGATCACCTTCAACGACTGCGCCGACGAGCTGTTCGGGATGATCGCCTCCGGTGACTTCCCCGACCTCACGGCACCGACCTCTCCCCGGCGGGGCGCCCCGCGTGCATCGGACGGACTCGTCCGCCTCGACGTCGACGGCATCACCACCTTCGCGAGCCCGAACGCCCTGTCGGCCTTCAACCGGCTCGGCTTCGACGACGAGCTCGAGGGGGAGTCCCTCGTCGAGGTCGTGACGCGCATCCTTCCGACCAAGCGCCAGTTCGACGAGTCCCTCCCCGTCGTGGTGACCGGACGCGCCCCGTGGCGCGCCGACATCGAGTCGCGGGGGGTCACGGTGAGCCTGCGGACCATTCCGCTGCGCGATCACGGCACGCGGATCGGCGCCATCGTGCTCTGCCGCGATGTCACGGAGATCCGCCACCAGGAGCAGGAGCTCATCACCAAGGACGCGACGATCCGGGAGATCCACCACCGCGTCAAGAACAATCTGCAGACCGTCGCCTCGCTGCTGCGGATCCAGGCGCGGCGATCGCATACCGACGAAGCCCGGGAGGCGCTCACGCAGGCGATGCGTCGCGTCTCGGCGATCGCCGTCGTCCACGACACGCTGTCGGAGGGTCTCGCCCAGAACGTGGACTTCGACGACGTCTTCGCGCGCGTGCTCAAGCTCGTCGCCGAGGTCGCCGCGGCGCCGAACACCCGCGCGAAGACGCGCACGACGGGCAGGTTCGGCACGCTCCCGAGCGAGTATGCGACGCCGCTCGCCCTCGCCCTCACCGAGCTGGTGACGAACGCCGTCGAGCACGGGCTCGCGGGGCAGGAGGGCGATGTCGAGATCGCCGCCGAGCGCAGCGACGACAGCCTCGAGGTGCGCGTGCGCGACACCGGATCGGGCCTGCCCGAGGGGCAGGTCGGCCGGGGCCTGGGCACTCAGATCGTGCGGACGCTCATCCAGGGCGAGCTGGGCGGCACGATCGACTGGCACACCATCATGGGCAGCGGGACGGAGGTCACTATCGAGATCCCGCTGCGCTACATCGACCGGCGGGACGGCTGAGCGTCAGGATTCGACGGATGCCGCGGCATCCTGTCCCCGCGCCGCGACGAGCGGCGGCTTCGTCAGGACGCGCGACGGGCGCGGGCGGCGCGGCGCTTGAGAGCGCGGCGCTCGTCTTCGGAGAGGCCGCCCCACACGCCCGAGTCCTGGCCGGTCTCGAGCGCGTACTGCAGGCAGATCTCGGTGACGGTGCAGCGCGCGCAGACGGCCTTGGCCTTCTCGATCTGGTCGACCGCGGGGCCGGTGTTGCCGACGGGGAAGAACAGCTCGGGGTCGACTGTCAGGCAGGCGGCTTTGTCGCGCCAATCCATGGTGGTGCTCCTTGAGACGGAAGAGGTCGGGTGTTCCAGAGCCCGGATTCGGGTCCGATACCCTGTGGGAGATGCGAGCGATTGCTCGCCCCACGTCGCTGTGGGAGCACACGGCTCCGTCTATGATCCCATGACGAAGCGGGCGGGATCAAGGCTTCCCGCACTTCATTTGGGTGAACAGCCTGTGCATTCCCTCAAGGGCATGGAGGGAGTGCACAACCCGGGAGCGCCGGAACAAGGGAAGAGTGAGGCATGCGGACAAGCGTGGCGACACGGGTCGCGGCCGTTCTGCTGGGGCTGGAGGCAGCGGGTCTCCTTGCCGTCGTCGCGTGGCAGATCGCGGCGCTGAGCGGTGGAGACACCGATTCCGTGTCGAGCGCGCTCGCGCTCCTCGTCCTCACGGCACTCGGCGCCGTCCTCCTCGGAGCCTTCTCGGCCGCAGTCTGGCGAGGACGTTCGTGGGGGCGGTCGGGCGGCATCGTCGCGCAGCTCCTGATCCTCGCGGTCGCCCTCGGCGCGGCGACCGGCGCCTACGCCGAGCCCATGACCGCGCTCGCGATCGCGGCCCCCGCAGTCCTCACGCTCATCCTGCTCGTGCTCGCAGCGCGAAGGCAGCATCCGTCCGGCGACGGTCGACAGCCGGATTCCTGAGGTCTTCCGAAGGTTTCCCACAATTCTCTTCTCGAGACGCGATCGCCCGACGTAGGGTGACGGGTAGCCGGATCGGTGGACTGGGGAGTCCGCGCGGCTTATTCGCACTGGGGAACTGGGGAGTCACAAAATGGGGAGAACACTACGTCCGTCGCGCCTGCTCGCAGGCCTGGCGGCCGCGTTGATCGTCGTGGCCGGCGGCGCCGCCGCCGCTCACGCCGATGATCTGGCGATCGATGGAGACGGCTTGACGCCCGTGTCTCAGAAGGCGCTCAGCGTGTCGATGTGCGCCGGGCAGCCGGCGACCGCGCAGGTGCTCATCGCCGCGCACCGCGTGGGCAACGGGTCCGTCAACATCTTCGCGAACGGCTCGAAGGTGACCGTCGGCGTCCCGTCGATCAGTCCCGGCATCTCCGTCGGGCTGAGCAAGACGACGATCGACGTGCCCAGCGGATGGAGCTCGCTGAGCCCGAACCTGCCCGAAAGCCAGCGCGTGAGCACCGACACGATCACGGCGACCGTGCAGATCTCGCCCAAGCAGTCGTCGGGGTCGGGCTCGATCGGCTTCAGCTATGCCGGTGTCAACGCCGCCGGCACCGCGGTCAGCGGGCCCGGCAGCCTCTCCGTGGGCTGGACCATCGTGAACTGCGACACCACCCCGCCGACGCTCGCCCTGCCCGCGAACATGACGGTCGAAGCCACGAGCGCAGCGGGAGCCCCGGTGCCGTTCGTCACCTCGGCGACCGACGTCGCTCCGCTGAGCCCCGCCGTCTCGTGTACTCCCTCGTCCGGATCCGTCTTCGGGTTCGGCACGACGACGGTGAACTGCCAGTCGACGGATGCCGCGGGCAACACCGCGAAGGGCAGCTTCACGGTCACCGTGGAAGACACGATCGCGCCCGCGATCGGACAGGTCTCCGACATCGCGCTCGAGGCGACGGGTCCCGTGACCACGGCCGCCTGGACCGCGCCGTCCGCGTGGGATGCCGTCGACGGCTCTCTCGCGACCACCTGCACGCCGCCGTCGGGCAGCGCTTTCAGCGTCGGGAGCACGCAGATCGTCTGCGTCGTCGCCGACGCGCACGGCAACACCGGGTCGGCGTCCTTCTCCGTGACGATCGACGACAGCATCGCGCCCGCGCTGCTCGTGCCGACGGAGGTCATCGCGGAGGCGACCTCGGGTGCAGGTGCGGCCGTCTCCTACACCGCGTCGGCATCCGACCTGGTCGACGGGTCGGTCACGCCCTCGTGCACCCCGGCCTCCGGCTCGACGTTCCCTCTCGGCACCACGACGGTCTCGTGCGAGGCGAAGGACGGCGCCGGCAACGCGTCGGCGAAGTCGTTCCCGATCCACGTGCGCGACACGACTGCTCCTGAGCTCACGGTGCCCGCGTCGCTGAGCGCCGAGGCGACAGGTCCCCTGGGCGCAGCGGTCGCCTTCCCCGCGACGGCGGACGACGCCGTGGACGCCGACGTGGACGTCGTGTGCTCTCCGGCATCCGGCTCCACCTTCGTCATCGGCGAGACCTCGGTCACGTGCGACGCGACCGACGACGCCGGCAACCGCACGAGCCGGGGCTTCGTCGTCACGGTCCAGGACACCACCGGGCCGAGCATCACGGTGCCCGCCGCACCCGTCATGCAGGAGGCGACCGGCCCCGAGGGGGCCGTCGTGGCGTACACCGCGACAGCATCCGACCTCGTCGACGGACCCGTCGAGGTCACGTGCGTGCCGGCATCCGGATCGACCTTCGCTCTCGGCACGCACGCCGTCGTGTGCGACGCGCAGGATTCCCGTGGCAACAAGGCGGAGCAGGCGGTCTTCTCGGTGACGGTGGAGGACACCACGGCGCCGGAGCTGTCCGTTGCGGTCGATCCGATCGTGGCCGAGGCCACCGGCCCGGACGGCGCAGTCGTCGCGGACTTCGGGGTCGGTGCGACCGACGTCGTGGACGGCCCGGTAGGCGTGTCGTGCGACCGGGCCCCGGGCTCCACGTTCGCCCTCGGCTCGACCACCGTGAACTGCATGGCGACCGACAAGGTGGGCAATCTCGGCCGGACCTCCCTCGATGTCACGGTCCAGGACACCACGGCCCCCGGCATCACGTGGAGCGGAGGACCGGCGGATGGAGCGAGCTACCCGTTCGACCACGTGCCCGCGGCGCCCTCCTGCGCGGCGACCGACGCCGTCGATCCCGCCGCGACGTGCGCCGTGACCGGCTACGGCACGGGCCTCGGGTCGCACACGCTCACGGCGACGGCGAAGGACAAGAGCGGCAACACGGCGACGGCGACGCGGAGCTTCCGCGTCGAGGCATGGAAGACCGGCGGGTTCTACGCCCCTGTCGACGGCAACGGCGTGTGGAACACCGTGAAGGGCGGCTCGACCGTCCCGCTCAAGTTCGAGCTCTTCGCCGGCAGCAGCGAGCTCACCTCCACGAGCGCGATCTCGAGCTTCAAGACGGGTGTCGTCAGCTGCGCGAGCTCCGGCGCCCTCGCGGACGAGATCGAGGTGACGACGACGGGCGGCACGACCCTCCGCTACGACGCGACGGCCGGCCAGTTCATCCAGAACTGGCAGACGCCGAAGTCGCCCGGCACCTGCTACAAGGTCACCATGACCGCGAAGGACGGCACGGCGGTGAGCGCGCTCTTCAAGCTCAAGTGAGCTGAGGAGCCGGACCGATCTCCAACAGTGCGCGCAGCCGGGCCACGTGCCCGGTTGCGCGCACGTTGTAGAGCGCGTGCTCGACGCGGCCCTGCTCGTCGATCACGAAGGTCGACCGGATGACGCCCTCCACGACCTTCCCGTAGTTCATCTTCTCGCCCCATGCGCCGTACGCCGAGTGCACGGCGTGATCGGGATCGCTGAGCAGGTCGTAGGGGAGGCCGTCGCGCTCGCGGAAGCGGCGGAGCTTCTCCGGCTCATCGCGCGAGACGCCGAGGACGGTGTACCCCGCCTCCTGAAGGGGAGCGAGGCTGTCGCGGAAGTCGCAGGCCTCTGTCGTGCATCCGGGGGTCATGGCCTCGGGATAGAAGAAGAGGATGACGCGCCGCCCGCGCAGCTCCCCGAGGGTCACGGGCGTGTCGTCCTGGTCGGTCAGCGCGAAGTCGGGAGCGGGGGATCCGGGTTCGAGGCGAGCGGTCATCCCCTCAGCCTAGACAGGCGACGACGCCGTGCGGTCCGCACGATCGCGCGTCGCCACGCCGAGGTCGCCCGTCGCCGGGCACGGCGAGTCGTCGCCGGATCGTGCAGAGCGCCGTCCGCCTACGGCGTCGTCCGAGCGCGCTCGGCGAAGGTCTCGAGGAGGCGCTGGAGGGAGTCCAGCCGGGCCGCGCCGCGCGGGCCCAGGCGGCCCTCGTGTACGGCCTCGACGATGGCGCAGTCCGGGGCATCCGGGAGGTGCGTGCACCCTCGCGGGCACTCCTCGGCGACCTCGGCGAGGTCGGTGAATGCCTTGAGGATGTTCGCCGGGTCGACGTGGCCGAGTCCGAACGAGCGGACGCCCGGTGTGTCGATCACCCACCCGCTCCCGCCCTCGCCCCGGTAGCGGAGGGAGACCGTCGAGCTCGACGTATGCCGTCCCCGGCCCGTCACGACATTGACGTGGCCCGTCGCGCGCTGCGCGGACGGAACGAGCGCGTTGACGAGGGTCGATTTGCCGACACCGGAGTGCCCGACGAACACGGTGGAGTGACCGACGAGGGCGGCGCCGATTCGCTCCACGGGCATCTCGCTGCGCGCGCTCGTGAAGACCTCGAGGTCGAGCCCGTCGAAGTGGGCGAGGAAGGCCGCAGGGTCGGCCAGATCGGTCTTGGTGACGACGAGGAGGGGACGGATGCCGGCATCCAGCGCCGCAACGAGGTAGCGGTCGACGAGGCGCGGCCGTGGCTCGGGGTCGGCGGCCGCGACGACGACGAGCATCTGGTCGGCGTTGGCGACGACGACCCGCTCGACCTGATCGGTGTCGTCGGCGCTGCGGCGGAGGAGGGAGGTGCGGTCTTCGATGCCGACGATGCGCCCGAGGGTCCCCTCGTCGCCGCTCGTGTCGCCCACGACGCGAGCGCGGTCGCCCGTGACGATGGGCTGCTTGCGCAGCTCGCGCGCCCGCATCGCGATCGACTCGTGCTCATCGTCGGTGTCCTCGCCGACCAGGACGGCGTAGCGCCCGCGATCGACTCCCAGCACGCGCGCGATCTGCGCGTCGGTGTGCGCGGGACGGCGCTTCGTGCGCGGGCGGTTGCCCTTCGGATTCGGCCGGACCCGGACGTCGGCTTCGTCGAACTCGTCGTCGTCGTCCTCGGTGTCGTCCAGCCAGCTCACGATGCCTGCAGCGCCTCCGGGCGTGGGGCGGGGTCGTCGGATCCGTCGCCGAGCATCCGCTGCCAGAGCTCGGGGAACTCCGGCATGGTCTTGGCCGTCGTGCCGATGTCGTCGATCTCGACGTCCGGGACGGCGAGACCGACGAGGGCCCCGGTGGTCGCGAGACGATGATCGTGGTGGGCGCGCCAGCGACCCCCGTGGAGCGGCCGCGGCACGATGCGGATGCCGTCCGACAGCTCCTCCGCCTCGCCGCCGAGGGCGCGCAGCTCGCCGACGAGCGCGGCGATGCGGTCGGTCTCGTGCCCGCGGATGTGCCCGATGCCGTAGAGGGTCGTGGGGCTGTCGGCGAAGGCGGCGAGGCCCACGATCGTAGGCGTCAGCTCGCCGGCGGCGGACAGGTCCAGGTCGATCCCCTGGATGCCGTGCGCGCTCGTCACCGTCAGGGATCCGCCGCGCCGTACGACCTTCGCACCCATGAGCGACAGGATCTCGGAGAGCATCGCCCCGGGCTGCGTCGAGTGCGCGGGCCATCCGGTGACCGACACGGAACCGCCGGCGATCATCGCGGCGGCCAGGAACGGGGCCGCGTTGGAGAGGTCGGGCTCGATGGCGATGTCCTTGCCGCGCACCGGGCCGGCGGGGACGACCCACTCGCCGACCGCGGGGCGCTCGACGTGCACGCCGCGGTGGGCGAGGGACTCCACCGTCATGTCGATGTGCGGCATGCTCGGCAGGCGCTCGCCGTGATGGATGAGGTGCAGCCCGACGTCGAAGCGGGGCGCGGCCAGCAGCAGGCCCGAGACGAACTGGCTCGAGGCGCTCGCGTCGATGACGATCTCACCGCCCCGGACGTGCCCGTGACCGCGCACGGTGAACGGCAGCGCCCAGTGGCCCCCGTCGTCGATGTCGACACCGACGTCGCGGAGGGCCTTGATCATGGCGCCCATCGGCCGGTGCAGCGCCGTCTCGTGCGCCGTCAGGGTCACCTCCCCCCGCGCGAAGCCCGCGAGCGCGGCGACGAAGCGCATGACGGTGCCGGCCTGGCCGGCGTCGATGACACCGCCCTCCTTGAGGGGCCATCGCGGGGTGACGAGGAGGTCGGGGCCGAAGGGGCCCGCACCCGGCTCCTCGACGATCGAGACGCCGAGCGACTGGAGCGCCTCGATCATCCGCCGGGAGTCGTCGGAGTGGAGGGGAGCGGACAGCCGGCTCGGCACATCGGCCAGCGACGCGAGGATGAGCTCCCGGTTGGTGAGGGACTTCGATCCCGGGACCGTCACGGTGGCGGACAGAGGACCGTGAGCGGCCGGCGCACGCCAAGCGCCTCGCGGGGTCCGCGGGGGGTGGGGGGAATACCCGTCGGCAGTCATCGGTTTCTACACTACTGAACCGCCCGATCGAACCCGAGGAGCTCATGATCGCCACGCTCGATCGCCCGCTGGTCGGCGCCCCCCGGGACGGGGAGGCCGCCGACGTAGACTGGCGCGTGATGAACGATCAGGCTCAGGCCGAGACCGATGTCCGCGCGCAGTTCGAGGAGCAGGCGCTGCCCTTCATGGACCAGCTCTATGCGGCGGCGATGCGCATGACGCGCAACCCCGCGGACGCCGCCGACCTGGTGCAGGAGACGTTCGTCAAGGCGTTCGCGTCGTGGCGGACGTTCACCCAGGGCACCAACCTCAAGGCGTGGCTGTACCGGATCCTCACCAACGCTTACATCAACACCTACCGCAAGAAGCAGCGCGAGCCGTATCAGGGCACGATCGACGACCTCGAGGACTGGCAGCTGGGCGGCGCCGAGTCCACGACGGCGACGAGCACCCGGTCGGCCGAAGCGGAGGCGATCGACAGGATGCCGGCATCCGTCGTGAAAGACGCGCTGCAGTCGATCCCGGAAGACTTCCGGCTCGCGGTGTACCTCGCGGACGTCGAGGGCTTCGCGTACCAGGAGATCGCCGACATCATGAAGACCCCCATCGGCACGGTCATGAGCCGTCTGCACCGTGGCAGACGGATGCTTCGTGAGCTGCTGGCCGATTACGCGAGCGAGCGCGGCATCGACACCGCGCCTGCGAAGGAGCGCGGCAGGACGACTGCCGCTTCAAGGAGCACGAAATGACCGACTGCGGCTGTGAGAAGGCGCGGCGCGATCTCGAGGAGTACCTGCGCCACGAGGTCTGCAAGACCCGGCACTCCGACATCGCCGAGCACCTCGAGAACTGCGTCGAGTGCCGCGATGAGGCCCTCGTCGCCCGAACGCTGACCGAGGTGGTCGCGCGGGCGTGCAAGGAGACCGCCCCCGAAGAGCTTCGCGACCAGGTGATCGCCCGTCTGCTCGAGGTGCAGGCGACCCACTGACCTGCGCCGACGGATGCCGTCGCATCCGGCGCGGTCACCTCGGCGGTGCGAACACCCGAAGGGCGCCGGGCACCACGTCGACCGTGAGCGGAAGCGCCCCGACCGGATCGCCGTCCGCGTACGCCGTCACGCCGCCCGCTGCGAGCGACACGGCGGTCACCCGCCGTGTCACGACCTCGGGAAGCGTCGTATGCGTCCCGTCGTACACACGGGGGATCAGCCGCGCGAGGCGCATCCTTCCCGCGGGCCGCACGAGGGTCACGTCGAGCAGGCCGTCGCACGGATCGGCATCGGGACAGACCGGGATGCCGCCGCCGTACATGCTCGTGTTGCCCACCGTCGCCATCGCGAGGTCGCCGTCGAGGCGCTCGACCGCACCGTCGGCGAGCCGCAGCTCGAGCTGGAACGGCATGCCCCGAAGCCGCAGGAACTCCAGCGCGATCGCGATCGTGTAGCGCGATCGGCCGCGCGGCCACGTCATGGCGTTCGCACGGTCGTTGACCTTCGAGTCGAAGCCGCTCGCGAGCACCGACGCGAAGTGCTGCGTCGACCCGTCCGCTCGCGTGATGCGGGCGAGGTCGAGGGAGCGGGTCGTCCCCTCGGCGATGAGCTCGGCCGCCGCGTCCGCGTCGAGCTCGTGCAGGCCGAGCGCTCCCGCGAAGTCGTTCCCCGTCCCGGAGGGGATGATGCCGAGCGGCACGCCGGTGCCGGCGAGCTCCTGCGCCGCGAGATTGACCGTCCCGTCCCCGCCCGCCACGACGACGGCGTCGGCGCCCAGCTCGATCGCCGTGCGCAGCAGCGCGCTCGATTCGGCTGCGCTCCCGCCGCTCACGATCGTCGTCCGCACCCCGAGCTCCCGCAGGCGAGCGGCCGCGGTCCTCGCGGCGCCCGTGGGCGCGCCCGAGCGCGCGGCGGGGTTCAGGAGCAGTGCGACGGTCACGAGCCTCCCGCCCGCGGCGCGACGAGGACCCCCGGGTTCATGATGCCGGTCGGATCGAACACGTCCTTCACTGCGCGAAGGGCGGCGGCGCCCAGCGGACCGATCTCGTCCTCCAGGTAGGGGCGGTGATCACGTCCGACGGCGTGGTGGTGCGTGATCGTGCCGCCGGCGCGTCCGATCGCGCGGGACGCGGCATCCTTCGCCTCCTGCCACTGGCCCGCCGGATCGTCGGTCAGCGCAGCGACGACGGTGAAGTAGAGCGATGCGCCGGCGGGATACACGTGCGAGATGTGGCACATCACCAGAGGCGTCGTGCCCGCTGCGCTGAGCGCCGTCACAAGGGCGTCGGTGACCGCACCCTTGAGCTCCGCGATCTGGGCCCACGTGGTCGCCGTCTCGAGGGTCTCGGCGAGGACGCCGATGTCGAGGAGCGTGTCGCGCAGCGCGGGGGAGGCGAAGCGCGAGCGCTCCCACGAGCGGGCGGGATCCTCGCCGCGGGACCTGCCGCCGTGCACGGCGAACACCGCGTCGACCGCGTCGCACGTCGCCCCCGCCTCGGCGTCCGTCGCGCCTTCGAAGGTCGCGACGGCCAGACACCCGCGCATGCGCGTGAGGTGACCGCCGAGCGTCGCAGTGACGCGCGTCTCGGATGCGTCGCTCAGCCGCAGGACGGTGGGACGGATGCCGCGCTGCGTCGCCTCGCGCAGAGCCGCCGCGCCGGAGGCGAAATCGGGGAAGGTCCACGATCCGTAGGCCGTCGCGTGCGGCGCCGGCCTGATGCGCACGGTGATCTCGGTGAGGACGCCGAACGCGCCTTCGGACCCCAGGAACAGCTGGCGCAGGTCCGGCCCGGCGGCGCTCGCGGGCGCGCGCCCGAGCTGAAGTTCGCCGGCCGGCGTCGCGACGCGCAGCGCATGGACGAGGTCGTCGAACCGGCCGTAGCCGCGCGAGGCCTGTCCGCTCGAGCGGGTCGCGGCGAAGCCGCCGATCGAGGCGTAGCGGAAGCTCTGCGGGAAGTGCCCGAGGGTGTATCCGCGCGCGGCGAGCAGCTCCTCGGCCTGCGGGCCGGTCGTGCCGGCACCGAAGGTCGCCAGCAGCGATGTCTCATCGAGCCGGAGCAGCGCCGCCGTCCGCGCGAGCTCGAGGGCGATGACGAGGCGGTGACCACCGGCGTCGGGGTCGACGCCGCCCACGACGCTGGTCCCGCCGCCGAAGGGCACGACCGCGATCGCGCGTTCGGCGCAGACCGCGAGGACGGCGAGGACCTCCTCGTGCGACGCAGGCGACACCACGGCGTCCGGGGCGTCCTGCGGGTCGGCCAGACGCCGGGCCAGCAGATCGGGCGTGCTCTTCCCCCCGAGGTGCATCATGCGCACGTCGTCGTCCCGCGTCGCGTGCTCGGCGCCGACGACGGCTGTGAGCGCGGCCAGGTCGGGGTCGCCCATGCGTGACGCGAGCAGCACCGGTCGCGAGCGCCGGGGGATGGGATGCGCCTTGCCGGGCAGCACGGTCTTGACGATGGCGCGTGCGGCGACGGGCAGCTTCGCCGGCTCGTCGCCCCACGCGTCCCACTCCGAGCGGCTGGCGGGGGGCGGCACAGCGAGCGGTGTCGTCGGCGATGACATGGGCGACAGTATGACACATTCTGTATTGTTGTCACATGGCACCGCCGCCGACCCGCACCGCGCTGACGAGAGGCGCCTCCGCCGCGACCGAGGGCGCGCTCCTGGACGCGGCGCTCGCGGAGGTGATCGCGCACGGGATCCGGCGCACGACCGCGTCCGACGTCGCCCGCCGCGCGGGCGTGTCGCGCCAGACGCTCTACCGCTATTGGCCCGACGTGCAGGCGCTGTTCGCGTCGCTCGTCACGCGCGAGCTCCTCGCCGTGCTCCCGGGCGAGACGGAGCCGGAGGACCTCGACGATCTCGTCGGGCTGCTGGTCGGGACGGCGTCGGCCGTGCGGCGGATGCCCCTTCTCGGCCGGCTGCGCGACACCGATCCGGAACTCCTCGGCCGCTACCTGCTCACGCGCCTCGGCACGAGTCAGCGCGCGATCCACACGGACCTCTCGCGCCGCCTGCGCGCCGCCCAGGATCGGGGCCTCGTGCGCGGCGGAGACGCCGACGCCCTCGCCGCGACGGTGATGCTCCTCGTGCAGTCCGCGGTGCTGTCTGGGCCGCTCGTCGAGGAGTGGCTGCCTGCGACGGCGTGGACCGATGAGCTGTCGCGCGCGTTGAAGGGGTATCTGGGATGAGGATCGTCGGCCGCACGCCCTTCTCCACCGCTCTGCACGCGGGGCGGCGTTCGCGCGAGCTCGCGCGGCTCGGCGACGAGCCGCGGGTGGATGTCGTCGTGATCGGCGGCGGCATCACGGGCGTCGGGGCGGCGCTGGACGCCGCGAGCCGCGGGCTCCGGACGGTGCTCGTCGAGCGCCACGACTTCGCGCACGGCACGAGCCGGTGGAGCTCCAAGCTCGTGCACGGCGGCCTGCGATACCTCGCCTCGGGGCAGATCGGCATCGCACACGAGAGCGCGACCGAGCGGCACCTGCTGCTCACGCGGATCGCGCCCCACCTGACGCGCCCCCTTGCGCAGGTCCTGCCGCTGTACGCGCCTGGCCACGTCTCGCAGGGCGCCTTCATCGGCATGGGCTACGGGCTCGGCGATGGCCTGCGGCGCTTCGTCGGAACGCCCGACGCCGTGCTCCGCTCGCCCGGACCCATCGGGGTGGCCGAGACGGCGCGTCTGGCTCCCGGCGTGCGCCGCGAGAACCTGCGCGGCGCGATGCGGGGCTGGGACGGGCAGCTGATCGATGACGCGCGTCTCGTGATCGGCGTCGCGCGCACGGCGGCCGGGTTCGGGGCATCCGTCCTCTCCCGCGTCGAGGCCGTCCACGCGACCGGCGACCGCGTCCGCCTCCGCGACGGCCTCACGGGGGAGGAGCTCGACCTCGCGGCGCGAGCGGTCGTCAACGCCACCGGCGTGTGGGCAGGCGGGCTCGACCCCGATGTCCGCCTACGCCCGAGCCGGGGCACCCACCTCGTGATCGACTCGGCGCGGCTCGGCGGCTCGGACGTGTCGCTCACCGTCCCCGTCTCGGGCTCACGCAGCCGATTCGTGTTCACGCTCCCCGCGCAGCACGGCCGCACCTACATCGGGATCACCGATGTGCCGGCTGACGGGCCGATCCCCGACGTGCCCGAGGCGACCGAGGCCGAGATCGACCTCCTGCTGGGAACGGTGAACGCCGTGCTCGCCGAGCCCCTGACCCGCGCTGATGTCGTGGCGACCTTCGCGGGCCTCCGGCCGCTTCTGACGTCGCCGCACGACGTCGACGAGACGAGCGACCTGTCTCGTCGGCACGCGATCCGCGAGTCGTCGACAGGCGTGCTCACGGTGGTGGGCGGCAAGCTCACCACCTACAGGCGCATGGCGGAGGACGCCCTCGACGAGGCGATCCGCCGCCGGCAGCTCCCCGCCCGGGCCTCGGCGACACGCGCGCTGCCGCTGGTCGGTGCGTGGCCGCGCGACCGGCTCGGCGAGGTCGCCGCCCCGCCCCGGTTCGTTCGCCGCTACGGCGCGGAGGCGCCCTACGCGGCGGCGCTTCCGGACGGGCCCTCCGCGGCGTGCGGCGTCACGGCGCAGGAGCTGCAGTGGGGTGTCGCCGTCGAAGGGGCGCTCTCGATCGACGACCTGCTCGATCGCCGCACGCGGCTGGGACTGGTCGCGGACGATCGGAGGGCGTCGACGGATGCCGCGGCCGCCGCCTTCGAGCGGGCGGGGGTGGATCCGCCGGCCGTCGCGTAGGCCGGTCGGCACGGCCTCCCGTCCCTTCGCCGCCGATGCACGGCGCAGCGGGACTCTTCAGGCGGAGCCGCTCCACGGGGCGGGCACGATGACCCAGACGACCGTCGCGGGCCTTCCCCCGTCGACGTGCCATGTGTGCGGTTCGCGGCCCGGAAAGGTGAGCGCGTCCCCCGCGCTGAGAGGCACCGACCGATCGGCGAACCGGACGGTCACACGCCCCTCGATGACGTGCAGCACCTCGACATCGCAGTTGATCGTGTACAGATCCGCTCCGCCATGCGCGTCGGGCTGGAGCTCGGAGTGCAGGAGCTGGACCCGGTGCTCGCCGCGGGGCGACATGAGCCGCTCCTGGGCGTGGACGCCGCCGAGGTTGATGCGCGGCGCGTCGACGAATGAGACCTTCTGCACCTCCGGCTCGGTGAAGAGCGCTCCGACGGGCAGTGAAAGCACCTGACACAGCTGTACGAGCGTCGCGACGCTGGGGGAGGTCTCATCCCGCTCGAGACGACTGAGGAAGCCCTTCGACAGACCCGTCGTCTCGGCGAGCTGTCCGAGGGACATGCCCTGCCCGGTCCGAGCGGCTCGGAGCTTCGCGCCGATCGGCGTGACAGTGGCGTCGGCGTCCGGATGGATGGCGCGCATGGCGGCTCCTCGAGAAAGCGGCACTTGACCCGCCGTCACGGCGGGCGTACCTTGTCCTGAGAGTTTCCTGAAGAGTATCAAAGGTTGTCTAATATGCAACAGGAGCGCGAGCAGCCCCGGGAACCCGTGGACGCCAGCCGCGTGCCGCGTTTCGCCGGGATCGCGACCTTCGCGCGCCTGCCGCGCCTGGATGAGGTGTCGAGAGCCGATGTGGCCGTGGCCGGCGTTCCGTTCGACAGCGGGGTCAGCTACCGCCCGGGGGCTCGCTTCGGTCCGGCGCACGTACGTGAGGCCTCTCGGCTCCTGCGGCCGTACAACCCGGCGCAGGACGTCTTCCCGTTCGCCTCGCAGCAGGTCGCCGACGCGGGTGACCTCATCGCGAATCCGTTCGACATCGCCACCGCCGTCGCGGAGATCGAGGCGGGTGCGCGCGATCTGCGTGCTCGGGCCGATCGGCTCGTCGTCATCGGGGGCGACCACACCATCGCACTGCCCCTTCTCCGAGAGGTGAATGGTCAGCACGGGCCCGTCGCCGTCCTGCACTTCGACGCGCATCTGGACACCTGGGACACCTACTTCGGTGCACCGACCACCCACGGCACCCCTTTCCGCCGGGCCTCCGAGGAAGGGCTCATCGACCTCACGGCGAGCATGCACGTCGGGATACGCGGCCCCCTCTACGCCAAGCGCGACCTCGAGGACGACGAGAGGCTGGGTTTCGCGATCGTGAGCAGCGAGTTCATCGAGGAGAGCGGCGTCCCCGCGGCCATCGATCGGATCCGTGCGCGCGTCGCCGACAAGCCGCTGTACATCTCCATCGACATCGACGTTCTCGACCCCTCGCACGCTCCCGGCACCGGGACGCCGGAGGCCGGAGGTCTCACCAGCCGGGAACTGCTCCGGATGCTGCGGGGCCTCGCCGACCTGCGGATCGTCGGCGCCGATGTGGTCGAGGTGGCGCCCGCATACGACCATGCGCAGCTGACCGCGGTGGCCGCCAGCCATGTGGTGTATGAGCTGCTGAGCGCGATGGCGCCGCGGTAGGCGGCATCCGTCTCGACTTCGAAGGAGAAGCCCATGACAGTTCCCCGTCCCGCAGACGTCGAGTCCGCCGCGGCCGCCATCGTCGACGCGTTCGCCGCGAACGACGCCGATCGGTACTTCGCCGGCTTCGCTCCCGACGCCACCTTCGTCTTCCATCCCGAGCCCCGCCGGCTCGACGATCGCGCGGAGTACGAGAGGCTCTGGGCGGAGTGGGTCGCGAGCGGCTGGCGTGTGACCTCCTGCGTCTCGAGCGACCCCCGCGTGCAGGTCTTCGACGGCGGCGCCGTGTTCTCGCATACGGTCGACACCTCGGTCGACACCGCCGACGGCCCCGAGTCGTACCGCGAGCGCGAATCCATCGTCTTCGCTCTGGACGGCGAGCGTCTCGTCGCCGTGCACGAGCACCTCTCCCCGTTCGCGTGACGCCCGGCAGCGTCATCCCCGCAGCACCGACACACCCGAAACCCGAAGGAGCCCGAAGATGTCGCTCTACTCCCGTCTGGAACGGCGGCTGCAGACGCAGTCCGACGACGCCGGACCCGTTCGCGGCACGTACTCGACCCGCCGCCTGTTCATGATCTGGCTGGCGGCCAACCTCGTCGTCACCACACTGCTGACGGGAACGCTGTTCGTTCCCGATGTCCCGTATGGACTGGTCCTGCTGCTGATCGTCGCCGGCACCGTGGCGGGCGCCGCCGTGCTCGTCGCCGTCGGCACGATCGGTCAGCGCACCGGACTGCCGACGATGGCCCTGACCCGCGGGCCGTTCGGCACCCGCGGAAGCCTCCTGCCCGTCGCGGCGAACGTCGTCATCCTGATGGGGTGGAGCTGGGTGCAGGCGATGCTCGCGGGCATCGCGCTGGACTACATCGTCGCGACGTTCACGGGATTCTCGAGTCCGGTGATCTTCGCTGTGCTGTGCCAGACGATCGTGGTCATCCTCGCGATCTTCGGGCATGCCGGGGTCGCCCGCGTCGAGCCGTGGTTCGCGGCCGTCATCCTCGCGATCGCGGCGTACATCTTCGTCGTCTCCTTCATCTCGTACAGCCCCCCCGAGTTCGGCTCGATAACGGCCGGCGCGGAGCCCTTCTACTCGCCGGGGCTGGTCTTCGACGTCGTGCTGGCCACGGCCATCTCGTGGACGGTGCTGTCCGCCGACTTCAACCGATTCGCGCGGAGCACGCGCGTCAGCGTCGTAGGGTCGGGGGCGGGGTACACGCTCTCGACGGTCATCTCGATGTCGCTCGGTGCCACGGCGATGGGGTATGTCATCTTGAGCGGCGGCGAGGCCGTTCCGTTCGACCCCGTGACGATCATCGAGCCGTTCGGCTGGCTGTTCGGCGTCGCGATCTTCCTCTCCGTCATGGCGACCAACACGATGGTCGTCTACGGGATGGTGACCACCGTCGTGAACGCGCTGCCGGGAAGGCGGATCAGATTCCTGCCCACCGCCATCGTGCTCGGGATCATCTCGATCATCGGATCGACGTTCTTCGGGCTCCTGAACCAGTTCACGACGTTCCTCGTCACGATCGGCGCGCTCTTCGCACCGATCTTCGCCATCATGATCGTCGACTACTACGTCATCAAGCGCAGCTCGTACGCGCGCGACATCCTCCAGCCGACAGGTGGGCGCTACTGGTACGCCGGCGGCGTCAACTGGCTCGCGATCGCCTCGTGGGCCGTCGGCGCCGTGCTCGCCTACGTGTGGGCGTACGTGTGGCCTCTTCCCTTCGGTTCGACGGCTCCGGCGTTCGTCGTGACGTTCCTGCTCTATCTGCTGGTGTCGCTGCCGTCGCGCTCCAAGGGCACGTTCACCCCGACCGGGAATCTGGCGGACGAGGTGGATGCCACGCCCGCCGCGAAGGCGCGATGAGGCGATGCTGCTCGACCTCAGCCACCCCCTCCACGACGGGATGATGGTCTACCCCGGAGACCCGGGCGTGTCCATCGGCCCGGCGCTCTCGCTCGACGCCGACGGCGTCGCCGTCGGACGCATCGCCATGGGGTCGCACACGGGCACGCACGTCGATGCGCCGGCGCACACCGTTCCCGGCGGGCGTTCGATGGCGGAGGTCGGGCTGGAGGAACTGGTGGGCGAGGCGATCGTCCTCCGCGTGACGGGGCTCGCAGACGAGCAGGTCCTCGGATGGGACGACCTCAGTGCGGACGGCGAGCTCCCGGAGTCGCTCCCGCCCATCGTCATCCTCGACACGGACTGGGCCCGCTGGTTCGGCGATGACCGTGCGCTGCGGCATCCGTCCCTCGATCCGTCCGCCGCGAGGGAGCTCATGCGCAGAGGCATGCGGGTGCTCGCCGTCGACACGCTGAGCCCGGATCCGACGGCCGCGTCCGACGGCGCGTTCCCGGTGCACGAGGCGGTGCTCGGCGGCGACGGCCTGATCGTCGAGAACGTCTGCGGTCTTGCTCGGCTGCCGTCACGCGTGCGCGTCGGCTTCTTCCCCCTGCGGCTGGTGGGCGATGGCGCACCCGTGCGAGGAGTGGCTTTCATCGACGAACCGCAGCCCTGAGCGCGCCCGCTCGGTCATCCGGCAGCGGCCCTCGCACCGGTCGGCTCGGCGTCAGCTCTTCGCCGTGGTGAGCGCCTTCCTCATCAGTTCGCCGTGCTCGACGGCGTGCACCTTGGGCGAGCCGGTCGCCGGCGATGCCGCGGCGCTGCGCGACACCCGGCGGATCGTGCGGCCGTGCAGGTGCTTGACCACCTCGAGCGCGATGAACGGCCAGGCGCCCTGGTTCTCCGGCTCATCCTGCACCCAGTAGAGCTGCGCGTTCGGGTAGCTGTCGATCACGGCATTGAGCTCGTCGATCGGCGCCGGATAGAACTGCTCGAGGCGGACCAGGGCGACCTCGGGGTTGGGGCTCTTCTCCAGCTCCGCCCGCAGATCCCAGTGGATCTTGCCGGCGTGCAGAAGCACGCGCGTCACGGCGCTCTTGTCGATGCCGCGGTCGTCGTCGAGCACCGGCTGGAAGGTGCCGCTCGTGAAGTCCTCGACCTTGCTGGTCGCGCCGCGCAGTCGAAGCATCGCCTTCGGCGTGAAGACGACGAGCGGCCGGCGCGGGCGGGCGTAGGCCTGGCGCCGCAGCAGATGGAAGTACGACGCGGGGGTCGAGGGGCGCGCGACGATCATGTTGTTCTGGGCGCACATCGACAGATACCGCTCGATGCGGGCCGACGAGTGATCGGGTCCCTGGCCTTCGTAGCCGTGGGGGAGCAGCAGCACGACGCTCGACTGCTGGCCCCACTTCTGCTCGGCGGCGGAGATGTACTCGTCGATGACGGACTGGGCGCCGTTGGCGAAGTCGCCGAACTGGGCCTCCCACAGCACCAGCGAGTCGGCGCGCTCGACCGAGTAGCCGTACTCGAACGCCATCGCGGCGTACTCGCTCAGGAGCGAGTCGTAGACCCAGAAGCGGCCCTGGCTGTCGGCCAGGTTGCTGAGCGGGATCCACTCCTGTCCGTTGGCCCGGTCGTGGAGGACGGCGTGGCGCTGCACGAACGTGCCGCGGCGCGCGTCCTGGCCCGCCAGGCGCACGTTCGTCCCCTCGATGAGGAGCGATCCGAACGCCAGGAGCTCTCCGAAGCCCCAGTCGATGCCGCCGTTGCGGCTCATATCGAGGCGCTTGTCGAGCAGCTGCTGCAGCTTCGGGTGCACGGTGAAGCCGTCGGGCTTGTTGACGAAGGCGTCGCCGATCAGGTGGAGGATCTCGGTGGGCACGCCGGTCGTCTCGGGACTGCCCGACACGGGCGCGGCGGCGTCGGCCGCGGTCACGACCGGGGTGGTTCCCGTCTGCGCCGCGTGCGTATCGGCGAACGCCACTTCGAGGCCGTTCTGGAAGTCGAGCTTGGCCTTCTCGTACTCCTCTTCCGTGATGTCGCCGCGACCGACGAGCGACTCGGTGTAGAGGCGGCGGACGGAGCGCTTGGCCTCGATGAGGTTCGTCATGAGCGGCTGCGTCATCGACGGGTCGTCGCCCTCGTTGTGTCCGCGTCGGCGGTAGCAGACGAGGTCGATCACGACGTCGCGGTGGAACTGCTCGCGGTAGGCGAAGGCGATCTGCGCGACGCGGACGACGGCCTCCGGGTCGTCTCCGTTCACGTGGAAGATCGGCGCCTGGATCGTCTTGGCGACGTCCGTGGCGTAGATGGAGCTGCGGCCGTCGGACGGGATGGTGGTGAAGCCGACCTGGTTGTTGACGACGACGTGGATCGTGCCGCCCGTGCGGTAGCCGCGCAGCTGCGACATCTGCAGGGTCTCGACGACGACGCCCTGCCCGGCGAAGGCCGCGTCGCCGTGGACGAGGATCGGCAACCACGAGAAGGTGCCGACGGGCTTGCGGTCCTGCTTCGCGCGGGCGATCCCCTCGAGCACCCCGTCGACGGTCTCGAGGTGCGACGGGTTGGCGGCCAGCAGCACCGGGAGCTCTTCGCCGCCATCCGCGACGAACGTGCCCTCGGTGCCGAGGTGGTACTTGACGTCGCCCGACCCGCTCTTGCTCCCGACCGCGACCGAGCCCTCGAACTCGCGGAAGACCTGACCGTACGTCTTGCCGGCGATGTTGGTGAGGACGTTCAGGCGACCGCGGTGCGCCATCCCGATGGCGGCGCCGTCGAGGCCGGACTGGGCGGCACCCTGGAGGATCTCGTCGAGCAGGGGGATGAGGGACTCGCCGCCCTCGAGGCTGAAGCGTTTCTGGCCGACGTACTTCGTCTGCAGGAACGTCTCGAAGGCTTCGGCCTCGTTGAGCTTGGACAGGATCCGCAGCTGCTCGTCGTGGCCGGGCTTCTGGTACTTCACCTCGACGTGCTCCTGGAACCAGGCGCGCTGGCCGGGGTCCTGGATGTGCATGTACTCGATGCCGATCGTGCGGCAGTACGAGTCGCGGAGGACGCCGAGGATGTCGCGGAGCTTCATGACGCGCTTGCCGCCGAAGCCCCCCGTGACGAACTCGCGGTCGAGGTCCCAGAAGGTCAGGCCGTGGTTCTCGATCTCGAGGTCGGGGTGGGTGCGCTGGATGTAGGCGAGCGGATCGATGTCGGCCATGAGGTGGCCGCGGACGCGGAAGGAGTTGATGAGCTCCTGGACGCGCGCGGTCTTGTCGACGCGCTCGGCCACGTCGACGTTGATGTCGTGGGCCCAGTGGATCGGAGCGTAGGGGATGCGCAGGGCGGCGAAGATGTCCTCGTAGAAGTTGCGCTGGCCGATGAGCAGCTCGTGCACCTTCTTGAGGAACTCGCCCGAGCCGGCGCCCTGGATGACGCGGTGGTCGTACGTGCTCGTGAGGGTGATCGTCTTGCCGATGCCGAGCTCGACCAGGGTCTTCTCGCTCGAGCCCTGGAACTCGGCCGGGTACTCCAGCGCGCCGGCGCCGACGATGCATCCCTGTCCCCTCATGAGGCGAGGGACCGAGTGGACGGTGCCGATGCCGCCGGGGTTGGTCAGCGAGATCGTCGTTCCCTGGAAGTCGGCCGCCGTCAGCTTGTTGCTGCGCGCGCGTGTGATGAGGTCCTCGTACGACGCAAGGAACTCGCCGAAGCTGAGGGTCTCGGCGCGCTTGATGCTGGGGACCAGGAGCGAGCGCGTGCCGTCGGGCTTGGGCAGGTCGATCGCGATGCCGAGGTTGACGTGCGCCGGCGCGACGACGGAGGGCTTGCCGTCGATCTCGGCGTAGAAGACGTTCTGGCTCGGGAACTCCTGCAGCGTCCGGATGATCGCCCAGCCGATGAGGTGCGTGAAGCTCACCTTGCCGCCGCGCGTGCGCGCCATGTGATTGTTGATCACGATGCGGTTGTCGATCATCAGCTTCGCCGGGACCGTGCGCACGCTCGTGGCGGTCGGAACCGTGAGCGAGTCGTCCATGTTGGCGGCGAGGGTCTTGGTCATCCCGCGGAGGACGGTGATCTGGTCCTCCTCGGTCGACGCCTCGCCCGTCGAGGGGACCACCGCAGGCGCCTGAGCGGGGATCGGCTGATTCGCGGCGGGCTTCGCCGTCGTGCGGGCGACGGGCTGCGCGCCGACGACCGGTACCGGCGCCGTCACGGGCCGCGACTCGGATGCAGGGGCGGCGGCCTGCTCGGGCGCCTGCGCCGCGGCTGAGGGAGGCGGCGCGTCCGGAGCCTGCGCGGCGGCCTCACCGGCGGGGCGGTAGGTCTCGAGGATCGGCCACCACGCCTTGTCCACCGAGTTCCTGTCGACCTTGAACTGCTCGTACAGCTCCTCGACGAGCCATTCGTTCGCTCCGAACTCTCCTTCGCTCGAAACTCCGACGCCCGTCACCTGGCTAGACACGCTCGATCGCCTGCTTTCATCGGTGAAGATCTCCTGAACATGCGGGCTGACAGCGCCCGCACGCGCGACTGTCAAGCCTAACCCAGTCTCCCGCGCCGGCGCCTGGGGGGAAGGGCCGCCAGGCGCAAGAATCCGCATCATTATTCCCACAGGCAGGAATCACTACCCTTGATGCGTGGAGTTCTACGGTGAGCGGCCCGACGTCGACCTGACCTACTCGGACGTCTTCCTGGTGCCGCGCAGGTCGTCGGTCACGAGCCGACTGGATGTCGATCTCGCTCCCGGCGACGGCACTCCGGCGACGATCCCGCTCGTCTCGGCGAATATGAACTCCGTGACCGGGGCGCGCCTGGCGGCGACGCTGGCGCGCCGCGGCGGACTCGGCGTCCTGCCGCAGGACATGCCGCTGCAGGAGCTGGATGCCGCGATCCGCTGGGTGAAGTCCCAGCCCGTCCTGTGGGACACCCCTCTCGTGCTCCCTCCCGAGGCCACCGTCGCCGATGCTGGCCGGCTCCTGCCCGCGACCGAAGGGCACGGCATCGTCGTGGCGCCGCCGGCGGTCCACGCCGAAGGGATCCGGATCGAGGAGATCCTGGGTGTCATCCCGGCAACGCGACTGGGCACCGCCCTGCCCGACGCCCGTCTCGGCGACCTGGCCCGCGGACACGCCGCCTCCATCGACGCCGACGACGTCGAGACGCCGCGGCACGCATTCGACCTCATCGTCGGTGCCGGTGCCGAGACGGTGTGCGTCCTGCACCACGGCTTCCTCGTGGGAACCCTCTCCCGCCGCACGGCGCTGCGCTCCAACCTCTACCGCCCGGCCGTCGACACCGGCGGGCGCCTCGGCGTCGCGGCAGCCGTCGGCATCAACGGCGACGTCGCCGCCAAGGCGAGGGCGCTCGCCGCAGCCGGGGTCGACGTGCTCGTCGTCGACACGGCCCATGGCCACCAGGAGGGCATGCTCGGGGCACTCCGGGCGGTGTCGGAACTGGATCTCGGCATCCCGATCGCGGCCGGCAACGTCGTGACGGCTGAAGGCGTGCACGATCTCGTCACGGCGGGCGCCGACATCCTCAAGGTCGGTGTCGGCCCCGGTGCGATGTGCACGACCCGCATGATGACGGCCGTCGGCCGGCCCCAGTTCTCCGCGGTGCTCGAGACCGCCGAGGCGGCACGGGTCATGGGCGCCCACGTGTGGGCGGACGGCGGTGTGCGATACCCGCGCGACGTCGCCCTCGCACTGGCGGCGGGCGCGGCATCCGTCATGATCGGGTCGTGGTTCGCGGGAACGATCGAGGCCCCCGGGGAACTGCAGATCGACGGCGCAGGCCGTGCCTACAAGGAGTCGTGGGGAATGGCCTCGACCAAGGCGGTGCACGAGCGATTCGGCCGGCTGGACCCGTACGAGCTCGCGCGGAAGGAGCTGTTCGCCGAGGGGATCTCCTCGTCGAAGATCTACCTCGATCCGCTCCGCCCGAGCCTGGAGGACCTGCTCGACATGATCACGTCAGGCGTCCGCTCGTCCTTCACCTATGCCGGCGCGACGACGGTCGCGGAGTTCCACGACCGCGCGCGCGTCGGTCTGCAGTCCGCAGCCGGCTACGAGGAGGGCAAGGCGCTCCCCGTCAGCTGGTAGCGCCCCGTCAGCCGGTGGCGCCGCCCCGGCGGCGCGGCGCCACATCGTCATCGTCGTCGTGCTCCTCGCGGATGGCGCGGCCCTCTTGGATCGACTCCTCCTCCTTCTTCTCCTTCTTCTTGATGTTGCGGTCGTCGCGCGGCGGCAGCTGGATGTCCTCCTCCGCGGCGATGCCGCCCTGCACCTGACGCCCGCGCTCGAGCTCCGCGTCGAACTCCGCGCCGAACAGCAGTGCGAGGTTCGCGATCCAGAGCCACAGGAGGAAGATCACGACGCCGGCGAGCGATCCGTAGGTCCTGTCGTAGTTCGAGAAATTGGTGACGTAGAAGCCGAACGCCACCGTCGCGAGGACGAGGACGAGGATGGCGAGGAGCGACCCGACGCTGATCCAGCGGAACTTCGGCTGCTTCGCATTGGGAGCCGCGTAGTAGAGGATCGCGACCATCAGGACGATGATGACCGCCAGGACCGGCCACTTCGCGATGGACCACACCGTCGTCGCGACCTCGCCGAGGCCGAGCGCGTCGCCGACGGCTTCCGCCACGGGGCCTGACACGACGAGGATGACGGCCGCGATCGCGATGAGGATGATGCCGATCACCGTGATCAGAAGCTGTGCGGGCTTCAGCTTCCAGAAGGGTCGGCCCTCGCGGATCTCGTAGATCCGGTTCATCGCGCGGCTGAAGGCGCCGACGTACCCGGAGGCCGCCCAGATCGCGAGGACGATGCCGGAGACCAGGGCGAAGCCCGCGCCCGGGGAGGTCGCCATGTCGGTGAGCGGACCCTCGAGCGCGTCCGCCGCGTCCGGCGCGAAGTTCGAGATGATGCCGGTGATGGCGCCGGCCGCCTGCTCGCCCTGACCGATCACGCCGAGGATCGAGAACACCGCGATCAGGGCGGGGAAGAGCGAGAGCATCGCGTAGTAGGTCAGGGCTGCGGCGATGTCGGTGCACTCGTCGTCCGAGAACTCCCGGATTGTGTTGCGGAAGACGTACTTCCAGGAGCGCTTGTCGATGTCGCGCAGGCGATCCGGCTTCTCCGGGTGCTCGGGGTCGGGCGTGCGCTCAGTGTTCTCCTGGCGCTGGTCGGTCGTGCTCATCGCACCTCCACGTAGCTCGATTCCGGCATGTGACGAGGGTGGCGAGATCACCATTGTGCTCAGGGCGAGCACTGTGCACTCAGGGCTTGACAGACGGATGCCCGGGCACCGGCGCTCGCCCATGTTGCGGCGGGAAGCCTGCCGTAGACTTGAGGGCACGATGGACGACCCTCCCTCTTGTAGACCCTGGCCCCACCGACCCGCCTCCCCCTCTGATGGAGGTGATGCGTGATGGAATACGTCATGTTGGGCGTGGGGCTCCTGCTCACCATCGGGACCGGACTGTTCGTCGCGAGCGAGTTCGCCCTCGTCAATCTGGACCGCGCCGACCTCGAGGCTCGGCGCGAGCGCGGGGAATCCCGCCTGTCGCTGACCATCAGCGCGCTCAAGATCACGTCGACGCACCTGTCGAGCGCGCAGCTGGGAATCACGCTGACGACGCTCCTCACCGGCTACACGATGGAGCCCGCGATCTCGAGCCTGCTCGCGCCGGTGTTCACCGCGTGGGGGCTGCCCGCCGGGATCGTCGCACCCGTCTCGGTCTTCATCGGCGTCTCGGTCGCGACCATCCTCTCGATGATCCTGGGCGAGCTGGTCCCGAAGAACTTCGCGCTCGCACTGCCGCGGCAGACGGCCAAGGTGGTGATGCCCTTCCAGGTCGCGTTCACGACCGTCTTCCGTCCCGCGATCGTCGTGCTCAACGGGAGCGCGAACGGCGTGCTCCGCGCGATCGGCGTCGAACCGAAGGAGGAGCTCTCGGGCGCGCGGACGGCCGAGGAGCTGTCGAGCCTCGTCCGGCGCTCGGCGAGCGCCGGCGTGCTCGAAGAGGACACGGCATCGCTCCTGGACCGCAGCTTGACCTTCGCCCGGCTGACGGCGTCCGACGTCATGACGCCGCGCCCCAGCATCCACGCCCTCCAGGCGGGCGACTCCGCAGAGGAGGCGATCCAGCTCGCACGGCGGACGGGGCACAGCCGCTTCCCCGTGTACGACGACTCGATGGACGACATCGTCGGCATCGTGCACCTCAAGGCGGCGGTCGCGGTGCCGCGCGACCGGCGCGCCGACGTGCCCGTCGCAGCCCTGTCGACCGAGCCCCTTCGCGTGCCGGAGGCCGTGCACCTCGACGCCCTGGTGTCGGAGCTGCGCGCCCGCGGCTACCAGATGGCCGTCGTCGTCGACGAGTACGGCGGAACGGCCGGTGTCGTGACGCTCGAGGACCTCGTCGAGGAGATCGTCGGCGAAGTGCTCGACGAGCACGATCGCCGTCGGGCGGGCATCGTCCGCCTCGACGGCGACGTCCTGTTCCCCGGAGAGCTCCGGCCCGACGAGCTGCTCGACCGCACGGGCATCCGCGTCCCCGAGGGCGAGGTGTACGACACGGTCGGCGGCTACGTCATGAGCGTCCTGGAGCGCATCCCCGCCGTGGGCGACGAGGTCGAGGTCGACGACGGAACCCTCGCGGTGCAGCGGATGGACGGCCGGCGCGTCGACCGGGTGAGGTTCACGCCCAAGCCGGTCCCCGTCCTGGACGCGAGGAAGGGGGCGACCGATGAATGACTGGGCGGGAATCGCCTGGCTGTTCGTGCTCCTCGTCGCGAACGCCTTCTTCGTCGGCGCCGAGTTCGCCGTCATCTCCGCACGCCGGTCGCAGATCGAGCCGCTCGCCGAGAAGGGGTCGCGCTCGGCCAAGACCGCGCTGTACGCGATGGAGCACGCGACGCTCATGCTCGCGACGTCGCAGCTCGGAATCACGATCTGCTCGCTGCTGATCCTCAACGTGTCCGAGCCGGCGATCCACCACCTGCTGGCGGAGCCCCTCGGCCTGACGGGCCTCAGCGAGACGACGGTGGACGTCATCGCCTTCGTGATCGCCCTCGTGCTCGTCTCGTACCTGCACGTCGTGTTCGGCGAGATGGTGCCGAAGAACCTCGCGTTCTCGGTCCCCGACCGGGCTGTGCTGATGCTGGCGACGCCGCTGGTGTGGGTCTCGAAAGTGTTCCACCCCGTCATCGTGTCGCTCAACTGGGTGGCCAACAGCGTGCTGCGCCTGTTCCGGGTCGAGCCGAAGGACGAGGCCGCTTCGACCTTCACGCTCGACGAGGTGGCGACGATCGTCAACCAGTCGCGGATCGAGGGCGTGCTCGACGATGCCGCCGGCACGGTCGCCGCCGCGGTGGAGTTCACCGACAAGAAGGCGATGGATGTCGCGGTGCCCCTCGGCGACCTCGTGACGCTTCCCGAGCTGACGACGGCCGACGAGATCGAGCGGGCCGTGGCGAAGCACGGCTTCTCGCGATACGTCATCGTGGGCACCGACGGCGCGCCGGTCGGGTACGTGCACCTGAAGGACGTCCTGCGGGCAGCCGAGGGACCGGATGCCGCGGCCGACGTCGCGCGTCCGCTCCCGGCCAAGCGCATCCACCACATGGTGCCGGTGCTCGAGACCACCGACCTCGAGGACGCGCTGGCCCTCATGCGCCGCGCCGGCCGGCACCTGGCGCAGGTGCGAAACGCGGCCGGGGAGACGACGGCCGTGCTGTTCCTCGAGGACATCATCGAGGAGCTGATCGGCGAGGTGCAGGACGCGACGCGTCGCGGGCTGCGCTGATGCGCCCGGGGGCCGGCGTCGCGCGCCGGCCCTCCCCGGTCGTTGAGCGAGCGGAGCGAGACGAAACGCCCCGGACCTGCGGTCAGGAGCGGCCCGGGTCAGCGGTGGGGACGTGCCGGCCGTCCCGGTCGTTGAGCGAGCGGAGCGAGACGAAACGCCCCGGACCTGCGGTCAGGAGCGGCCCGGGTCAGCGGTGGGGACGTGCCCGGACGTACTGCTTCGGCCAGTAGTCGATGTCGGCGCCGAGTTCGCCGGCAGCGCGGAGGCCGAAGTGGGGGTCGCGCAGCCACTCCCGCGCCGACATGATCGCGTCGGCGTCGCCGCGGCGGAGGATCTCCTCGGCCTGCCTGCCGGAGTCGATGAGGCCGACCGCGCTCACCGGAACACCCGCCGCCTCGCGGACGTGACGCGCGAGGTGCACCTGGTAGCCCGGGCCCGGAACGATCCGCTGGTGCGCGACGAGCCCGCCGCTGGAGATGTCGAAGAAGTCGACGCCTCGCCCTGCCGCCCAGCCCGCGACGGTCGCGGTGTCCTCGACGGTCCAGCCGCCCTCGGCCCAGTCGGTTGCCGAGAACCGCACGAGGAGCGGGACAGCGGGCGCGGCATCCCGGACCGCGTCGATCACCCGCAGGAGCAGGCGCGCGCGGTTCTCGAGCGACCCGCCGTACTCGTCGTCGCGGCGGTTCGACAGCGGCGAGAGGAACTGGTGAAGCAGGTAGCCGTGCGCGGCGTGGATCTCGAGCAGCTCGAAGCCGGCCTCGACCGCGCGGCCGGTGGCCGCCGCGAAGTCGTCGACGACCTCGTCGATCCCCGCCACGTTGAGCGCGATCGGCTCGTCGAAGCCCTCGAAGGCGACCGCCGACGGCGCGACGGTCTGCCAGCCGCCCTCCGCGGCGGGCACCGTGCCGCGGCGGTGCGTGAAGGGCGACCACGTCGAGGCCTTGCGGCCGGCGTGCGCGAGCTGCAGGGCGGGGACGGCTCCCCGGGCTGCGACGGCCGCGACGATCGGCCTCCAGGCATCCACCTGTTCGTCGTTCCAGATGCCGGTGTCCTCGGGGGAGATGCGGCCCTCGGGCGACACCGCCGTGGCCTCGGCCATGACGATGCCCGCGCCTCCCGACGCGAACTGCGCCAGGTGCGTGTGGTGCCACTCCTGCGGGACCCCCTCGACGGCGCTGTACTGGCACATCGGAGCCACCCACAGCCGGTTGCGGACCTCGAGTCCGCGGATCGTGACGGGCGAGAACAGGATGGAGGTCATCGGGCGCTCCTGCGCGGTTAGGGTGTCGAAATGGGCGGATCGTGGACGATCTCGGACGTCGCCGGGACCCTTCGGAGGCCAACGGCCGCGGATGACAAGTATTCCCGCGGGGTGCTCGGCATCCGGACCGGCTCCGAGCTCTACCCCGGCGCGGCGGTGCTCGGCGTCGAGGCGGCGTGGCGCACAGGCGTCGGCATGGTGCGATACATCGGCGCCGCGCGAGACCTCGTGCTGCAGCGCCGTCCCGAGACCGTGTCGCAGGACGGCCGCGTGCAGGCATGGCTCATCGGGTCGGGGACGGATGCCTCGGCCCGCCGCGGGGACGAGACCCACGCGCTGCGGGCGCTGCTCACCGGTGAGGTGCCTGTCGTCGTGGACGCGGGTGCCCTCGACCTCGTCGTCGCGGCGACGGCGCCGATCGTCGTGACGCCGCATGCGCGTGAGCATGCGAGGCTGCGCGGGGCGCTGGGGCTCGACGACGAGGTGCCCGAGGATGCCTCAGCCCGGGCACGGGCGGCCGCCGAGACGGCGGCGGCCCTGGGCGGAGCGGTGCTGCTCAAGGGAAGTGCGACGGTCGTCGCCTCGCCGTCGGGATGGAGCACGACCGTCGATGCGGGAACCCCGTGGCTCGCGACGGCGGGTACCGGCGACGTGCTGGGCGGGGTGATCGGGGCGCTCGTCGCCGGTGCCGCCGCAGGCGGCGAGCTCGACGCGGAGCGCCTGGCCGCGCTGGCGGCCTCGGGCGCGTGGCTGCACGGCCGCGCGGCGCGGCTCGCCTCGTCGGCTGCCGGGGAGGGAGGCGGCCCCATCACCGCACTCGATGTCGCAGAGGCCCTTCCGCGCGTGGTCGCCGAGGCGCTCGCCGCGGCCTGACGCGGCGGCAGGACCGGGCGGCGGGCTCGCCTAGGATGGGGGCGTGTCGAGGCGGGCGGTGCTCTGGGTCGCGTTCGTCATCGTCCACGTCGGGGTGGCGGCGCTCGGTTTCCTCCTTCCCAACGAGCCGATGGGCGACGTCTACCGGGTGTACGAGCCGTGGTCCCGGGCGTGGCTGGCCGGCCTCGACATCCAGCCCGTCCTGAGTGCCGGGTTCCCCGCCGGCGCGGCCCTGGTGGGCATCACCGAGTCGTGGGTGTATCCGCAGCTGGCGATCGTCCCGATGCTCATCGCGTGGCTGTTCTCCTGGCTGGCCGGCTACGAGGTCGGCTGGGCGATCCTCGTGACGCTCTGCGACGCCCTCGCCTTCGCGCTCCTGGTGGGGCGGGGGCGCTCGACGGGGCGGTGGGTGGCCGCGTGGTTCTGGCTGGCGTTCATCGCCGTGCTGGGGCCCGTCGGCATGTATCGCCTCGACGGCGTCACCGTGCCCCTCGCGATCGCGGGCAGCCTGTGGCTCGTGGGGCGCCCGTGGGTCGGGTCGGCTCTGCTGGCGGTGGCCATGTGGATCAAGGTGTGGCCCGCCGCGCTGATCGCCGCGGCGCTCGTCGCCGTTCGCCGCCGCCTCGCGGTTCTCGGCGCCGCGGTCGCCGTCTCGGCGGCGGTCGTCGTGTGGGTGCTCGCGATGGGCGGTGCCTCGCACCTGTTCGGGTTCGTCCTCGACCAGACCGACCGCGGCCTCCAGCTCGAGGCGCCCGTGAGCACGGTGTACGTCTGGCAGGCGGTCGCCCGCATCCCGGGTTCGCAGATCTACTACGAGCAGGACCTCTTGACGTTCCAGGTCACGGGACCGCTCGTCGACACCGTCATCGCGATCATGACGCCTCTCCTCGTCCTCGCTGTCGCCGCGGTCGCGGGCGTGGGCGTCTACAAGGCGCGGGGCGGCGCGTCGTTCGCCGGCCTCTACCCGAACCTCGCACTCGCGCTCGTGCTCGCACTCATCGTCTTCAACAAGGTCGGCTCGCCTCAGTACATGACATGGATCGCCGCGCCGATCGTCGTCGGACTCGCGATCGACCGTCGTCGCTGGTGGCCGCCCGCGATCCTCGCACTGGTCATCGCGGGCTTCACCCTCGGGGTGTACCCGCTCGCGTACTTCTCGCTCCTGCTGGCGTGGCCGTTCCCCGCGACGCTCCTGACGATCCGCAACGTCCTCGTCGTGGTGCTGTTCGTCTGGGTCGTCGTCCGGCTCTGCCGCGTGCCGACCCATCCTCGTGTGCGCGCCCCGCGCCACGCCGACGCCCTCGCCTGACCCCTGGAGGATCCATGCTCGTCGCCTTCTCCGTCGCCCCGAGCGGCACCGGCCGTGCCGACGGCTCCGTGCACGACGCCGTCGCCGCGGCGGTGCGGATCGTCCGCGACAGCGGGCTGCCGTCGCGGACGACATCGATGTTCACCGAGATCGAGGGGGAGTGGGACGAGGTGTTCGCGGTCGTCAAGCAGGCCACCGACGCCGTGCTGCCCTTCGGCTCGCGCGTCTCGCTGGTCCTGAAGGCCGACATCCGCCCGGGCTACACCGGTGAGCTCGACGCGAAGGTCGACCGTCTCGAGGAGGCGCTCTCGGAGGAGGGGTCGTCGCTCGAGGGACCCTGACGCCGTCTCGTTCCGCTGGCACGATCGGGGTCCGTGTGTCTCTGGCGGGTCCGAGCGTGTCGAATCGATTCGACAACGTGTCTCCCCGCCCGCTAGCATGACGGCGTGACCTCCTCGAATCTCTCGAGGGGTGCGGCGACGTGGGCGCTCCTCTCTCTCGCCGTGGGCAGCTTCGGCATCGGCATGACCGAGTTCGTCGTGATGGGCCTGCTCCCCGACATCGCACAGGACCTCCTGCCGTCGCTGTGGGCCTCCGACTCCGAGGCGGCCATCGCTCAGGCCGGGTGGCTCATCACGCTGTACGCGCTCGGCGTCGTCGTCGGCGCTCCGACCATCGCCGCCGTGGTCGCCAAGTACCCGCGGCACCGCGTCATGCTGGGCCTGGCCATCGCGCTCACGGTTTTCAACGCCCTGACGTTCCTGCTTCCGAGCTTCGAGCTGGTCGCAGCATCCCGGTTCCTGGCAGGTCTCCCGCACGGCGCGTACTTCGGCATCGGCGCACTCGTGGCGGCCGAGGTGCTGGGTCCCGGCAAGCGGGCCAAGGGCGTCGCCTTCGTGCTGACCGGACTGACCGTGGCGAACGTCGTCGGGGTCCCTCTCGGCACGTACCTCGGCCAGCAGGCGGGCTGGCGGTCCGCCTTCATGGTCGTCGCCGGGATCTTCGCGCTCGCCGCGGTCTGCATCGCCTTCTTCGTGCCCGCACACGACGGCGACCGCGCCCGCACGTTCCGCGCCGAGCTGCGCGTCTTCCGCATCGGGCAGGTCTGGCTCACGCTCGCCGTCGGCGCCATCGGCTTCGGCGGCTTCTTCGCCGTCTACAGCTACGTGGCGCCCATGATCACCGAAGTGGCCGGCTCGCCGGCGTGGGTCGTCCCGCTCGTCCTCATCGTCATGGGACTGGGCATGACGGTCGGCAACCTCGTCGGCGGCGTGGTCGCCGACATCGACCTGACGCGCACGATGCTGGGCGGTTTCATCGCGCTCGCTCTCGTCCAGAGCCTGCTGGCGGTGTCGGCGCAGACGCTCTGGGCGCTCGCCGTCTTCGTCTTCGCGACGGGCTTCATCTCGGCGTGCCTGAGCCCGGCGATCCAGACGCGCCTCATGGACGTCGCGGAGGACAACCAGTCCATCGCGGCGGCGCTTAACCACTCCGCCCTGAACATGGGGAACAGCCTCGGCGCCTTCCTCGGCGGCGCCGTCATCGCGCTCGGATGGGGGTTCGTGGCTCCCGCGTGGGTCGGGGTCGCCCTTGCGCTCGCCGGCTTCGTGCTCGCGGTCGTCAGCCTCTCGGTCGCGCGCCGCCGCGAGCCCGTCGCGGTCTGAGGCCCGCGACCCGGACGTAGGCTGAGCGGGTGTCAGAGCCGACCTCGCCCGCGACCGCGACCGACCGCGCCGTGCGGGCGCTCGCCGATGCCGTGGGGGAGTCGCGGCCCCGCGTGCCGGGCGACGGCGCCGACCCCGACATCCCCGTCGCGGCGACCGTGGTCGTGCTGCGCGACGGGGACCGGGGCCCCGAGGTGCTCATGATCGAGCGACCCGACCGCGGCTCGTTCGCCGGCGCCTGGGTGTTCCCCGGCGGAAAGGTGGAACCGCAGGACCGGCTGAGCGACAGCGAGCCGGAGGAGGCCGTCGCCCGCCGGGCGGGCGTGCGGGAGACCCGGGAGGAGTCGGGTCTCGTGCTCGCCGCGGAAGACCTCTGGACCGTGTCGTGCTGGGATCCGCCGCCGGGGCTGCCGCTGCGCATCCGCACGTGGTTCTTCGCGGCGCGCGCGACGACCGGGGACGTCGTGCTGTCGCCGGACGAGGCCGTCGGAGCCGAGTGGATCGACCCGGCGGTCGTCCTCGAGCGCCACGCGCGCGGAGAGGTCACGCTGTACCCGCCGACGTGGGTGACCCTTCACACGCTCGCGGGACAGCGCGATGTACGGGCGCTGCTCGGGATGCTGCGCCTCGCCGGCTTCCGACGCTTCGAGACCGTCGCGCGCCGAGGCGAGACAGGCCCCCTGCTGCTCTGGCAGGAGGACGCCGAGTACGAGGGGGATGCCGCGGCCGGGTCCTCCGCGCGCCATCGCCTGGACCTCGGCGCGCTCCCCTGGACCTACACCCGCACGGACTGAGTCAGGCGGCGAGCAGGCGGCGCAGGTGCGCGCCCACGGCGTGCGTCTCGATGAGGAAGCCGTCGTGGCCGAAGTCGCTCGGTAGCACCACGGCTCGGTCTCCGTCGAGTGCGTTCGGGATGCCGCGGGCGATCCGATGCTGGCCCTCGATGGGGAAGAGGCGGTCGCTGTCGATCCCGAGGACGAGCGCCGTGGCCGTGACGCCCGCGAGCGCATCCTCGACGCCTCCGCGATCGCGGCCGATGTCGTGCGAGTTCATCGCCTCGACGAGGGTGATGTAGCTGTTCGCGTCGAACCGGCGCGTGAAGCGGTTGCCGTGGAAGTCGAGGTACGACTCGACGGCGAAACGCCCGCCGTGCCCGAGCGGGCTCACACCGGACTGCCACGATCGCTGGAAGCGCTGGTTGAGCTCGGTGGGGCTCCGGTAGTTCAGCAGCGCCATGCGGCGGGCGAGGGCGAGCCCGCGATGCGGCCCATCACCCGCGTCGGCGTCGTAGTATTTGCCGTTCTGGAAGCGCGGGTCGATCGAGATCGCCTCGAGCTGCACGGAGTTGAGCGCGATCTGGTCGGCCGTGTTGACCGGGGGTGCCGACAGCACGCCGACCCGTGCGACCCGCTCCGGCAGGGCGATCGCCCACTCGAGGGCGTGCATGCCTCCCATCGATCCGCCCAGCACCGCCGCCCACCGGTCGATGCCCAGCGCGTCGGCGAGTCGCACCTGGGCCCGGACCTGATCGCGGATCGTGAGGTACGGGAAGCGCGAGGCCCACTCGTAGCCGTCGGGCGCGATGCTTGCGGGACCGGTCGACCCCTGGCATCCGCCCAGCATGTTGGGCGCCACGACGAACCACTCGTCGGTGTCGATGGGGGCACCGGGTCCGACGATGTCGCCCCACCATCCGGCGGTGGGATGCCCCGGCCCGGCCGGTCCGCGCACGTGGCTGTCGCCGGTCAGGGCGTGGAGGACGAGCACCGCGTTGTCGCGGGCGGCGTTCAGCTCACCCCACGTCTCGTAGGCGAGCCGGTAGGCGGGAAGTTCGCGCCCGCCCTCGGTGCGGAACGCGCCGAAGGCCGCGAAGTGGCGATCGCCCGCGGGATCGCCGTCTCGCCAGGCTCCCGTCGCGGGAGGACGGCCGAGGAGGAGCCGGGCGTCGGCCTCCGTCACCGGTGCCGACGGCACGGTGTCTTCGGAGGTCTGCCAGTCCATCGCCCCATTCTTCCGGCTCGGCCGAGGTCGGGGCCGAGTGTTACACCGGCCGCCGAGGACAAGGGGAGTACGCCGCCCGGAGCGGGTCCGGGCGGCGCCCCCCAGCTGTCAGGCCTCGAGGGAGAACCCGAAGAGGACGCGATCACGCCACGGGCCGCCGGGAGTGATCGTGCGGTCGTGCGCCCACAGGGTGAGCACGTATCCGCAGGCCGCCATGATGCTCGTGTCGAGCTCCCACGTGCCGCCGGCCGTCGTGGTGACGGCGGGGAACGCGGTCGGCCCCGAGAACGTCGGCAGTGCGCCGAGCGCCGACGAGTCCGGCTGCAGCTCGAACCAGATCTGCGACAGGTGCTCGTCCGTCACGGCGTACGTGCCCCGAAGCTTGTCGCCGATCGTGAACCGCTTGCAGGGCCCCGTGGCGTGCACCGACCCGTCGGGGTGTTCGACCTCGGTGATCTCGAGCACGACCTTCGGCGGCTTCTCGTCCAGGCGGATCGTCACGGTCGTGCGGACCGTGCCGTCGGAGCATTGCAGGATCTGCGCCGGATACACGGTGCCGAACGCGTCCTTCGCGACGACCTCGATCTCCCACAGCCCGGCCGTCAGAGCCGTCGTGTCCCAGGGATACAGCACGTCGCCGTACACGGTGCGATAGCCCGCACCGGCGATGTTGCGGTCGACGAGGTACGGGAAGAACCCGTCCGCGTCCGGCGTCTGGAGCTGGCTGTAGGACTGCGGGAAGGTCGTCCCGATCCACCGCGTGCCGCCCACCGTGAAGGGAGTCGTGAGCGTGGTCCACAGCGCCGAGCCGGAGGGGCGGACCCGCACGCGGTACCGCATCTGCGGGGCGGCGACATCGGGGGCATCCGGGATGAATCCCGAGATCGTCACGACACCCCCGAAGGGGTTGTCTCCGCCGGCCGTGCGGCCGTCGGACTGGTCGACGTCGCAGACGCTCACTCCGCTCACGAAGTCGAACACCGGACGGAGGGGCGAGAGCGCGCCCACCGGCAGCTGGATCGTCGCCTCTTCGCGGTTGCCCCACGTGGGCACCCACTCCGGGTCGGCGGGTGGCGGCGGCGTCGCCCACGACAGGATCGCACGCACCCGCGGCTCGACAGGCCCCTCGGCGCAGTCGCGCCGATGCGCCGTCGAGGCCAGCGGAAGGTACACGGCGAACCGCAGGCCGCCGTCGGGCACGTCCTCGTCGTGCACCACCACTCCCGCGGTTCCGACGTAGGACCACCCGCCGCCCCAGTCGATCCAGAAGGCCACGTGCTCGACGCTGCCGGCGGTGCAGGGGCCGCCGCTGTAGCCGTTGGGCTTCTTGACCGTCAGGATGCCGATGAGGGCGTCTTCTGCGGGGTCGTAGCCGATGCAGCCGAGCTCCTCGTACGACGTGTCGCCGTCGGTCTTGAGGAGGGTGGCGATGATGGTGCCGAGATCGATGTCCTTCAGCTGCGGGATCTGGAAGATCGGTGAGCTCGCGGGCAGAGGCAGCGGAGTGGGCGGAGGGATGGGGATCGACGGCGTCGCCGCCGCGACGCCGGCGGCGATGCCCGGTGCCGTCGGTGCGGCAGGAGGCACGAGTCCGATGCTGGCCCGAGTCGTCTCGACGCCGATCTCGTCGAAGATCGCGGGCGCGAGGAAGCGGTGGGGCTCGACATCCGTCCCCGCGTACGTCTGCGCCAGCTCGGCGACCGAGAGCGTCTCGGCGGCCTTGAGCGTCACCGTCGCGTCGGGATCGATCTGCGCCAGGACCGCCGGAGGGAGCGTGATGTCGGTGTGCTGGAGGAACTCCGACCACGGCGGGAGCTTGGTCGTCCGCGGCGCGACCGACACCGTGACGACGTTGCCCCAGACGGGCGAGAAGTCGGGGTCGCCCGCCGTCGGCGCCGCGTTCCACGAGAGGATCGCCCGCACCAGGACGGGCCTCGCGAACAGACACCAGAAGTGCTTGAGCGGCGCCACGACGTCGACGGCGAATTCGAGGGGGCGGGCACCTGCCGAGTCGTGCACGGCGAACGAGTCCATCCCCGCATCCGTCCAGGTCGCTCCCGCGTCGTAGCTGACGAAGAAGCGCACGTACTCGCGAGAGCCCGCGCCGCAAAGTGCCCCGCCGTAGCCGGCGGTCTGACTCACCCGCACGACGGCTTCGAGCTGATCGATCGTCGGGTTCAGGCCCACGCACGTGAGCTGCTCGAAGGTCGTCGAGAACGAGATCTTCTCGACGGCTTCGAACGAGGTGCCGGGTCTCGTGCCGAAGTAGTTGGGATTGCCCAGCATCAGCGCCTTCGCCCGGGTTCGCAGCCCGAGCTCTCTGGCGCTCACTTTCGTGACGCGTCCCCGGCCCGGTCGCGGCGTGGTCTCATCGACAGGTGGCATCGCCCGCCTCCTTGCTCGTGGGTGCCGCGGAATGCGTCACCCTCGTCGATGAAGGAGCGCCGCACGCGCGCGCTGATACACGCGGTGTCGGGCGTCGGCGGTAGCGTGCCCCGCATGGACGTGACGGAGTACCTGAAGCAGGGCGACCCGGCCATCCGCTGGCAGGTGATGCAGGATCTGGAGGCGGCTCCGGCCGCCGACGTTGCCGCCGAGCGGGCGAGGGTGGCGGCCGAGGGTTGGGGAGCGACGCTCCTCGGGCTGCAGGCCGACGACGGGTACTGGGACGGCGGGGCCTACCGCCCGCCGTGGACCGAGTCGTATGCGAACTTCTTCGACACGTGGTCGGCGACCCACTTCAGCCTGCAGACCCTCATGGATCTGGGTGCCGACCCGGCCGATCCGCGCGTGCGCGAGGCGCTCGACCGCGTCGAGCGGAACGTCCGGTGGGACTACAACGACGAGCTCTACTTCCAGGGCGAGGTCGAGCCGTGCATCAACGGAGTCGCCCTGTCGATCGGGGCGTACTTCGGAAGGGATGCCTCGCGCATCTGCCAGACCCTCGTCGACACGCAGCTCGGCGACGGCGGGTGGAACTGCTGGGTCGACGACGGGCAGGGCGTGGGGTCGTTCCACTCGACGATCTGCGCGCTCGAGGGCCTGCGGGACTGGGAGTCCGCCACGGGAGGCACGGAGTCGAGCCGCGAGGCGCGGCGCCGCGGCGAGGAGTACCTCCTCGATCGGCGCCTCATGCGGCGCGCGACGACGGGCGAGATCGCGGATCCGCGCTTCACGCTGCTGAGCTTCCCCACCCGCTGGTACTACGACATCCTTCGCGGCGCCGACTACTTCCGCATCGCCCGCCCGCAGCGCGACGAGCGCTGCGCCGAAGCTGTCGACCTCATCCGCTCCAAAGCCCTGCCCATGGGGATGTGGAAGATCGAGAACGAGCACCAGGGCGCCTCGCACCTCGCCTTCGAGGACGAGGCTGAGGGCTTCCCGAGCCGCTGGGTCACCCTGCGCGCGCTGCGTGTCCTGCGCTGGTGGGACGCCGGCTGACCGGGCCCGGGGGAGCGGGCCGAGGCGGATCGAACCCGGGTCACAATGGAGCATGGCCCGCTTCCTTCTCATCGCCGCGTCGAGCGGCATCGGACAGGCGACGGCCGACCTCCTGCGGCAGGACGGCCACGACGTCATCACGACCGCCCGGGGCGAGGGTCGCATCGAGCCCGACATCGTCCTCGACGCCTCCGACTTCGAGGCCGTCGACCGCGCCGTCGCCGACGCGGCGCCGCTGGACGGCGTCGCCTGCTTCGCGGGATCGATGCTGCTCAAGCCTGCACACCTCACTTCGCGCGAGCAGTTCGACGAAACCGTGGCGGCATCGCTGACGACCGCCTTCGCCACGGTGCGCGCGGCCGGCCGGCATCTGCGCAGCGGCGGCTCGGTCGTGCTCGTGTCGTCCGCGGCCGCGCTCGCCGGCCTGGCTAACCACGATGCCATCGCCGCAGCCAAGGCCGGCGTCATCGGGCTGATGCTCTCCGCGGCGTCCAGCTACGCGTCGCAGAACCTCCGGATCAACGCCGTCGCGCCCGGACTCACCCGGACCTCGCTCACGGCCGGGCTCACAGCGAGCGAGCAGTCCCGCCGGGTCTCGGAGGCGATGCACGCGCTGGGGCGGCTGGGCGAGCCCGAGGATGTCGCGCGAGCGGTGGCCTTCCTCCTCGATCCGGCGAACTCCTGGATCACGGGCCAGGTGCTCGGCGTCGACGGCGGGCTCGGTCATGTCCGCCCGAAGACGCGGATCTGACGACCCCGCCCCTCTCCGCCGGGCGGCAGACACGGGGATGCCCCGGCCGCGCGGGCCGGGGCATCCGATTCCGTGCTGTGCGCGGGATCAGGCGCGGGCGGCCTCCGACACCCGTCGAGCGGCCGCGAGGGCCTGCTCCAGGTCCGCCTTGAGGTCCTCGATGTTCTCCAGCCCGACCGACAGACGGACGAGGCCCGGGGTCACGCCGGTCGTGAGCTGCTGCTCCGGCGTCAGCTGCGAGTGCGTCGTCGATGCGGGGTGGATCACGAGCGAGCGGACGTCGCCGATGTTCGCGAGGTGGCTGAACAGCTGAAGGCTGTTCACGAACTCGCGCCCCGCCTCCACGCCCCCCTTCAGCTCGAAGGAGAGGACCGCCCCCACGCCCTTGGGGGCGTAGGCGTTCGCGGCGGCGTACCAGGGCGACGTGGGCAGGCCGGAGTAGTTGACGGATGCCACGTCCTGGTGGTTCTCGAGCCACTCGGCGATCTCCTGCGCGTTCTGCACGTGCCGCTCGATGCGCAGCGACAGGGTCTCGAGGCCCTGGATGAGCAGCCAGGCGCTCTGCGGCGAGATCGCCGAGCCGAGGTCGCGCAGCAGCTGCACACGCGCCTTGATGATGTAGGCGAGCCCGTCGCCGACGGCGGCCGTGTAGGACGCTCCGTGGTACGAGGGGTCCGGAACGGTGAGACCCGGGAACTTCTCGACGTTCTCCGACCAGGCGAAGGTGCCGCCGTCGACGATGACGCCGCCGATGACAGTGCCGTGACCCCCGAGGAACTTCGTCGCGGAGTGGATGACGATGTCGGCGCCGTGCTCGAAGGGCTTGATCAGGTACGGCGTCGCGATCGTGTTGTCGACGATGAGGGGCACGCCTGCCTCGTGGGCGATGTCGGCGACGGTGCGGATGTCGAGCACGTTGATCTTGGGGTTGCCGATCGTCTCGGCGAAGAAGAGCTTCGTGTTCGGGCGGACCGCGCGGCGCCACTCCTCGGGATCGTCCTGGTTCTCGACGAACGTCGTCTGGATGCCAAGCTTGGCCAGCGTGTACTTGAAGAGGTTGTACGTTCCGCCGTAGATCGAGCTCGACGAGACGATGTGATCGCCGGCCTCGGCGATGTTGAGCACGGCGAACGTCTCGGCGGCCTGACCCGAGGCGACGAGGAGGGCGCCGGTGCCCCCCTCGAGGGCCGCCAGACGCTGCTCGACGACCTCCTGGGTGGGGTTCATGATCCGCGTGTAGATGTTGCCGAACTCGGCGAGCGCGAAGAGGTTCGCCGCGTGATCGGTGTTGTCGAAGACGTACGACGTCGTCTGGTAGATCGGGGTGGCGCGTGCCTTGGTGACGGGGTCGGGCTGCGCGCCCGAGTGGATCTGCTTGGTCTCGAAACGCCAGTTCTCGGGTGCCGACATGACTGCTCCTGCGGGTATCGGGGGCGCGCGGCGGGCGTCGCGGCCTCGTCCGACATTAGGGAGGGTGCGCAGCGGCGACAACGGGCGGGAAATGTTACGTAATCGACGGTGGGCGGCCCGGGCTAGCGTGGAGGCATGACACGACGTGCGGTGGTGACGGGTGCGAGCTCGGGGATCGGGGAGGCGACGGCGCGCGCGCTCCGCTCGTCGGGATGGGACGTCGTCGCCGTCGCGCGCCGGGCCGAGCGCCTCCAGGCGCTGGAGACGGAGACCGGCGCGGTCGCGTTCGCGGCGGATCTCACCAGCCCGGCGGACGTCGACGCACTCGCCGCGTGGCTCGAGGGCAGCGGACCCGTGCATGCCCTGGTGCAGGTGGCGGGCGGCGCGCGCGGAACGGATCGCGTGGAGGACGGCAGTCCCGAGGACTGGCAGTGGATGTACGACGTCAACGTCCTCAGCGCCCAGCGGCTGATCTCGGCGCTCCTGCCGCAGCTGCGTCGCGCCGCCGGCGGCGGTGGACACGCCGACACCGTCTTCGTCACGTCCACCGCGGCGCAGACGGCCTACCCGGGCGGCGGCGGGTACAACGCGGCGAAGGCCGCCGAGTCGATGCTCGTGCACGCCCTGCGCCTCGAGCTGAACGGCGAGCCGATCCGGGTCGTGGAGATCGCCCCGGGCATGGTCTACACCGAGGAGTTCACGCTCAACCGCCTCGGCGGAGATCGCAACGCCGCCGAGCGGGTGTACGCGGACGTCGAGGCGCCGCTCACGGCGGCCGATGTCGCCGACGTCATCGGATACGCGCTGAACGCGCCCGGTCATGTGAATCTCGACCTCGTCACGATGCGCCCGGTCGCGCAGTCCGCGCAGCACCTTCTCGCACGCGGGCCGCTGCGCCCTCGCGACGAGTCGGCCCGCCCGTGAGCGCCCTCCCGGGCACGGTTGTCACGTATCCGTCGGGGGCGACCACCTCGACGGGCAGGGTGCTGCACGTCGCCGACGCCGGCGAGGGGCGCCTCGCGGTCGTCCTGGACACGACGGCCTTCCACCCCGTCGACACCGCCTGGCCCGACCAGCCGGCGGACCGCGGCACCATCCGCGTCGGCGAGACGATCCTTCCGATCGCCGACGCGGTCGTCGGTGCCACGCAGGGCGACGAACTGCTCCTCGGCCCCGCCGTCCCCGTGCGGACCGGGACGGACGGGTGGACGTTCGTCGTCGCCCACCTCGTGCCCGCGCACGCTGTACGCGAGGGCGATGTCGTCCAGGTCGAGGTCGATCGCGGCCACCGCCTCGCGCTCTCGGCCGGCCACACCGCCTGCCACCTGGCCTCGCTCGCGCTCGACCGGGCACTCGTCGATGCATGGACGAAGGAGGCGCCGGTCGACGCGCTCGGCGCGCCCGCCTTCGACGCACTCGCCATCCAGGAGTCGCGCATCCACCCCGACGGCTCGACCGACACGTACCGCATCGGCAGGTCGCTGCGGCGCAAGGGGTTCGAGCCCGGGGCGCTGGAGGACCTCGAGGCGCTCTCGTCCCGCATCGACGCCCAGCTCGCCGAATGGATCTCCTCCGGCGGCTCCGTCCGCGTCGAGACGTCGGGCGACCGCCTCGCCGATCGGCGCACCTGGGTCTGCGACCTGCCGGGAGGGCAGGCGCGCATCCCCTGCGGCGGCACGCACCTCCCGTCGCTCGCGGAGCTCGCCTCGGCCACGGTCGCGCTCCGCTCGCGCCCGGTCGAGGGCGGCATCGAGCTCGTCATGACGACGACGGCCATCCGCGCCTGACGCTTCGCGCCGGTCCGGGGCGTTTCGTCTCGCTTCGCTCGCTCGACGACCGGGAACAGCGACTCCCGCACCCCGCTTCGTCTCGCTTCGCTCGCTCGACGACCGCGAACAGCGACTCCCGCACCCCGTTTCGTCTCGCTTCGCTCGCTCGACGACCGCGAACAGCGACTCCCGTCACCTCCGGTCGTTGAGCGGAGGCGCGAAGCGCCGGAGACGAAACGCTCCGGACCGACGGGAGCCGGATGCCGCGGCATCCGTGCCCTCAGAGGATCTGGGCCTCACCGGCCGCCGCGTCGGCCGCCTCCTCCGCGGAGCCGTCGGCATCGGCGAAGGCGACCTTCGGCACGAAGAAGAGCAGGATCGCGGCGAGGAACCCGCCCGCGGCGCACACCGCCCACACCGTCATGTACCCGCCGAGCGACGCCGCCGTCTGGCTGGCGACGGCGCCGGCGCCCGCCGCGAGCACGACGCCGAACACGGCGGACGCGAAGGTTCCGCCGATCGTCTTGGTCGTGTTGGTGAGCGCCGAGGCGATGCCCGTCTGGCCGCGGGGCGCGGCGGCCGCGGCGGCCGCGGGAAGGGCTGCGACCAGTGCGCCCGAGCCGATGCCCGCGATCGAGAGGTTGAGGAGCACCTGCCACAGCTCGAGGTGGAAGGGGAGGAAGAGCGCGTACCCCACGCCCACCAGGGCGCTCGCACCGATGAGGATGACGCGCGGGTTCCCGCGACGGGAGGTGAGCGCGAAGAGCACGGCGCCGACGATGAGGGACACGAGGTAGATCCCGATGACGTTGGAGCGATCCGTGGCATCCAGTCCGAGTCCGTATCCGAGCGAAGAATCGGTTCCCGCGTACGTCGAAAGCGGACCCTGCGCACCGAGCAGGCTGATCCCCACCAGGAACGCCGTCGCCTGCACCGGCCACATCTCGGGCTTGCGGAGCACGCGGATGTCGATGGCGGGGTCGTCCTGCCGGAGCTCGTACCGGACGAACCACACGAACACGCCGACGCCCGCGAGGAGAAGTCCGACGACCCACCACCACGCGGCCGGACCGAGGTCGAGCTCGCCGATCATCCGCATGTAGACGAGCGCGCCCGTGACGAGCAGGAGGCCCCACGCCAGGATGACGAATCCGCCGGTGTCGAGCGATCGCCCGGGGATCGGCTCGGACTCGGGGACCGCCAGCCAGATGACGACGGCGATGAGCGTGACGGCGATCGCGGGGACCATCAGGGTGACGCGGAGGTCGCCGCCCGTCGCGGCGAAGATGCGTCCGGCCGCGAGTGCGCCCACGATGGCGCCGGCCTCGAGACCGACCACGAGCAGGCCGGCTGCGCGTCGGGTCGTCGACACGCCCCGGTTCTGTCGGCGCCCGCGCTCGAAGATGAGCGCGATCTCCAGCGGCAGCCAGACCACGTAGAAGCCCTGCAGCGCCCAGGCGACGAGGAAGCTCCAGAAGTCGCCCGCGAATGCGAGCCACCAGCTCGCCGCCGCCGTGAGGATCGCCGCGATCAGCAGGATCCTCTTGTGCCCGTACATGTCGCCGAGCTTCGCGAGGACGGGGAGGACCAGCGCCGACAGCAGAAGCTGCGCCGCCTCGAACCAGTTGACGTCGGAGTCGTGGATGCCCAGCTCCGCGACGATGTCGCTGAACAGGGGGACGTAGAAGCCCTGCAGGATGCCGCTGGTGAGCTCGACGAGGACGAACCAGCCGATCAGGCCGGCGGTGATCCCGAGCGCGGATCCACGCAGGCGCTCGGCGGGCGACGTTGACACGAGGTGAGATTACCCTCCTGCCCCCGCTGCGCTGTGCGCAGGGCCGCATAGTGTGGACGGCGTGACCGATGCAGCGGCTGAGCGTGAACGACTGACGTGGGACGGCTTCGGCGAGGCATCCCGCACCATCGCCCGGGCGATCCTCGCGGACGGATTCGTCCCCGAGGTCGTGGTCGCGATCGCGCGGGGCGGACTGCTGCCCGCCGGCGCCATCGCCTACGGCCTGGGCATCAAGAACTGCGGGGCGATCAACGTCGAGTTCTACACGGGTATCGGGACCGTCCTCGACGCACCCGCCGTCCTCCCGCCCGAGCTCGACATGAGCTATCTCCGCGGCCGGCGCGTGCTGCTCGTCGACGACGTCGCCGACAGCGGCCGCACCTTGGATCTGGCCGTCAAGCTCCTGGCCGACCAGGGCGCCGAGGTGCGCTCCGCGGTCATCTTCACCAAGCCGACGACGATCGTGGAACCCGACTACTCCTGGAAGGCGACGTCCCTCTGGATCGACTTCCCCTGGTCGTGGAAGGGCTCCGTCGTCGAGGAGGACACCGGGGCCGTCGAGAGGTCCGCTTAGCCGATGGCGCTGACGCTGCCCCAACTGGCGGACGCGGGGCTCCTCGATCCCGACTGGGCTGCGGCGCTCGGACCCGTCGGTCCCGACATCGCCGCGCTCGGCGACCGCCTCCGGGCCGAGGTGGCCGCGGGGAGGACGTATCTTCCGGCGGGCGATCGCGTGCTCCGCGCGTTCCAGCGCCCCTTGCGCGATGTCCGGGTGCTGCTCGTGGGGCAGGATCCCTATCCGACCCCCGGGCACCCCATCGGCCTGTCGTTCGCCGTCGACCGGCACGTCCGGCCGCTGCCGCGGAGCCTCACGAACATCTACCAGGAGCTCCACGCCGATCTCGGCATCCCTCCCGCCGCCCACGGCGATCTGTCGGGCTGGAGCGATCAGGGCGTCATGCTGCTGAACCGCGTCCTCACGGTCGCCCCCGGCGCCTCGGCCTCCCACCGCGGCTGGGGCTGGGAGAAGGTCACCGAGCACGCGATCCGCACTCTCGCCGCACGTGACGAGCCGCTGGTGGCGATCCTGTGGGGGAGGGATGCCGCGAACCTCCGCCCGCTCCTCGGTGCGACCCCCGTCATCGAATCCGCCCACCCGTCGCCGCTCTCCGCGAGCCGCGGCTTCTTCGGCTCCCGCCCCTTCTCGCGGGCGAACGCCCTGCTCGAGCAGCAGGGCGCCCCCGCGATCGCGTGGACGCTCCCCGCGTAGGCTGGAACCCATGCTGGAGGAGGAGTATGAGAAGACGCGCCGCCGCCTTCCTCAGCACCTGCAGAAGCAGCCCGAACCCGAGCGCCCCTTCGCGTACACGATCCGGTCCGTCGAGGATCGTGACATCCCCGACGTGCGGGAGATCTACAACTACTACGTCACCAACTCGGTCGTGACCTTCGACGAGAGCCCGTGGACGATCGGGCAGTGGCGCGACAAGCTCGCGCATCTGCGGAAGCTCGGCATGCCGTTCCTCGTCGCCGAGTCGCCGACGGGGCAGATCCTCGGATACGCGCTCGTGCAGCCGATGTCCACGAAGAGCGCCTACCGCTTCTCGGTCGAGAACTCCATCTACCTCGGGCAGGCCGCGGCGGGGAAGGGCCTCGGCCGCGCGCTCCTGGAGGCGCTCATCTCGGCGTGCGAAGAGGCCGGCATCCGCGAGATGGTCGCCGTCATCAGCGACAAGGGCGCCGAGGCATCCGTCGCCCTGCACGAGAAGCTCGGCTTCGTCGAGGTCGGGCGCATGGGCCGTGTGGGGTTCAAGTTCGGCCGCTGGCTCGGCACGATCTATCTGCAGAAGCACCTCAAGCCCGTGAAGAAGAAGAAGGGCCTCTTCGCGCGCTGAGCCGGCCGCCTGCGGGTCAGTCCGCGGGCCCGGCGGAGCGGTTGCCGTCGCTCCAGTCGCGGACCGCGTCGACGAGCTCGCGCCAGGGCCCGGTGAGCGCGCGGTCGGGCAGTTCGGCCTCACGGTCCTCGTCGGGTCCGCATCGCGCGTGGATGTTCCACTGGAAGCGGTCGGCGCCGCGGCGGTCGCCGTCGACGGGAGCGTCCCAGGGGCAGCGCGAGATGAGGGCGACCCAGTCGGATGCCTCGTCCTGGCGCGGCTGGGCCGTCCAGACCTTGGTGAGCCCGGCGAAGCCTCCCGTGCGCGTGACGGCGACGACGAGGAGCGGCGAGCCGTCGGGCGTCGCCCCGTCAGGCCGCGGGCTTCTCGATTCGCTCATCGCCGATGACGCCGACCTCGGTCCACGCATCGCGGACGGCCGACACCTCCTCCGACTCCACACCGTACTCCGCTTCGGCGGTCGCGATGGTGGCGGCGGCGAACTCGGCGAAGTCCGCGGTGGGGGAGAGCGTGCCGGAGGTCAGCGTTCGGTACCAGATGCGCCCTGCGCGCTCCCAGGCGGAGCCTCCCAGGGCGAGTGCGGCGAGGACGAAGGCCCGGTTCGGGATGCCGGAGTTGATGTGCACTCCGCCGTTGTCGTTCGTCGTCACGACGTAGTCGCGCATGTGGCCCGGCTGCGGGTCCTTGCCGAGCACGTCGTCGTCGTACGCCGTGCCGGGATCCTTCATGGAGCGGAGTGCGCGGCCCTCCACAGCATCCGTGAAGATCCCCTCCCCGATGAGCCAGCTCGCCTCGTCGGCCGTCTGGCCGAGCTGGTGCTGTTCGGTGAGCGCAGCGAACACGTCGGAGATCGACTCGTTGAGGGCGCCCGACTGACCCTCGTACTCCAGCCCGCCGGAGACCTCGGTCACGCCGTGCGTGAGCTCGTGCGCGATGACGGTCACCGAGTTGGTGAAGCCCGTGAAGATCTCGCCGTCTCCGTCGCCGAACACCATCCGCTCACCGTTCCAGAAGGCGTTGTCGTAGTCCTCGCCGTAGTGGACCGTCGCGAGGAGCTCCCCGCCGGCGTCGTCGATGCTGTTACGCCGATACGCGTCCCAGTAGAAGTCGAACGTGGCCCCGAGCCCGTCGAACGCCTCGTCGACGGCTTCGTCGCCCGTCGGCGGATCGTCCTCCCCGCGCACCCGGACTCCGGGGAGCGTCTCGCGATTGCGGGCGTCGGAGATCGTGCGATCGGGGGCGGGACCGGTCTCGGCGACGAGGCTTCCCGCCTCGTCGATCGACAGGCGCAGGCGCGAGCGGCTCGGCCGGTACTCCCGCTCGCCCTCGAGGGTCGCCCGAGCCGCCTCGGCGGCGCGCGCGAGGTGCGGCTCGGTCGCCGCCGCGATGCGGGCGAGCAGGTACGGCGGAACGATCGCGTGCCTCATGCCTCCGAGGCTAACGTCGGTCGGCGACACCGAGCGGCCGCCACTCGGTCGGCGCATCCTGTCGGTCGGCGACGGGGTGAGCGGCGGTTCGCGCCAGGTGAAGGGGATGGATGCCGCGGCCCGCGCGCGGACTTGGCGCATTCCGTCGGTCGGCGACGGGGTGAGCGGCGGTCTGCGCCAGGTGAAGGGGATGGATGCCGCGGCCCGCGCGCTGACGTGGCGCATTCCGTCGGTCGGCGACGGGGTGAGCGGCGGTTCGCGCCAGGTGAAGCCAGGTGAAGGGGGCGGCGAGGCGGGCGAAGGGTCAGGATGCCTCGGCGCCCGGGTCGATGACGGGGATCGACGCCAGCAGCCGCCGTGTGTACGAGACCTGCGGCTGCAGCAGCACCTTCTCGGTCGGGCCCTCCTCCACGATGCGGCCGTCCTTCATGACGACGACCTCGTCGCAGAGGTTCTGCACGACGCCGATGTCGTGCGACACGAGCAGCAGCGTGAGGCTGTCGCGCCGGCGCAGCTCGCCGAGGAGCTCGAGGATCTGCGCCCGCACCGTCACATCGAGCGCCGACATCGGCTCGTCGCCGACGAGGAGCCGCGGTCGGTGCACGATCGCGCGGGCAATAGCGATCCGCTGGCGCTGACCGCCGGAGAACTCGTGCGGGAAGCGATCGGCCATGTCGGGCTCGAGACCGACGTCCCGCAGCACCTCGTGCACGCGCGCCCGGCGACCGTCGCTCCCGGGCCCGCCCTCGCCGTCGAGTCCGAGCGCCCAGAGGGGCTCCGCGACGATCCGGCCGACGCTCATTCGCGGGTCGAGCGACGAGTAGGGGTCCTGGAAGACCATGCCGGTGTCGCGCCGGAGCCAGTGCAGGGCGCGGGCGCCGGCCGAGGCATCCACCTCCCGCCCGTCGAATTCGATCGTGCCCGCGGTCGGGGCGTCGAGCGCGAGGAGGAGGCGCACGAGCGTGGACTTCCCCGATCCCGACTCGCCGATGATGCCGACGGCGCTTCCGGCGAACACGTCGAGGTCGGCGTCCTCGAGGGCCGTCGAGGTGCGCGCCTTCTCGAAGAGGGTGGCCTTGGGCACGGGGAAGCGCCGCGTCAGGCCGCGAGCGCGCAGGAGGGGAGCCGGCGAGATCATGCGAGACCTCCCGGCCGCCACAGCGTCGCCGTGGCATCCCGCAGAAGCTCCCGCGTCACCGTGGAGGACGGCGCCGTCAAGAGCGTCGACACGGCCGCCGCCTCGACGACGCGACCCTCCTCCAGCACGATGCCGTGCGTGGCGATCCGCGAGAGCACGGCGAGGTCGTGCGTGATGAAGACGAGCGACATGCCGTCTGTCTCGACGAGCGAGAGCAGGAGGTCGAGGATCTCGGCCTGGATCGTGACGTCGAGCGCGGTGGTCGGCTCGTCCGCGATGAGCAGGCGCGGCCGGCAGGCCAGAGCCATCGCGATCGCCACGCGCTGCCGCTGACCGCCGGAGAGCTGATGCGGATACCGGGCGACGATGCGCTCGGGGTCGGGGAGCGCGACGCGCCGGGCCTCCTCGACGGCGCGGGCGTTCGCCGCGGCACGCCCGGCCCGCTGGTGGATGCGGACGGACTCCGCGATCTGCCGGCCGACCGTCCGGATGGGGTTGAGCGCCGTCCGCGGCTCCTGGAAGACGATGCCGATGTCGTCGCCGCGGAGCTCGGCGAGCTCCCTGTCGGCCAGCCCGAGCAGCTCCCGGCCGTTCCAGCGGACCGATCCGCCCGCCTCCGCGCCGTCGGGCAGGAGGCCCATCACGGCGAGCGCCGTCAGAGACTTGCCCGAGCCCGACTCTCCGATGAGCCCGACCCGTGCACCGTCGGGCACGTCGAACGAGATGCCGTCGACGACGCGCCGGCCGGCGATGTCGATCGTGAGGTCGCGGATCTCGAGGGTCACGAGACCACCTCCGGCACGTGCGTGCGCGCCTGTCGGGCGGCGCCGCCGCGACGCGACAGCGTCGGGTCGGTGGCCTCGCGCAGGCCGTCGCCGAGGAGGTTCAGCCCGAGGACGGTGAACGTGATCGCGAGCCCGGGCCAGACGACGGACAGCGGGTAGACGGTGATGAACTGCTGCAGCTCGGCGAGGAGGAGCCCCCACGACGGCTCGGTGACGGGGGCGCCGAAGCCGAGATACGACAGGCCGGCCTCGGCCAGCACGGCGACGGCCATCGCCCACGACAGCTGCACGATGAAGACCGGCGCGACATTCGGGAGCAGGTGCCGCACGAGATTCTGCCACGGGGTGAGTCCCGCCATGCGGCCCGCGAGCACGAAGTCGCTGTGCAGCACTCGCCGGAGCTCGGGCCGCGTCACGCGGGCGATGTTGACGCCGAAGCCGATGCCGACCGACCAGATGACGACCCAGAGGGATCCGCCCCACACGGCCGAGATCATCATCGCGATGAGAAGCACCGGGAACGCGATCAGGATGTCGACGAAGACCGCCACCGACTCGCGGATCCACCGCGCGGTGAGGGCGCCGAGGGCCGCGAGCGCGATGCCGACGATCGTCGCGATGACACCCGAACCCACCGCGACGACGACCGTCGTCTTCGCCCCCGCGATGACGAGGCTCAGGATGTCGCGTCCCGACCCGTCGGTGCCCAGGAGGTGCGGGATGCCGGGCGGTGCCCACCGGCCGCGCACGTCTACCTGCTGCGGGTCGAACGGCGTCCAGAACGTCGCGAGGAGGGCGGTCGCGAGCACGACGGCGACGACGATGAGGCCGAACCGGCCCGTGGACAGCGCCCACAGGCGGCCGAGCCACGCCCACCGCGAGGGGCGGCGCCGGGTCGCGCTCCGGCGGGAGCGCCGGGTATCGGCGAGGCGCTCGGTCATGACGCCTCCCGCTGCCGGGGGTCGAGTGCGCGGTGCACGAGGTCGACGACGAAGCCCACGATCAGCACGAAGCCCGTCAGGGCGAGGAGCTCTCCCTGCACCTTGGGAAGGTCCCGGGCGCTCACATCCGCGACGAGCATGCGCCCGATGCCGGGGAGGCTGAAGAGCTGTTCGATCACGACGGCGCCGACGATGATGCCGGCCACCTGAAGCCCCAGCACCGTGACGACCGAGAGGCCGACGTTCGGCAGGCCGTGGCGGATCAGCGCCGCGTCGCGCGTCAGCCCCTTCGCCGCGGCGGTTCTGACGTAGTCCTGGCCGACGGCTTGCAGGGTGGCGCTGCGGACGAAGCGCAGGAGCATCGCGCCCTCGACGATCCCGATGGTCAGCGCCGGCAGGATGAGCGCGCGCAGCGCCGCCGACGGGTCGGCCCAGCCGGCGCGCGGGAAGCCCTGCGCGGGGAGCCAGCCGAGCCAGACGGCGAACACGACGACGAGCATCATGCCCGCCCATACGACGGGCACCGCCGCGAGGGCCTGTGATCCGACGCTCAGCGCGGTGCCGGACGCCCGCCCGCGGCGCATCGCGGAGACGACGCCGAGCGGCAGGCTGAACAGGAGCGCGATCGTCAGCGAGAGGATGCCGAGGGGCACCGTCACCTGCGCCTTCTGCGCGAGCTCGCCGGTGACGCTCGAGCCGGTCAGCAGCGACGTGCCGAGGTCGCCGCGCAGGACCCCCCCCATCCAGTCGAGGTACTGCGCGGGAAGCGGCTCGCCGAGGCCGAGCCGCTCGCTGATCGCGTCGACCTGCTGCGGCGTGCTGCTCGTGCCCGCGATCAGCTGCGCGACGTCACCGGGGAGCACCCGCAGCGTCAGGAAGATCAGCACGCTGGCGACGAAGAGCCCGAGCAGGAGCAGGGCGAGCCGCGTCAGCGTGTATCGGATCACCCGTTGCTCTTGGCCAGCTGCGAGAGATCGAGGCGCTCGTTCACATTGATCGAGGGCATACCCGTGATGTTAGTGCCGACGGCGACGACCGACGCCCCGTTGAAGAGCCAGTCGGCCGCGGCATCCTCCGACACGATCCGGGCCGCCTCCTCGAGGAGCGCGGCGGCCTCCTCGGGGTCGGTGGCGGCGACGGACCGCCGGTAGAGCTCCTGCACCTCGGGGTTGTCGTAGGTGAAGTAGTAGTCGGGGTTCGCCCAGTTCTCGAAGTCGCGGGCCTCGGTGTGCAGCACGTAGCTCAGGTCGTAGTCCTTGTTGACGTACACGTCGTTGAGCCAGGTCGGGAAGTCGACGGAGTCGACCTCCAGGGTGATGCCGACCTCGTTGAGGTCGGACACGAGGATCTGCGGGATGGTGGTGGAGTAGAAGTTCGGGATCGTGAGGGTCAGGGTGAGGTCCTCGGCGCCCGCCTCCTCCAGGAGCGCCTTCGCCGCCTCGGGGTCGTAGGGGGCGACGTCCGAAAGGTCCTCGTAGCCGGGGTCAAGGGACGGGATCGGCCCGTAGAGCGTCTCACCCGAGCCCGCGGCCTCGATGAAGGCCTCGTGGTCGATCGCCTGCCGGATCGCCTGACGGACCCGCTTGTCGGCGAGCGGACCGGAGGCCTGGTTGAAGGCGAGCGTGCCCTTGTCGGTCGACTGCCCGAGCACGAGCTCGAAGTCGCCGTTCGCCTCCACCTGATCGCGGAGGTTCGCGTCGAAGCCGGTCACGACGTCGACCTCGCCGGCCAGCGCGGCGTTGAGGGCGGCCTGATTGTCGGGGATGTAGTCGAAGACGACCTCGCCGACCTGCGCGGGGTCGCCCCAGTACGCGTCGTTGCGGGTGAACGTGATGCTGTCGCCCTGGCGCCAGGTGTCGAGCACGAACGGACCGGTGCCGTTGGCCGCCGTCTTGTAGTCCACCGTGTCGCCCTGCTTCAGCACGAGGCCCGCGCGCCCCGTGAGGTTCCACAGGAGCGTCGAATCGGGGGCGCTCAGCGTGAGCGTGATGGTCTGTCCGTCCGCCGTGATCGTCTCGACGTTGGCCAGGCGGGCCGAGTCGGACCACTCCGGGGTGGTCTTGCGCGTCGTGAGCGACCACACGACGTCCTCGGGGGTGAGGGGCTGTCCGTCGTGGAACGTGACCCCCTCGCGCAGGGTGAAGGTGTAGGTCAGCCCGTCCTCGGACACCTCCCAATCGCTCGCGAGAGCCGGCACGATGTCCTGCTCGGGCGTGCGCGCGACGAGCCCCTCGTAGACGTTGTCGATCAGGATCTGGTCGAGCGCCGCGCCCGCCGTCTGGCGGATGTCGAGGTTGCTCGGCTCGAGGACGAGACGGATGACCGCCGAGGCGTCGGCGTCCGGCGCGCCGGCGCTGCTGGACCCGGTGCTCCCACCCCCGGTCGTGCACGCCGAGAGCAGCAGCGCTCCGACGGCGAGGAGGGAGGTCGCGGCGAGTGCGGTGCGGCGGAGCATGGCCGTCCTTTCGGGGCATCCGGTGCAGAGGGGAACGCGGTGCCGAGCGCGTCGGGACGCGATCTCGTGCGATCAACCAGCCTAGGCAACCGCGACGCGCCCCGAGCCCGGCCCTACGCACAACGAAACAGAAGCGTTAACCCTTCCCCGCCCGCTCCGCGACGAAGCGGCCCAGCTCGAGCGGGCGCTCCTCCTGCACGTTGTGACCCGAGTCGAACTCGACGACGGATGCCGCCGGCACCCGTTCGCGGAACGCGCGGGTGTCGGCATCGGTCAGGTATCCCCGCGTGCCGCGCACCAGCGTCAGGGGGGCGCGGATGGCGGCGAGATCCGTCCAGCCGCTTTCGGAGAGGACGGCGGCGAGGGCGTCCTGCTGCGCGGCAGCGGCATCCGCGAGCTCGGGGGAGGCCGCCATCGCGTTCGCCAGGTGCGCGAAGTGGTGCTTCCACTCCACGCGGCCGTCCGGCCGGATGCGGCTGTTGTGATAGACCCCGCGTTCGGCCGCCGCCCGCGACCCGCCGAGTCCGAACGCGAGGGCGCGCTCGACCAGCTCGTCGCGCGAGGTCCAGTCGGTGGGGCCTGCGAAGAACTGCCGCAGCTGTGCGGCTCCGCCGTTCGGGTCGAGCCCGGGGGTGATGTCGACGACGACCACTTCGCGGACGAGGTCGGGACGGGATGCCGCGACCGCCGCCGCCGTCAGCCCCCCGAGCGACTGGCCGACGAGGAGCTGCGGCCGATCGCTCCACGCCTCGATCCCCACGGCGACGTCCGGCGCCAGCGTGCCGCCGGTGTACGCCGCGTCGGCACGCCACGACGAGTCGCCGTGCCCGGGCAGATCGATCGCGAGGGCGGGCAGGCCCAGCGCGAGGATCGTCGTGTCCCACGTGTGGGCGTTGAGCCCCGCGCCGTGCAGGAAGGTCACCTGCGGGGCCTCTCCGCCGTAGCGGAGGGCGCTCAGCACCCGACCGTCCGGGAGCGGAAGCGACAGGCGCTCGCCGCGCGGAAGCGGCCCGTCGATCCCGATGTCGGCGGCCTGGGCGGGAAGGAACGAGAACTCGTCGGTGGGGTCGCTCACCCGGCCCATTCTGCCGCGCGGGCGAGCGCCGCGGCATCCGTCGCCGTCATAGGGTGAAGGGCATGAGCGAAGAACGTCGCGTGCACCTCTCGCGCTCGGCTCCCGACGCGTACAAGACGCTCGACGCCTTCTCGAAGACCGTCGGCCGCATCGCCGCCGATGCGGGGATCGACGGCCGGCTCAAAGAACTCGTGCAGATCCACGCCTCTCAGCTCAACGGGTGCGCCTACTGCGTGCGGGTGCATGTCGACCGCGCGCTCAAGGAGGGCCTCGATGCGGACCTGATCGCGCAGCTCGCGACGTGGCGCGACTCGGGCGTCTTCACGGATCGGGAGCGCGCGGGACTCGAGCTCGCCGAGGCGTTCACGTTCATCCATGACGGGGGAGTGCCCGACGAGGTGTACGACCACGTCGGCGGCATCCTCAGCGAGGACGAGTACGTCGCGCTCAGCTGGATCCTGGTGTCCATCAACGCCTTCAACCGCGTCGCCATCGCGGGCCGCTACCCCGTGCCCCCGCGCGCGACCGGTCGCGCATGACCGACCCGCAGGTCCCCGGCGCGGTGAATCTCCGCGATGTCGGGGGCCTTCCCGCCGGTGCTGGCCGGACCCGCTCCGGGATCCTCTACCGCTCCGGGAACCTCGCCCAGCTCGAGGATCCGGGCGTCGAGGCACTGCGAGGACTGCGCCTGCGTCGGATCATCGACCTCCGGGACGACGAGGAGGTGACGGCGGCGCCCAGCCGGCTCGGCGACCTCGCCATCCCGACGCAGCGCGCGCCCCTGTTCCTCGGATCGGTCGCCTCCTTCTTCCACGACGACATCCCGCTCGACGAGATGTATCAAAGGATCGTCGAGGACTCGGCCGATCGCGTCGTCGACGTCGTGCGCGGCATCCTCGTCGACCAGCCCGTGCTCGTCCACTGCACGGTGGGCAAGGACCGCACGGGAGTGACCGTCGGCTTGACCCTCGCCGCGGCGGGCGTCGATCGCGACGCCGTCGTCGCCGACTACGCCCGCACCGAGGGCCTCCTCCCCGAGTGGCGCAACCGTCATGTCGTCGAGAAGCTCCGGGAGCTGCATCCCGAGGCCGTACACCTGGAGGACCTCGCGACGCGTTCGCCCGCGCCGGTCATGGCGGGGCTGCTCGGCGACCTCACCGAGCGCTACGGGTCGCCGACGGACTACCTGCGCGCGCACGGGATGACCGACGACGAGATCGCCTCGCTGCGAGGGCTCCTGATCGAGGGCGCGTGACGCTGGGGTCAGGTTAGGCAACCCTATCCTCGGGGTATAGTGGGGCGAGATGATCGACACGACCGAGCACAACGCCGCGGCCTGCCGTGCGTCGCGCCACACGCGGGTCCAGCACCTCATCACGGCCGACGAGTCCTCTCTCGCGGCGCTGGAGGCACTGCTGGCGACACTGCCCATCTGCTCGACCGGTCGGGTCTTCATCGAGGTTCCGGACGCGTCCTGGGAGGCGCCGATCACGGCTCCGGCCCGCATGGTCGTGACCTGGCTCGACCGCTCGCGTCGCAGCGGCGATCCGGGCACGGGAAGAGCCTGCGCTGCCGGGCAGGCGCTGACCCGGGCGGTGACGGCGTGGGCCGACGAGATGCTGTGCGCGGAAGACGACCGCACGCGTATCCATCTGCTGGGCGGATACCTCGGGACGGCCGACATCGTCGAGCACCTCATCGAGCGCCGCGGCATCTCCGCATCGTCGATCCATGCGCCCGTGGAGTACGGCATCGCGAACCTCGCCTGAAGGCGATCCCGAGAGCTCGAATGCGTCAGTTCCCCTTGACGCTCTCGGTCGACGGGAGTTCGATGGTCGCCGGCGGGCGAAGGTGCCCGTCGACACCTGTGCAAAGGGGAAAACATGCGCAAGAAGCTGATGCTGGCGTTCGCCGTGGGGACGATGCTCGCACTCGGAGGCGCCGGCGGCGCCTTCGCCGGTGAGATCGGCGGCAACGGACAGGGCACTCAGGCACCGTCCCACGCGAAATCGGAATGCTCGTTCTCAGGCCTCGAGGACGGCTCGGAGGATCCGGAAGCCCCCTCGGGCCCCGGAAACACCCAGAACTGGGGTCACAGCAAGCAGTTCGCCGCCGAGATCGGGGCGACCGGCCACGGCGCCGCAGTCGTCACCATCCAGACGCCGGACGGACCGATCTCCTTCGGGTGCAACGCGAAGCAGTTCCCGATGAAGTGATCGCGCGACGGGTGCGGTCGGGCCTGCGCCCGGCCGCACCTTTTGCGTTTCCGGACCGCTGCCGGACGAGCGGCGATCCGCGTCCTTTCCTCTTGACGCCTCCCTCTCCCAGGAGTTCGATGGGCGCCGACGGGCGAAGGCGCCCGCCATCTCACGTGCAAAGGGGAGAACAATGCACAAGAAATGGATGCTGGGAGTCGCCGTGGGGACGGTGCTCGCACTCGGAGGCGCCGGCGGCGCGTTCGCGGGCGAGATCGGCGGCAACGGACAGGAGACGCAAGGACCCGCGCATGCGAAGTCCCTGTGCGTCTACTCCGGCCTCGAGGACGGCTCTGAGGGCGGTCCGTCGGGTCCGGGCAACACGCAGAACTGGGGACAGATCCCCCAGGAGCTGCGCAAGGCGTGGAGCGATAGGGGCGCTGCGGTGGTCAGCACGCCCTTCGGCGAGGAAGGATGCAACGCCCACCTGTACCCGGCCAAGTAGATCTCAGCGCGGTGCGGCCGGTCGGGACCGGCCGCACCTTCTCGCGTCTCAGCGGGGAACCGGCCGCCGCGGGCGCGGGACGTAGTTCCCGTCCTCGAGTCCCGCCTCGATCTCGAAGCGGTTGCGCAGGGGATCGCGGCCCGCGAGGAGGTAGAGCACCGGCAGAAGGAATCCGTAGCGCCGCCATTGCCGCGCATGGACCGCCTCGTGCTCCAGCAGCCGCTCGGACGGGTCGGCGCCTCCCGTCAGGAAGCAGCCGCCGACGCAGACCCCGCCGCGGGCGAAGGCCCAGCTCGGCAGCCCGCGGAAGACCCACAGTCCGTTCCGCTTCTCGACGGGGCCGGTGCTCCAGAGCCCGCCCCAGATCCAGCCGATCGCCGATCCGTACCAGTAGCCCGCACGGCTGACCGCCGAATCGAGCAGAAAGCGCGGGATGAGCCGGTCGAGGCGCCGGCCGCGGTCGACGGCACGCGCGGCGGCCGCCTCCCATCCGAGTGGGGGACGGGGGATCGGGTTCATGCGAGGGCCCCGACGATGCGCAGGATCGCGCCGAGGTCGTCACCGGCTGCCGCGGGCGAGCTGGGCGCGAACCCCGCGATCGTCGCGCCGGCCAGCGGCGCGACGCCCCGCACCGCCGCGATCGCCGCCACGAGCTGGGCCACCGTCAGGCCGAAGGGCACGGGTGAGGTGACCCCCGTCATCGCGGCCGGATCGAGCACGTCGAGGTCGACGTGGATGTAGACGCCCGTCGCGCCCGTCGCCTCGATCGCGGCGGTGAGCGTCGCAGGCTCGGCGAGGTCGGCGGCGTCGATCGTCGCGATCCCCGTGGTGGCGGCGCGCTCCTCCTCTTCGGCGTCGTAGTCCCGAGCGCCGGCGAGAACGACCCGCTCGGCAGGGACGAGCCCGGAAGGGAGCGAGAGGCTGTCGGGTCCGTCGCCCAGGACGGCGCTCAGCGCCATCCCGCCGAACGCCCCGGAGTGCGTCGTCCGAGACGTGTGCAGGTCGGGGTGGGCGTCGAACCACACGACGGCGAGTCGATCCTCACGTTCGGCCGCCACGCCGATCGGGGCGACTCCGACGCCGCAGTCGCCCCCGACCACGATGACCGGAGCCTCAGCGGCCTCCAGCTCGGCGACGACGGCATCGCTCGTGCGGATGAGCGAGCTGTAGCGCAGGACGCCCGTCTCGAGCGACTCTCCCGCCTCGAGGGGAACGTCGACCGCCGTGCACGCCGCGCGCGGCAGGTCGCCCGCGATCGCCTGCGCACCGTCGATGAGCTGCATCGCCCGTGCCGAAGGCGAACCCTGCCACTGGGGGACGATCAGGAAGCGAGCCATCCCTCCATCATTCCCCAGCGCTGAGTGCGGGGCATCCGCGCCATGCGGAAGGGCGCCGCGGCGGCAGCCGCGACGCCCTTCGAATCCGCGCCTACGGCGTGTACGGAGCGCTCGGCGCGTCGATGGCCGCCTGCGCCGGCTGCTGCCCGCCCTTGAGGGCCGCGAGTCGCGCCTCGACCTCGGTCAGCTCGCCGACGTCCTCGAGCTGGTTGAACTGGGCGTCGAGGCTCGACGCGGCCAGCTCCTGCTTGCCCTGGGCCAGCGCCTCCTGGCGGCGGATCTTGTCCTCGAACCGGCCGAGCTCGCTCGTCGGGTCGAGGACGTCGATCGACTTGACGGCGTCATGCACCTTGATCTGGGCCTCGGCGGTCTTCTGGCGTGCGAGCATCTCGGAGCGCTTGGACTTGAGCTGCTCGAGCTTCTGCTTCATGCCGTTGAGGCCGTCCTTGAGCTTGTCGACCACCTCCGTCTGGGACGCGATCGTGGGCTCGACGGCCTTCGCCTGGTTCTCCTCGCTGATCTGACGCTGCAGCGCGATCTTCGCGAGGTTGTCGAACTTGTCGGCGTCGGTCGTGTTGCCCTGCCCGCGCAGCTGGTCGGCCTTGCGCGAGGCGGCCAGGGCCTTGTTGCCCCACTCGGCGGCGGCCTGGACGTCCTCCTGGTGATCGCGCTCGAGCAGACGCAGATTGCCGATCGTCTCGGCGATCGCCGCCTCGGCGTCGGCGATGCTGTTGGTGTAGTCGCGCACCAGCTGGTCGAGCATCTTCTGGGGATCCTCGGCGGAGTCCAGAAGCGCGTTGATGTTCGCTCGGACGAGCGTGGAGATGCGACCGAAGATGGACTGCTTTGCCATCGGTTTTCCTTCCTGTCGAAGTAGGGGAATCAGGGATGCCGCGAGTCGGCGAACCCGGGGAAGTCGGTCAGAAGCGTCCTCCGCCTCGCCGGCCGCGCGTGCCGCCTCCGCCGAAGCTGCCGGGCCGGAAGCCCCCGCCCGAGCCCGAGCGCATGCCGCCGCCTCCGCCGAACACGCTGCCGCCGCCGACGCCCCCCGAGCGGCCGCCTCCGCCGAGCACGGAGTTGAGGACGATACCGCCGAGGACGGCACCGAGCATGCCGCCCCCTCCGCCGCCCGCACTGCCCATGCCCCCCGGCGCGGCGAGCATCCCGCCGCCTCCGAACGACCCGACATCGCTCTGCGCGTACTGGATCGCCTGCCCGGCCAGCTGATCGGCGCGCTGCGCGTACTGCAGCGCGCGATGCGGGTCGGCGGACTGGAGCTGCTCGGCCTGGACGAGCGAGGCGCCGGCTTCGGCGAGACGCGTGCGCGCCTCGGCACCCACCGCGCCGCGACGCGCCGTGATGTAGTCCTCCGCCGCCGACACCTGGGCGCGCGCCTGCATGATCGTCTGACCCAGCATCTGCTGGGCCCGCTGCGCCTGGGCCGCGGCGTCGCGGACGCCGGCGATGACGGCGTCGATCTGGCGGTCGGCCGCCTCGAGCGCCTGAAGGGCGGCGAGGGGACGCCGCTGGGTCGCCCCGAGCAGTGCGCGGGCCGCGTCGAGCTGCTGCCGCGTCGCCGTCACCGTCGCGGCGACCCGTCCGTCGGGATCGGGCAGAGCGGAGGCCGCCGCGATGTCCTGCTCGAGCTCGGCCACGAGCGCCAGCGCGCTCTGCTCGCCCGCGGCCAGGTCACGACCGAGCTTGTCGATCGCCTCTTCGAGGAGCTTCGCCTGCCCGACGGCCTCCTCGGCGGCTCGGATGCTGACGGCGGCCTGACCTCCGTCGCCGGCGCCGATCGCGGTCTGCGCCGACGCGAGCTGCGCCTCGGCGAACATCAAGCGGTCGCGGGCCTGCTCGGGGTTGTCCGCCACGGTCGAGAGGGCCTCCGGGGCATATGTCTGACCCAGGTCGGCGAGGCGGTCGGCCGCGGCATCCAGAGCCCCCGCGGCGGCCGTCCGCTGCTCCTGGACCCGCGCGAGCGCCTCCGGAGCGTTCTGCTCGAGCTTGCGAAGCTCGTCGAACGCCTCCGCCTTCTCGTCGAGTCCGTTATTGGCCTCTTCGAGCAGCTGGAGGATCTGGGTGTTCCAGGCGCGCACCTGCTCCTCGGTGTCGGGGGTCGCGTCGTCCAGCTGCTGCTGGAGCAGGAAGGCCTTGGTGAGGCTCGCCTTCGCCGCGTCGAGGGCCTGAGCGAACTCGACAGTGGCCGCGTCTCCGAACTGGGCCCTGGCGAACCCCAGTTCCTGCTCGCTCGTCTTCACCGCGTCGTCTGTCTCGACGAGGGCGGCCGACGCCTGGCGGGCGAGCTCCTCGGTGCTCACCGGGGGAGCCCCCTGCGGGCCGGGGATGCCGGCCGGCGCCTGCCTCCGCCGCCGGCGACGGACGACCAGCCAGATGATCACGCCGATGGCCCCGATGGCGAGGACGAGCACGAGGAGTCCGGTGAGCACGCTCCAGCCGGCTCCGGCCAGACCGGAGACCCCGCCGCCGCTCGTCCCGTCGCTCGTTCCGCCACTGCTCCCGCCGACGGCGGATGTCAGTCCGTCGGCGGCGGCGTCGATCGCGCCGCCCCAGTCGTCCTCGGCGAGCTGCGGCTGCACCTGCTGCTGCTCGATCGAGGTGAGCTCATCCGCGGTCACGGGGCCGGCCGAGTCGCCCGACAGGTAGAACTGGCGCCCGTCGACCGCGACGGCGAGAAGGTACTGGTTCGGGCCGAGCCCATTGACGGTGGCGGTCTGGTTCGCCCAGTTCGCAGCATCCGACGGATTCGTGAAGTCGTCGACGAACACGACCCACAGATCGACGTCGGTCTCATCCGAGAGCTGCTGCAGCCGCTCCTCGGCGGCCTGCTCCTCGGAGCCCGACAGCGCGTCGACCTGGTCGACGACGTAGCTGGATCCCAGCGTGACGGGATCGGTGGCGGAGGCGGCACCGGCTCCGCCCAGAAGCAGCAGCGAGAGAGCTGCTGTGAGCGCGAGTACTCGTCGCGCGGGCATCGCGTCCCCCTCCTCGGGAGCCGTGGACCCGCCCCCGTGCCGAGTCTATTCACGCCCCGGCATGCATCGGTAGGGGAGCGCGCCGCCCTTGACAGGAGGCGGGTCGCTCCCCGAGCGGAGCGTCCCGCGCGGGTACGCTGACCGCTTCGGAGGGCAGATGGACGATCGATACGGCGCGGACGTGCTCGCACCCGGGTGGAAGAAGCGGCTGCAGCGTGAGCTGCCGCGCATCCCCGCGGAGGCCGACCTCGTCGTCGAGGTCGCCGACGGGGGATTCTGCGGCGCCGTGACCGGTGTGCGTTCGGGCGCGGTGGAGCTCGAGGACCGGCACGCGCGGCGTCGGCTCTTCCCGCTCGGCCCCGGCTTCCTCGTCGACGGCGAGGACGTCGTGCTCGTCGCACCGGCGTCCTCCGCACGAACGGGACCCGCCCGCACGGCGTCGGGATCCTTCGCCGTCCCCGACGCTCGCGCTCGTGTCGCGCGCGCGAGCCGCATCTTCGTGGAGGGCCGGCACGACGCCGATCTCGTCGAGAAGGTGTGGGGCGACGATCTGCGCGTCGAGGGGGTCGTCGTCGAGTACCTGCAGGGGGTCGATCTCCTCGAGGCGGTGCTCGACGAAGAGCCGCCGACCGCCGACCGGCGGTACGGCGTGCTGGTCGACCACCTCGTGCCGGGATCGAAGGAGTCCCGCCTCGCGAACGCTGTCCTGCGGGGCCCGCACGGCGCCCACCTCAAGATCGTCGGCCACCCGTACGTGGACGTCTGGCAGTGCGTCACCCCACGCGCCCTCGGGATCGCGGCCTGGCCCGAGGTGCCCCGCGGCATCGAGTTCAAGGTGGGAGTGTGCCGCGCACTGGGCTGGCCGGCGCGGGACCAGGCCGACATCGCGCGGGCATGGCAGCGGATACTCAGCGCCGTGAAGAGCTATCGCGACCTCGAGCCGTCGTTCCTCGGCCGCGTCGAGGAGCTGATCGACTACGTGACGACCTGACGCTCTGACGAAGATGCCCTCCCTCGTCGGCCGCCGCGTGGCGTCCGTCCTCGTGAGGGCGGGATCCGCGCGGGCCGTTGGCTAGCCTGGAAGGGTGTCCGACGTCCCCGCCCCCTCCGCCGAGGCCCGCACCTTCCGCGACCGGCCGGTGTCGTTCGTGCGCCGCAGCGGCCGGATGTCCGAGGCGCAGGAGCGCGCCTGGTCGGAGCTGTCCGCGCAGTTCCTGATCTCCGTGGAGCGGGATGCCGCGGCCACGAGCGTCCGTCCCGGCGCGGCCGTGGAGCCTGCCGCCGTGTGGGGGCGCGAAGCGCCTCTCGTCGTCGAGATCGGCTCGGGTCAGGGGCACGCGATCGTGCGCGCCGCGGCATCCCATCCCGAACAGGACTTCCTGGCCGTCGAGGTGTTCAAGGCCGGTCTCGCGCGCACCATGCTCGACGCCGACCGCGCCGGCGCGCGCAACCTGCGCCTCGTCGAGGCGAACGCGCCCGAGGTGCTCGAGCATCTGCTGCCCGAGGCATCCGCCGACGAGGTCTGGGTCTTCTTCCCCGACCCGTGGCACAAGAAGAAGCACACGAAGCGCCGGCTCGTCACCGACTCCTTCGCGTCTCTCGCCGCGCGGGCGCTGCGCGATGGCGGGATGCTGCGGCTCGCGACCGACTGGGAGGACTATGCGCGCCAGATGCGGACGGTGCTCGACGACGCTCCGGACTTCGAGCGGGCCTACGAGGGGGACTGGGCGCAGCGCTTCCAGGGCCGCGTCCTCACCGCCTTCGAACGCAAGGGCGCCCGCGCCGGTCGCGTGATCCGCGACCTGACGTATCGCCGCCGGGACCGCCCGTGACGCGGCACGCCGACCCCCGGCGCCGGGGAGCCTGAGTGCCCGCGCATCCCGCCGTCCCGCAGTTCGTCCGCCCCGCCTGGTCGTGGGGGCTGCTCCCCGCCCTCCTCGCCTGCCTCGCCGCCCCGGCGTTCTTCGTGGTGCGCGTGCCGTGGGTGGGCTGGGCTCTCCTGGCCGCGGCGCTCCTGGCGGCGCTGCTGATCGAGCGCGGGCGGCTTTCGGATGCTGCCCCCGGACTCGCCGGGGAACCGGGGGTCGACGCCGTGGCTCCGGGCGTCGCGCAGGCAGCCGGCATCCGTCGCCCGCCGAGCCTCGTCCGCGATCTCTCGCTCATCGCGGTCGGACTTCTCATCGTGAGCGCGATCCCGCTGAAGGCCGAGCTCGACAATCTCGCGATGCTCCGCTTCGGGGTGGCTCTGGGCGCAGCGGTCGCGGTGCCCTACGTCCTGTCCCGGTGGGTCTACCGCGACTACGCGATCCGCTTCCCCTGGCGTGGGGGAGGGCGATGGACGCTCTTCCAGTGGTCGTGGCTCGCCCTCGTCCTCGCACTCGGATGGCTGATCCTCCCCTTCTACTTCATCACCTCGGGCGTCTACACGAACTGGCCCGTCGTCGACACCCCCGACCTCATCGCGCGGCTCTTCGTCGGAGTGGGCGCGGTCGGCATCTGGGACGAGCTCTTCTTCATCTGCACGGTGTTCGCGCTGCTGCGCCGGCACTTCCCGGACTGGCAGTCCAACCTGCTTCAGGCCGTCGTCTTCGTCTCGTTCCTCTGGGAGCTCGGTTATCAGGCGTGGGGACCGTTCCTGACGATCCCCTTCGCGCTGCTCCAGGGCTTCATCTTCATGGTGACCCGGTCGCTCGCATACGTGGTCACCGTGCATCTGCTCTTCGACGCCGTCGTCTTCCTCGTGCTCGTGCACGCGCACAATCCGGGCGTCCTCGACGGGATCTTCCTCGTCTGAGGAAGAGAGTGGATGCCGCGGCCCGCTGCTCAGAGGCTGCCCAGGCTGCTCGGCTAGGCTGATGCCGGATCCTCGACCGGATCCCCGGACGACGGATCAGTACCCGGTGAGCGACAAGACTGGCCAAGGAGGCGAGTCTCGTGTCGTGGGTCATCCTCGTCGTGTCAGGAATCCTCGAAGCCGTCTGGGCAACCGCGCTGGGAAAGTCCGAGGGCTTCACCAAGCTGTGGCCGAGCATCGTCTTCGGCGTCTCGCTCGTGGCCAGCATGGGCGGCCTCGCGTGGGCGATGCGCGACATCTCGACAGGGACGGCGTACGCCGTCTGGGTCGGGATCGGCGCCTCGCTGACCGTCGCCTACGCCATGCTCACCGGGGCCGAACCGTTCTCGATCGTGCGGCTCCTGCTCATCCTCGGCCTGGTCGGGTGCGTCATCGGGCTCAAGCTCGTCGGCCACGAGTGATCTCGGCGGATCGGGCTCGAAGTCTTTCCTCTCGCCTGACGGCTGGGTAGCGTCGAAGGACCTGCCGACATTGGGGTCGTCAGGCTGAGAGGAAATGTCATGCCGTCTACGAGACGTCGGGCATTCGCCGCGGTTGCGGCGGGAGCCCTGGCAGTGTCCGTCGCGTACGCCTCACCTGCGTACGCGGCACCGAACAACAATTCGGTGAAGAAGATCACGAAGGCCGTCACCGTCGAGGGGGTGATGAATCACCTCGAGGCGTTCCAGGCGATCGCCGACGAGAACGGAGGCAACCGGGCCGCGGGGCTGCCGGGCTACGAGGCATCCGTCGACTACGTCATGGCGCAGCTGGCGGCCGCCGGCTACACCCCCGAGAAGCAGGCGTTCGAGTTCGACTTCTTCGAGGAGAACTCGGAGCTCATCCGCATCAGCCCCGACCCGCGCACGTTCGTGAACGAGGTGGACTTCATCCGGAACCAGTTCGACTCGGGCACCCCCGAGGGAACCGCCGAGGGGCCGCTCGTCCCGGTGGGCCTGGTCATCCCGGCCGCCGGCCTCCCGAACAACAGCAACACCAGCGGCTGCGAGGCCGAGGACTTCGTCGGCTTCCCCGAAGGCGGCATCGCCCTCATGCAGCGCGGCACGTGCGGCTTCGCCGTCAAGGCGCTCAACGCCGAGGCGGCGGGGGCTGCCGGCGCCATCATCATGAACGAGGGTCAGCCCGGACGGACCGGGCTCATCGGGATGATCGGCGACGCCACCGGCCTCACAATCCCCGTGGTCAACGTCACGTCGGCGGCCGGCGAGAACCTCGCCGCCACGCCGGGCGCGACCGTCCGGGTCACGGTGGAGTTCACCGCCGACACCCGGACCGCGTGGAACGTCATCGCCCAGACGAAGACCGGGAACCCGGACAACGTCGTGATGGCGGGTGCGCACCTCGACAGCGTCCAGGAGGGCGCCGGCATCAATGACAACGGCTCGGGCAGCGCGGCGCTGCTGGAGACGGCCATCCAGATGCAGAAGGTCAAGCCGAGCAACGCCGTGCGCTTCGCGTGGTGGGGCGCGGAGGAGTCGGGCCTGCTCGGATCCGAGCACTACGTCGCCGAGCTGTCGGAAGAGGAGGCCGCCAAGATCGCGCTCTACCTGAACTTCGACATGATCGCGTCGCCGAACTACACCTACGGCGTGTACGACGGCGACGACTCCAGCGGGACCGCGACGGTCGAGATCCCCGAGGGCTCGGCCCAGATCGAGGACGTCTTCCAGGCGTTCTACGACAGCGTGGGCGAGCCGTACAAGGACACCGAGTTCTCCGGACGGTCCGACTACGGCCCCTTCATCGCGATCGGGATCCCCGCGGGCGGACTCTTCACCGGCGCCGAGGTGCCGAAGACCGCCGAGGAAGCGGAGATCTGGGGTGGCGTGGCAGGCGCTGCGCTGGACCCCTGCTACCACGCGTTCTGCGACAACCTGACGGGGGCCGGCCAGCCGGTCGCCCTCTACGATCAGCTCGCACAGGACTACGAGCTGGTCGGCAACATCAACGTCGATGCGCTCGACGTCAACTCCGATGCGGTCGCCGCCGCGATCGTCACCTTCGCCTTCGACACGTCGGCGGTCAACGGTGTGCGCTCGCCCGGCAAGTCGCACGGCGCGGGCAAGAGCATGGACGCCTTCAAGGGCCGGGCGGCAGCCTAGGCATCCGCTCGTTCCCACGCGGAGCGGCCGTCCCCTCGGGGGCGGCCGCTCTGGCGTGCCACGTCTTTCCAGGGTCTTCGTGGGCGCGGCGACCCGCGGCGAAGCCGCTTCCGAAGGCGGCTATGCGACCGGCCGTGTCGACGCCGCCCACGCGCTCGCAAGGCCCAGGGCGGCGGCCGCACCGACGTGGAAGACCCACTTGCGCGAGTGGGAGTCTCACTCCGGGTCGGCGTCTGCCAGCTCGTCCTCTTCCGGCTCGAAGGTGGACTGCTCGCCGGTGTGGCCCGCGGCCACCCCGTCGGGGTCGTCGGGGATGGTGCCGTCCTGCCCCAGGCCGCCGTCCTCCGGCGTGCCCTCGGGGTCGTTCTCGACGGGTGTGCTCATGGCTCCTCCTTCGGTACGGCCGAGACGGATGCCGCGGCCTGATGTGCGGTCAGCTCTTCGCGGTGCGCCGCTCCCCGCGCAGGCGCTCCCGCTCGCGGCGCTCCTCGTCCTCGCGCTCGACGCGCTCCCGGACGCCTCCATCCACGGTCGTCCCGGCGACGAGGGGCTCGTAGATCGCGCCGGTCGTGTTCGCGACCGGGACGCCCTTCTTTGACTCCGCATCGGCGATCTTCGCCGACACGCGCTCGGCGAGGTCGGGGAAGAGCTGATGCGACAGCTTCGCGCCGCGGGCCTTGCCGCCCACGGGCTGCTCCTCCTTGGGATCGACGCACGCGCGGACGATGGCGTCGACGACGATCCGGGGATCGTCGAGGGCCGCCATGCGCGGGGTGCGCCCGGTGTAGTTCGCCGTGTGGCTCCAGAACGGCGTGTCGACGGCCCACGGCATGATCGTGCCGACCTTGATGCGATCGCTCAGACCCGCCAGGCGCAGCTCCTCGTTGAGCGATCGGCCGAGGCTCAGCACGGCGGCCTTCGATGCGGCATAGCTCGTCTGGTACGCGAGCGGGATCTCGCTCTCGACCGAGCCGACGTTGACGAGCGTGCCCTCGCCGCGCTCCACGAAGTGCCGCAGCGCGACGTGCGCGCCGTACATCAGACCCTTCACGTTGACGTCGACGATGCGCGCGTGATCAGGGAGGGGCACGTCCCAGAAGAAGCCCAGCGCGGCGATCCCGACGTTGTTGACCCACAGGTCGATGCCCCCGAACCGTTGCAGGGCCGCCTGCGCGAGCCGGTGCACGGCGTCGGGGTCGCTCACGTCGGTCGGCACGGCGAGCGCCGCGCCGCCGGCGGACGTGATCTTCTCCGCGACCTCGTCGAGAACCGCGGAACGGCGCGCCGCGACGACGACGTTGGCACCCAGCTCGCCCAGCCGCTCGGCCGCACCCCGCCCGAACCCGCTCGATGCCCCTGCGACCACGATCGTCTTGCCCGCGACATCCTTCTCCGCACCCATGCCACCATGCTCCGGGCACGCGCGACCGGACTGAACCCCCTTGCCAGTCCGGAAGCGCGGCGCTACGAGCGCTCCGAGGATGTAGCGGCTCGCCCGCCCGATGGCAACCCCGAGACCGATCCGCCCAAGGTGGATTAGCAAAGAGTGGTGAAGGTTCTGGCGTACGCGGGTGGCGAGTATCTGACGGGCGACGACATCGCCGATGCGCTCCTGGACTACAGCCAGGCGCTCGCGGACGTGGGGTCGGCGGCGAGCGTCGAGATCCCCATCGTGGCCAAGGACGGCCACCACGCCGAGGCGACCTTCCTCGTCGGACCGGCGAGCCAGATCGTGGCGACGACCGCCGAGGGGGAGTACGAGGAGCTCGTGGACGACGATCTCGTGCATCGCCTGCGTGGGCTCGCCCGCGCGCTGCACCCTGTTGCGGTCCCCGTCGACGCCGACGACCGCCCGACCGACTTCGATTCGGCGATCTGAAACCCACCTGCCCGCCCGGAACGACGAGGGCCCGGCGGGTCAGAAGCGCGCCGAGAAGCCGCCGTCGGCGTGCAGCAGCTGACCCGAGATCCAGCGGCCCTCGGGTGACACGAGGAACGACACCGTCGCCGCGATGTCGCTCGGCGTGCCCAGGCGACCGAGCGGCTGGTGCGCTCGCAGGGCGCCGCGCACGCCGTCGTCCATCCATCCCGTGTCGACCGGACCCGGGTTGAGGACGTTGGCCGAGATGCCGAGCGTGCCGAGCTCCCGGGCGGCGGAGATGACGATGCGGTCGAGGGCGCCCTTGGACGCGCCGTAGGGGAGGTTCCCCGTGGTGTGGTCGCTCGTCAGTGCCACCACGACGCCTCCGTCGGCCGGCACCTGACGGGCGAACGCTGCGATGAGGAGGAGGCTCGCGCGCGCGTTGACGGCGACGTGGGTGTCGAAGCTCTCGGCGGTGGTGTCGAGGATGCCGGACTCCACGTCGTGCGCGTGGCTCAGGACAAGGGCCGAGATCTACCCGTGCGCTGCGCGAACGGTCTCCACGAGGGCGTCGGGACCGTCGGGGGTGGAGAGATCGCACGGGAAGTGGGCGTCGCGGAGGTCGCTCGTCGCGACCTCCCAGCCGTCCGCGCGCAGACGCGGCACGACACCCGCGGCGATGCTGTTCGCGCGCGCGGCGCCGGTGACCAGGGCAAGGGGCATGGCAGGACCCTAGCGGGAACGAGAGAAGGGGCCGCCCTGGCGGGCGGCCCCTTCTCGTACGCGCCCCCGACAGGAATCGAACCTGCGACCTTTGGTACCGGAAACCAACGCTCTATCCCCTGAGCTACGGAGGCGTACCGATCGAGGGTATCACCGAGCGAGCACCGTCCCGTGCCGCCAGCCGGGGAAGCATCAGCCGGCGTCGGCGGTCACGCCGTTGCCCTCGGCGAGCCTGGCAAGGCCTGTGGCGAGCCGCTCGGCGAGGAGCGCGTGGCCCTCGGTCGTGGGGTGGTCGCGGCCGATGTCGGACGTGTCGATGACCGTGCTGTAGTTGGCTTCGGTGATCCAGTTCTCCGCGATGGGGGAGATGTACCACCAGCCGCGTGCGGCCGCGAGCTCGGCGAGATCGGCGTCGATCCTCGCCGTGGGCTTCTCGACGGGCAGGACCTGCGGCGCGGGGCCCAGGATGACGAACTGGGCCTCGGGATAGAGCTCGGCCAGCGAGTTCCAGGCTGCGGTGACGGCCGCGCGGTATCCCGCCGGGTACAGGCGCCGGTCATTGATCGAGCCCTCGACGATCACGAGATCGGGATCGAGGTTCGGGTCGAGCTGCGCGATGCGCTCGCCGAAGCTGCCGCCGTCGAGGCCGGGCTTGAGATAGCCGCTTCCGCGGACCCCGTCGACGACGGTGTTCCAGCCGAGCGTCTCGCCGATCACGTAGGCGTAGCCCAGAGTCGGAACCGTCGCGGCCGACCCGTAGGTCCACGAGTCGCCGAAGACCAGCACCGTCGGCTCCTCCGGGAGGACAAGGGGTGCCGGGGCGACGGCTGCCGCTTGGGCTCGAGCGACGGACGCGACCGGCTCGACGGGGTTCATCCAGGCCCTCCAGGCGCCGACCGAGCAGACGACGGCGACGGCGACCAGGAGGCCGATCAGCAGCCACACCGGACGCCGCGCGCGACTGCGTCCGTGCGGGTTCACGCGGGCGAGTGTACGTCAGAATTCCCGGAACGCCGCATCGGCCCGGAACCCGCGGAAAACCGGGGCGCGCGGCATCCCCCTACGCCCGTCGGGAAGCGCTCCCGGCTCCGTTGCCGCACGTCTTTCATCCGTGCGGGCGGAGCGGTCGTCACGGCATGCGAGGATACTGCGGTGCAACGCCTCGTGACCGCCGAACTCGACCTCGATCTGGGGTCGTCCGTCGACCTCATCTTCCAGATCACGGCGGCCCAGCAGGTGCCGGTCGTCAGCGAGGAGCTGACGTTCACACAGGGCGAGCGCGTGTACACGCCGACGGAGATCGTCGACCAGTCGGGCAGCCGGCTGCATCGCCTGATGGGCGAGGCCGGACGCCTCGAGGTGCGCTACCGGGCGACCGTGGAGGGGCAGATGGCGGCGAGCCGCACGAGCGACCTCGAGGCCATCACCTACCTCCGCCCCAGCCGCTACTGCCAGTCCGACGAGGTGTTCTCGCAGGCCCGCCGGCAGTTCAAGGGCCTGCACGGCTACGAGCTCATCGCCGCCGTCAGCGACTTCGTCGCGACGAGCACGACCTACACGCCGGGCCTCAGCCAGGGCACCGACAGCGCCGTCACAACGCTCATGACCGGTCAGGGAGTGTGCCGCGACTACGCGCACGTCGTCATCGCGCTGCTGCGCGCGATGGACATGCCGGCCCGGTACGCCGCGTGCTTCGCGCCGGGGCTCCGGCCGATGGACTTCCACGCCGTCGCCGAGGCGTACCACGACGGCGCCTGGTACGTCATCGACGCGACGCGCCTGGCGAACCGCCGCTCGCTCGTGCGCATCGCGACGGGCCGGGATGCCGCGGACTGCGCGTTCCTGAGCTACCACGGCGGGTACGTGGGCCTCGCGCGCATGCGGGTCGACGCTGCGGTCCTGCCCGACGACGTGTCGGGCGAGGGCCTCCAGACGCAGCCGGTCCGGGCCGAGGCATCCGATCCCGCCGCCGACGACCCCGCGAGCCTCGTCCAGCTCTCCTGACCCGCCGGTCCCTTCGCGAATCCACTCATTCGCGCCTCGGACTCCACCCTCGAGCCGCTCGAGAACCGCTTCTCGGGCGGGACCGTGTGGGTTGACGCCCGGCGGTGAGTCACGCTCGCCTCCCCAAGCGCGGAGGAGTCATCGGTGCTCCACAGGGGCGGGGGGCATGGATGCCGAGGCGCTGCCGTCGCGCACGCTCGAGGTGTGAACCTCGACGAAGTGAGCGCCCACGTCCTGTCGGCGGAGTCGCTGCGCATGTCGCGCCGACTGAGCCGCGAGGGCCTTCGGGTCGCCGTCGCGCAGAAGTCGATCATCGTCGTGCATCGGGGCTGGTACGTGGACGCCGACACGTGGTCGCGCTGGTTCGCGGAGGAGCGTCATGCCGCACGCGCGATCGCGGCCGCCCGGGCGGCGCGCGGCGGCGACGTCGTGTTGTCGCACACCTCGGCCGCCGTGCTGTGGAACCTCCCGCTCTTCCGTTACGAGCCATCCCGAGTCCACGTGTCCGGAGCGACGGCCCACGGCCTGACCAAGGGGCCCGGGCTTGCGCGGCACGCCACGCGCGTTGAGGACGACTGGGAGACGATCGGCGGTCTGCGGGTCACGAGCCTCGCTCGCACCGTGGCGGACGTGGTCGGCATCCTGCCGTTGGAGGCGGCCGTGGCGCTCGCGGACGCCGCATCGCGCCTGGTCGCGTGGGACTCGGCGAACCGGACGTATGCCGACGGGGCGGCCGACCGATTTCGCACCGACGTCCTGGCTCGACCCGCCCTGCAACCAGGTGCCCGCGGCGTGGTGCAGGCCCGATGGGTGGTCGGCTTCGCCGACGGGCGCGCCGAGTCGCCCCTCGAGAGCGTGAGCCGCCTCTACCTCCTGCTTCTGGGCTTCGCCGCACCTCGGCTGCAGGTGCGGGTCTCGCACAGCCGCGGCTTCTACGAACTCGACTTCGCTCTGGACGATGCGGATGTGTGGGCAGAAGTGGACGGCACCGTGAAGTACACGGATGCAGCGGTGCTCGCCGACCGCACGGCAGCTGACATCGTGCTCGCCGAGAAGCGGCGTGAGGACGACATCCGCGGGCGCACGGGACGGCGCGTGATCCGCTGGGGCTCGAGGGAACTGAGAGACCTCGAGCGCTTCCGAGCGGTCCTCGCGTCGTTCGGCGTGCGTCCGTCGCGACAGCCGGTGCAGCCGCCCCCGACGTTTCGCGACGTACGTCGGGGCGCGGCGGTGCCGAGACCTCACATCGCCGCGTGAGCCTCCACGCCGCGGCCGCCCGGAGATCGATGGTCGAGCGCGCGTGTGTTGGGTCGGCGCCTCACGCCGGCGGGGATGAGGGGGGAGGGTGGGGCGGGGCGAGGGCGCATCGGGAGGAGAGGCGCCGAAACGTAGACTGGTGCGGTTATGACTCCTGACGCACTCTCCGCCGCTCTCGCCGCCGTCATCGTCCCCCTCGCCGAGGCGCGGCGTCCGGGATCCGGCGAAGGCGTCACGGCGTCGGGGCTTCCCCTCGAGCGCCCGAAGAACCGCGAGCACGGCGACTGGGCGTCCAATGCCGCACTCAAGCTCGCCAAGGCCGTCGGGGCGAACCCGCGCGAATTCGCTGCCGAGATCGCCGGCAAGCTGGCCGAGACGCCGGGCGTGGCGAGCGTCGAGGTCGCGGGGCCGGGCTTCATCAACATCCGGCTGGATGCCGCGGCCGCCGGCGCGCTCGCGAAGAGCATCGTCGATGCCGGCGCCGCCTTCGGGACCAGCACCGCTCTCGCCGACGAGGTGATCAACCTCGAGTTCGTCTCCGCCAATCCCACCGGGCCCATCCATCTCGGCGGCACGCGATGGGCCGCCGTCGGCGACTCGCTGGCGCGCATCCTCGCCTCTCAGGGCGCGAAGGTCACGCGCGAGTACTACTTCAACGACCACGGCGCGCAGATCGATCGCTTCGCGCGCAGCCTCGTCGCCGCACACGAGGGCCTGCCGACCCCCGAAGACGGCTACGGCGGCGGCTACATCGCCGACATCGCCCGCCGCGTCGCCCTGGCGTACGAGGGCGACATCGATGCGCTCGACCCAGACGCGAAGCAGGAGGCGTTCCGCGAGCTCGGCGTCGGCTTCATGTTCGACGAGATCAAGAAGAGCCTCCACGACTTCGGGGTCGACTTCGACGTCTACTTCCACGAGAACGACCTGCACGAGTCCGGCGCCGTCGAGCGCGCCGTCGAGCGGCTGCGGGATCTCGGCCACATCTTCGAAGAGGACGGCGCGGTCTGGCTGCGCTCCACCACGTTCGGCGACGACCGTGACCGCGTCGTGATCCGCTCCAACGGCACGCCCGCCTACATCTCGGGCGACCTCGCCTACTACCTCGACAAGCGCGAGCGCGGCTTCAACCGGTGCATCATCATGCTCGGCGCCGACCATCACGGCTACGTCAAGCGCCTCATGGCGATGTGCGCCGCGTTCGGGGACGAGCCCTACGTCAGCCTGCAGATCCTGATCGGCCAGCTCGTGAACCTGGTCAAGGACGGCCAGCCCGTGCGCATGTCCAAGCGCGCCGGCACCGTCGTGACGATGGAGGACCTCGTGGAGATCGTGGGCGTGGATGCCGCGCGCTACGCCCTCACGCGGAGCTCGGCCGACTCGAACCTCGACGTCGACCTCGATGTGCTCCAGCGCCGCACGAACGACAACCCCGTCTTCTACGTGCAGTACGCGCACGCCCGCACCCACAACGTCGGGCGCAACGCCGACGCGGCGGGCGTCGACCGGTCGGAGTTCGCCCCCGAGCTGCTCGACCACGAGACCGAGTCCGCGCTCCTGGGCGCGCTGCAGGAGTTCCCGCGCGTCGTCGCGTTCGCGGCGGAGACCCGCGAGCCGCATCGGGTCGCCCGCTTCCTCGAGGAGCTCGCCGGCCTCTACCACCGGTGGTACGACAACTGCCGCGTGATCCCGCAGGGCGACGACCCCGTGGAGACGCTCCACCGCACCCGGCGGTGGCTCAACGATGCGACCGGCCAGGTTCTGCGCAACGGACTGTCCCTGCTCGGAGTCCACGCACCGGAACGGATGTAGCGACATGACCGTCGGCGACACGCAGCCCACTCAGCCGCTCCCGGACTGGACGACGGCTCCCCCCGAGCCCCGCCGTCGCCGCCGCGCATGGCCCTGGATCCTCGCCGCGGCGATCGTCATCGGCCTCGCGGTGGCGGCGTGGTTCCTCGGCGAGAGCATCGCGCGGGGGATCGTCGAGAAGACCATCCGCGATCAGGTCGTGACGAGCCTGGCGCTGCCGGCCGACCAGGAGGTCGACGTCGAGGTGGCCGGAACCGTCATTCCGCAGCTCGTCGCCGGAACGCTCGACGACGTGACCGTGTCGTCGGACGACGTGTCGTTCGGCGAGTTCAGCGGGGATGTGACCGTGCACGCGACGGGCATCGGCATCCGCGGCGAACCCGAGGCAGACGCCGCCACGGCCACCGTGCGCCTGGACGAGAACGAGCTCAAGGCGCTCCTCGCCGGCGTCCAGGACTTCCCCGTCGACTCGCTCAGCCTTGCATCGCCCGACCTCGCGGTGTCGACCGAGCTCCAGTTCCTCGGCATCGCCGTCCCGATCGGGGTGTCGCTCACGCCGTCCGCCGCCGACGGCGACATCGTGCTGACTCCGTCGAGCCTGCAGGTCGCGGGGGCGGAGGTCTCGGCGGACGACCTGACCTCCCGCTTCGGAGCGATCGCCGACACAGTCCTGAAGGACTACACCGTCTGCATCGCGCAGTACATCCCGGCCGGGCTCACGCTCACTCAGGTCCAGGTCGACGGCGACCACGTCGTCGCCGACTTCGACGTGGACGGACGCATCGCGAGCGATCCCGCGCTCCGCGAGAACGGGACCTGCGACGCGTGACGCCGCCCGCGCGACCGTGCCCGCACCGCAGGCCGGGAGCGGCATACGGCGTGCCCTAGACTGCAAGGACTGCCCGGCGCGTGAGTCCACCGGCCGCGGCATCCGTCGCCCTGTCCGTCGGGACGACGTCGCGCCGAAGCCTTCACCGATTGGTCCCCGCCGTGTCCGCCGCCCCGCAGAGCCGAGCCACCCCCGTGCCGGCCGCCCCGGATGATGCGAACGACCTGCCGGCGAGCGTCTGGCCGGAGGCCGCCGAGCGCGACGAGCACGGGGTCCTCGTGCTGGGGGGCATCCGCGCCACCGCGCTGCGCGAGCGATTCGGCACTCCCCTCTACGTGCTCGATGAGGACGAGGTGCGCCGCGCCGCACGGCGCACGCTGGCGGCCTTCCGCTCGGCGGCGGGCGCGCACGGCGCGCAGGCGCGCGTGTACTACGCCGGGAAGGCCTTCCTCTCCACCGAGGTCGTCCGGTGGGTGATGGAGGAGGGCTTCGCCGTCGATGTGTGCACCGGAGGAGAGCTCGCGGTCGCGCTCGCTGCCGGCGCCGACCCCGCCCGCCTGGGGTTCCACGGCAACAACAAGAGCGTCCGCGAGCTCGAGCGCGCCGTCGAGGTCGGCATCGGCTCCATCGTCCTCGACAGCTGGATCGAGCTCGAGCGCCTCGCCGCGATCGTCGAGCGCCGCGACGCCCGGCAGGCGGTGCTGCTCCGCGTCAGCAGCGGCGTGCACGCCGAGACGCATGACTTCCTCGCGACGGCTCACGAGGACCAGAAGTTCGGCTTCACGCTGGAGGATGCCCCGGCCGCCGTCGCGCGCATCCGGGAGCTCGACGGTCTCGAGTTCACGGGACTGCACTGCCACATCGGGTCTCAGATCTTCGGCACGGCGGGCTTCCGCGAGTCCGCGGCGCGCGTCGTCGAGCTGCACGCCGAGCTTCTCGCGGGCGGGGACATCCCGGTCCTCAATCTCGGCGGCGGCTTCGGAATCGCCTACCGTCCCGAGGACGATCCCACGCCGATCGAGGCGCTGGCCACCGGCATCGTCGACGCGGTGGCGCAGGAGTGCGCCGTGCGCGGCATCCCCGTCCCCCATCTCGCCTTCGAGCCGGGCCGCGCGATCGTCGGCAAGGCGGGCGTGACGCTCTACGAGGTGGGGACGACGAAACCCGTCCAGGTGGACGACGCGCTCACGCGGCTCTACGTGAGCGTCGACGGCGGCATGAGCGACAACGCGCGGCCCGCCCTCTACGGTGCGCAGTACAGCGCGCGCATCGCATCGCGCACGAGCGACGCGGATCCCGTGCTCGCCCGGGTCGTCGGCAAGCACTGCGAGTCGGGCGACATCGTGGTGGATGCCGAGCACCTCCCCGGAGACGTCGCCCCCGGCGATCTCCTCGCCGTCCCCGCGACGGGCGCGTACTGCTTCTCGCTCGCGAACACCTACAACTACGTCCCCCGTCCGCCCGTCGTGGCGCTGCGCGGGGGCGAGGCGCGCGTCATCGTGCGCGGCGAGACGGTCGACGACCTCCTCGCGCGGGACGCCGGCCTCACCGCCACCCCGACGGAAGGGAACGACATGCCGAGAATGAGTCAGCGGAGCGAGACGACGTGACCGACTACCGTCGCCTGCGCGTCGCGCTGCTCGGGGCCGGAGCCGTGGGCTCCCAGGTCGCCGCGCTGCTGCTTCGCCACGGGCAGGAGCTGGCCGACCGCGCAGGGGCGACCCTCGAGCTCGTCGGCATCGCCGTGCGGGACCCGGCGGCCAAGCGCGACGCCGACCTTCCCGCCGAGCTGTTCACGACCGACGTGGAGCCCCTCATCGTCGGCTCCGACATCGTCATCGAGCTCATGGGAGGCATCGAGCCGGCGCGATCCCATCTCCTGCAGGCGATCAACTCGGGTGCCGACGTCGTGACGGCGAACAAGGCGCTTCTGGCGACGCACGGCCCCGAGATCTTCGACGCCGCCGACCAGGTCGGCGCGCAGGTCTACTACGAGGCCGCTGCGGCCGGCGCCATCCCGATCATCCGGCCGCTGCGGGACTCGCTCGCCGGCGACCGTGTGCAGCGGATCATGGGCATCGTCAACGGGACCACCAACTACATCCTCGATCGCATGGACACCGAGGGCGCCGAGCTCGCGGACGTGCTCGCGGACGCTCAGCGCCTCGGGTACGCCGAAGCGGACCCGACGGCGGACGTCGAGGGGTACGACGCCGCGCAGAAGGCCGCGATCCTGGCGAGCCTCGCCTTCCACACGACGGTCCCGCTGGAGAGCGTCCACCGCGAGGGCATCACAGGCATCGACAAGGCGATGATGGACGCCGCGCGTCACGCGGGCTATGTCGTCAAGCTGCTCGCCGTGTGCGAGCGCCTGACCGACGGCTCGGGCGAGTCGATCTCGGTCCGCGTCTACCCCGCCCTCATCGATCGCACCCACCCCCTCGCGAGCGTGCACGGCGCCAACAACGCCGTCTTCGTGCAGGCCGAGGCGGCCGGCAACCTCATGTTCTACGGCGCGGGCGCGGGAGGGGTGCAGACGGCCTCCGCCGTCCTCGGCGACGTCGTCTCGGCGGCGCGGCGGCACATCGCGGGCGGTGTCGGCGTCGGGGAGTCCACCCGGGCGAACCTCCCGATCGTCGAGATCGGCCGGGTCACGACCAGCTACCAGATCACCCTCGAGGTCGACGACGAGCCCGGCGTGCTCGCGACGATCGCCGGCATCCTCAGCGAGGGCCGCGTCTCCATCGCGACCCTCGAGCAGACCGTGGTCACCGAGGCGAACGGCGAGCCCGGGGTCGCGCGGCTCGTGATCGGAACCCACAAGGCCCTGGAGCAGGACCTGAGCGAGACCGTCCGACGGCTCGCCGCGAGCGGCGTCGTCGAGCGCGTCGTCTCGGTCCTGCGCGTGGAAGGAGACTGACCGACATGGCAGCACACGTCTGGCGCGGAGTACTCCGCGAGTACGGCGACCGTCTGGGCGTCTCGGATGCCTCGACCGTCGTGACCCTCGGCGAGGGCGGCACGCCGCTCCTGCCCGCACCCGCGCTGTCGCAGCGCACGGGCGCCGACGTGTGGGTCAAGTTCGAGGGCATGAACCCGACCGGGTCGTTCAAGGACCGCGGGATGACGGTCGCCGTCTCGCGCGCGATCGAGCACGGCGCCAAGGCCGTCATCTGCGCGTCGACGGGCAACACATCCGCCTCGGCCGCCGCCTACGCGGCGCACGCCGGCATCACGGCGGCGGTGCTCGTCCCCGAGGGCAAGATCGCGATGGGCAAGCTGAGCCAGGCGGTCGCGCACAACGGCCGGCTCATCCAGATCCGCGGCAACTTCGACGACTGTCTCGAGATCGCCCGCGAGCTCGCCGACGACTACCCCGTGCACCTGGTCAACTCGGTCAACCCCGACCGCATCGACGGGCAGAAGACCGCGGCTTACGAGATCGTGGAGCAGCTGGGCGATGCGCCCGACTTCCACTTCATCCCGGTGGGCAACGCCGGCAACTACACCGCGTACACGCGCGGCTACACCGAGGAGGCCGAGGCGGGCGTCTCCGCCCGCGTCCCGCGGATGTTCGGGTTCCAGGCCGAGGGCTCCGCCCCGCTCGTGACCGGCGCGGTCGTGAAGAACCCCGAGACCGTCGCCAGTGCGATCCGCATCGGCAACCCGGCCTCGTGGCACCTCGCGATCGATGCGCGCGAGGCGACGGACGGCTACTTCGGAGCCATCGACGACGACCGCATCCTCGCGGCGCAGAAGCTGCTCGCGGGAGAGGTGGGCATCTTCGTCGAGCCCGCCTCGGCGATCAGTGTCGCGGGCCTCCTCGACCGCGCCGAGGCGGGAGTCGTCCCGCGCGGCGCGCGCGTGGTGCTCACGGTGACCGGGCACGGACTCAAGGACCCCCAGTGGGCGCTGCGCAACGCCGACGGCACGACGGTCGAGCCGACCGTGGTCGACGCGACCACGTCGGAGGTGGCATCCGTCCTTGATCTGGTGCCCGTCGGGGCGGCCGAGTGAACGCAGCCGCGCGCGGCTCGACCCCTGAGCTCCTCGAAGGGCGCAGCGTGCTCGTGCGCGTGCCCGCGACGAGCGCCAACCTCGGTCCCGGCTTCGACACCCTCGGTCTCGCGCTGAGCGTCTACGACGAGCTGATCGTCACGGCGCTCCCGCACGCGGGGCTCGAGATCGAGGTCACGGGCGAGGGTGCGGCCGACGTCCCGCGCGACGCCTCCAATCTCGTCGTGCGCTCGATCGCCTACGCCTTCGAGGCGGCGGGGCGACGGATGCCGGGCCTGCGCCTCCGGGCCCGCAACGTCATCCCGCACGGCCGCGGCATGGGATCCTCCGGAGCAGCCGTCGTGTCGGGACTCCTCGCGGCGAAGGGACTCCTCGAGGGGGACGTGCCGTTCGGCGACGAGACGCTCCTCTCCCTGGCCACGGAGCTCGAGGGGCACCCCGACAACGTCGCGCCGGCGCTCTTCGGCGGGCTGACGATCGCGTGGATGGACGAGACCGGCCCACAGCACAAGAAGCTGCTCGTGCACCGTGGCGTCTCCCCGCTGGTGTTCGTTCCGGAGTTCACGATGTCGACGAAGCTCGCGCGGAGCCTGCAGCCCCTGCACGTCCCGCGGGAGGACGCGGTCTTCAACGTGTCGCGCTCCGCGCTGCTCATCGCCGCACTCACCCAGAGCCCGGAGCTCCTGCTGGCCGCGACCGAGGACAAGCTCCACCAGAACTACCGCGCGCAGGCGATGCCCGGCACGGACACGCTCGTCCGGTCGCTGCGCGCAGGCGGTTTCGCGGCGGTCGTCTCGGGTGCGGGTCCCAGCGTGCTGGTGCTCGCCGACGGGCCCGGCCAGCGCCTCGCGGCCGCCGAACTCGCTGCCACCGTGACCGACACCCCGTGGGACGCGCTCATGCTCGCCGTCGACTTCAAGGGTGGTACAGTGAGGGAGTACGCGGAGGGTTCCACGTAAACACGTGAATCTGGCCTCCGTCGCAATTCTGCGAAACCCTGGCACATCCCCGCCTGATCGACCGCTGAGCGGCCACCCGGTTGTCTGAGCAGTCCGTCCAGGCCTGCGCGGCCTGCATTTCTGCCGCGCGCGGGACGGCGCCGGCGTGCACATCCATTCGTTTCACAAGGGAGAACTCGTGGAGTCCATCTCCGAGATCCACAACGTCGACACGTCCTCCGAAGAGCGCATCGAGGCGCCCGAGGATGCCGAGAACGTGACCGCCGGCGACACCGTCGCCGACGCCGAGGGCGCCGTCGAGGTGCCCGCGGAGCCCGCGGAGCAGGCCGAGGAGCCTGCCGCGGAGCCTGACGCGCAGGCGGAGGAGTCCGCCCCGGCCGGGGCCGACGTGCCCGCGGAGCCCGCCGAGCAGGCTCCGAGCGCGACCGAGCCCGAGCCCGGGGCTACCGCCGACGCGCCCGCGGAAGCGCCGGCCGCCGCGGAGCCCGAGGCCGCCCCGGAGCCCGAGGCCGCGCCGGCCGCCGAGGCGCCTGCCGACACGCCGGCCAAGGCTCCGCGCAAGCGCGCCCCGCGCCGCGCCAAGAGCACGGGCGCGAAGGCCGACGCCGACGCCGCGGCCGCCGAGACCGCGGAGGCCTCGGGCGAGGCTGTCGCCGAGGTCCCGACGCAAGGCCCGGCCGAGGTTCCGGGTGAGGGCGGGCAGGCGGCCGAGGGCGCCGTCGCGGGCGAGGAGCCGGCGGAGTCGCCCGCCGAGTCCGAGGCCCCGTCCGACGCCGAGCAGGCCGACGCCGAGCAGGCCGACGCCGAGCAGACCCCCGGCGAGCAGGCTCAGGGCGCCGAGGGCGAGGCATCCGCAGCCGACGCCGCCGGCGAGGAGACGCCGTCGCGCTCGCGCAGCCGGTCGCGCAGCCGCAACCGCAACCGCGGACAGAACGCCCAGGGCAACGGCCAGAACGCCCAGAACGGGCAGACCGCTCAGGGCGCTCCGGGCGGCCAGAACGCCCCGTCGGCCGCGCAGCCCGCCGAGCAGGACGACGAGCAGGCGCAGGGCGCCGGTCGAAACCGCCAGCGCAACAAGCGTCGCGGTCAGACGACGGGTGACGAGTTCGAGACCGAGATCGGCGAGGACGACGTCCTGATCCCGATCGCGGGCATCCTCGACGTGCTCGACAACTACGCCTTCGTCCGCACCACGGGATACCTCCCGGGGACGAGCGACGTCTACGTCTCGCTCGGCCAGGTCAAGAAGTACAACCTGCGCAAGGGCGACGCCGTCGTCGGCGCGATCAAGCAGCCCCGCGAGGGCGAGCAGTCGAGCCGCCAGAAGTACAACGCGCTCGTCAAGGTGGACTCGATCAACGGCCTGTCGGTCGACGATGCGGCGACCCGCGTGGAGTTCGGCAAGCTCACGCCGCTCTACCCGCAGGAGCGCCTGCGCCTCGAGACGGCGCCCGAGAAGCTCACGCAGCGCATCATCGACCTCGTCGCGCCCATCGGCAAGGGCCAGCGTGGCCTCATCGTCGCACCGCCGAAGGCCGGCAAGACGATCGTGCTGCAGCAGATCGCCAACGCCATTGCGATCAACAACCCCGAGGTCCACCTCATGGTCGTGCTCGTCGACGAGCGCCCCGAAGAGGTCACCGACATGCAGCGCACGGTGCGCGGCGAGGTCATCGCCTCGACCTTCGACCGTCCGGCCGAAGACCACACGACCGTCGCGGAACTGGCGATCGAGCGCGCGAAGCGCCTCGTCGAGCTCGGTCGCGATGTCGTGGTGCTCCTCGACTCCATCACGCGCCTCGGCCGCGCCTACAACATCTCGGCGCCGACGTCCGGCCGCGTTCTCACCGGTGGCGTCGACGCGTCGGCGCTGTACCCGCCCAAGCGCTTCTTCGGCGCGGCGCGCAACATCGAGAACGGCGGGTCGCTCACGATCCTCGCGACGGCCCTCGTCGAGACCGGCTCCAAGATGGACGACGTCATCTTCGAGGAGTTCAAGGGCACGGGCAACAGCGAGCTGCGCCTCAACCGCCAGCTCGCCGACAAGCGGATCTTCCCCGCGGTCGACGTCAACGCGTCGAGCACGCGCCGAGAGGAGATGCTCCTCAGCCCCGACGAGGTCAAGATCACCTGGAAGCTGCGTCGCGCGCTGGCGGGCCTCGACCCGCAGCAGGCGCTCGAGGTCGTGCTCGGCAAGCTCAAGGAGACGAGCTCGAACGTCGAGTTCCTCGTGCAGATGCAGAAGTCGATCCCGACTCCCGCGCACGGCGGCGGGCACAGCCACGGTCACGAGAACAGCATCCGCTGATCCCTCGACCCGTGTCCTCTCCGGTCCCTGAGCCCGTCGCGGGGTCATGATGTCCGACCCCGCGATGTTCGATTCCGTCCGGGCGCTGATCGACGAGCACAAGGCGGTCCAGGAGGAGCTCTCCGACCCGGCCGTGCACGCCGACGCGGGGCGCGCGAAGCGCGTCAACCGCCGCTACGCGGAGCTGTCGAAGATCGTCGCCGCCTACGACGCGTGGGTCGCGGCATCCGATGACCTCGACGCGGCGCGCGAGCTGGCGCGTGAGGACGCGGCGTTCGCCGACGAGGTGCCGGTCCTCGAGGAGCGCCTCGCGGAGGCTCAGGAGAGGCTGCGGCGCCTGCTGATCCCGCGCGACCCCGACGACGCGCGCGACGTCATCATGGAGATCAAGCAGGGCGAGGGGGGCGCCGAGTCGGCGCTGTTCGCGGCGGACCTCCTCCGGATGTACCTGCAGTACGCGGCGTCGAAGGGCTGGAAGACGGAGCTCCTCGAGCGGAACGAGTCCGACCTCGGCGGCTTCAAGGACGTCCAGGTCGCGATCAAGGGCTCGTCGTCCGACCCGGCGCAGGGAGTCTGGGCGCACCTGAAGTACGAGGGCGGCGTGCACCGCGTGCAGCGCGTGCCGGCGACCGAGTCGCAGGGGCGCATCCACACCTCCACGACGGGCGTGCTCGTCTTCCCCGAGGTCGACGAGCCCGAAGAGATCCAGATCGACCCGAACGACCTGAAGATCGACGTGTTCCGCTCTTCCGGTCCGGGCGGGCAGTCCGTCAACACCACGGACTCGGCCGTGCGCATCACGCATCTCCCGACGGGCATCGTCGTCTCGATGCAGAACGAGAAGTCGCAGCTGCAGAACCGCGAGGCCGGCATGCGCGTGCTCCGGGCGCGCCTGCTGGCCAAGCAGCAGGAGGAGCGGGATGCCGCGGCATCCGATGCCCGTCGCTCGCAGATCCGCGGAATGGACCGCTCCGAGCGGATCCGCACCTACAACTTCCCGGAGAACCGGATCGCCGATCACCGGACCGGCTACAAGGCGTACAACCTCGATCAGGTTCTGGACGGCGCGCTCGAGCCGATCATCGAGTCGGCCATCCAGGCCGACGAGGAGGCGCGGCTGGCGGCCCTCGGCTCCGACGCCTGAGAACGCGGCGAAGGCCTCACCACTCGCGGGCGATAGCGCGGCACCGCGCCTCTCGGGGTCATTAGCCTGAGCGCGTGATCACCTTCCTGATCCGCGCGGCGATCTTCCTCGTCTCGGCGTTCGTGGGGCTCGTCGCGGCGGACCTCATCCTTCCCGGCTTCTCCCTCCACTGGGACGACTGGTGGGGCATCCTCCTCGCAGTCGTCATCTTCGCGGTGCTCCAGAGCGTCCTGGCGCCGTGGCTCCTGCGGGTCACGCGCCGGCACGCCGAGGCTCTCATCGGCGGCATCGGTCTCATCTCGACGTTCGTCGCGCTCCTCATCGCGGTGCTGATCCCGGCGGCCGGCATCGGCATCGACGGGCCGGTGGCGTGGATCATCGGCACGCTCATCGTGTGGCTCGTCACGGCCCTGGCATCGTGGCTGCTGCCACCGCTGTTCCTCAAGAGGCGAGTCGCCGAGCGACGGGGATCCTGACGGATGCCTCCCCTCGCCGTCGCTGATCCGCCGGTCCGTCGCGTCTCGGCCGGATCATCCGCGTCGATCGCCTACGAGGTGCACGGATCCGGCGTCCCCCTGCTCGCGCTTCACGGCGCGTACTCCAGCCGTGTGGAGGTGCGCGGATTCCTCGAGCCCATGGTGGGGCACCGGGCCGTCCGCCGCATCTACGTCGACCTCCCTGGCCACGGCGACTCGCGACCCTCCTCCGGCGTGCCGACGCCGGACGCCGTGCTCGATCTGCTCGATCTCGTCCTCGACGCCGAGGCACCCGACGGACCCTTCCTCCTGCTCGGCCACTCCTTCGGAGGCCACCTGGCACGGGCCTTCGCGGCCCGCCGGTCGTCGCGGCTGGCGGGGCTCGCCGTGCTGTGCCCGGTCGTTCCCGGTCCCTGGGACACGGCCCGGGGCGATGTCGTGCGCGACGACGGGGTGGCGGCCGAGCTCGACGAGGGGGAGCGGAAGGAGTTCGAGGGCTACTTCGTCGTGCGCACGGCCGACACGTTGGAGCGCTTCCGGCGCGACGTCGCTCCGGCCACCGGCGAGGTCGACGACGACACGCTCGAACGCGCGATCGGCCCCGGGCCGCACGCCGTCGATCCCGACGGCGTCATCCTCACCGCCCCCGTCCTCATCGTGGCTGCCCGGCACGACCGCTACGTCGGCTGGCACCGTCAGCAGCGCCTGGGCGAGCGGTGCCCGCACGCGACGGTGGCGACGGTCGCCGACGCGGGACATGCGCTTCCGCACGAGCGACCCGCGCTCGTCGGGGCGCTCCTGTGCGACTGGCTCGACCGCGCGGGAGTCTGACGGCCCGCCGCAGCGCCCGCAACCGTGCGGGCCTGGCGTCCCCCGCCGACGGCCGGGCGGGCGATCAGATGTGGTACTCGGGCACCGTGAGCAGGGCGCGCGTGTCCTCGCCCGCCTGCCGGGCACGCGGCTTGGCGGGGACGCCGACGAGGATGCTGTCGGCCGGGGCATCCTTCGTCACGACGGCGTTGGCGCCGATGACCGATCCCGAGCCGATCGTGATCGGCCCGAGCACCTTCGCCCCCGCGCCGACCGCGACGCCGTCGCCCAGGGTCGGATGCCGTTTGCCCCCGTCGCGCGTGCGCCCGCCGAGCGTGACGCCGTGGTACAGCATGACGTCGTCGCCCACCTCGGCCGTCTCGCCGATGACGACGCCCATCCCGTGGTCGATGAAGAAGCGGCGGCCGATCGTCGCGCCCGGGTGGATCTCGATCCCCGTGAGCCAGCGCGCGACCTGCGACCCGGCCCTCGCCAGGAACCGATACCCGCGGAGCCACAGCCAGTGGTCGACGCGGTGAGCCCAGACGGCATGCAGGCCCGGGTAGAGCAGCGCGATCTCGACGCTGCCGCGAGCGGCGGGATCGCGCAGCTTCGCCGCGGCGAGATCCTCGCGGATGCGATCGAGGGCGGAGGAGATGGCGCTCATGCTCTCGCCCCTTCGGGCTCGCGCAGATGCTCGTAGAGCGCCGTCGAGAGATAGCGCTCGCCCGAGTCGGGGATGATCACGACGATCCGCTGCCCCTCCGCCTCCGGACGCGCGGCGATCTGAAGCGCCGCCCACACCGCCGCGCCCGCCGACATGCCGGCGAGGATGCCCTCCTCCGTCGCGAGCCTGCGGGCGATGTCGATCGCCTCGTCGAAGCCGACGTCGAAGATCTCGTCGACGACGCTGCGATCCAGCACGTCCGGCACGAAGTTCGGCCCGATGCCCTGGATGCGGTGCCCGCCGGCGCGCCCCTCGGTCAGCAGCGGGGAGTCCTTCGGCTCCACGAGCACCGACCGCAGCGCGGGGTTGCGCTCCTTGAGCACCTGGCTGACCCCCGTGATCGTCCCTCCCGTGCCCGATCCCGCGACGAACCAGTCCACCCGGCCGTCCGTGTCCCGCCAGATCTCCTCGGCGGTCGTGCGGCGGTGGATGGCGGCGTTCGCCGGATGGTCGAACTGCCGCGCCAGGACCGCCCCGGGCGTCTCGGCGACGATCCGCTTCGCGGCCTCGACGGCCTCGGTCATGCCCTTGTACGGGTCGGTCAGCACAAGTTCCGCCCCGTACGCCTTCAAGAGCGTGCGGCGCTCCTTCGACATCGAAGCGGGCATCGTGAGGATCACCCGGTAGCCGCGGGCGGCGCCGAAGAGCGCGAGGGCGATCCCTGTGTTGCCGCTGGTCGACTCCACGATCGTGCCGCCGGGCTTCAGCTCGCCGGACTGCTCCGCGGCATCGATCAGCGCGATGGCGAGCCTGCACTTGACGCTCTTGCCCGGGTTGTAGAACTCGAGCTTGGCCACCACCTCGGCCCCCAGCCCCTCGGTCAGGCGGTTCAGGCGCACCAGAGGGGTGTCGCCGAAGGCGGTGGTGATGTCGGCGTGTATGCGGGGCACGGGGGTTCTCCCGACGATGGAGCGGTTCAGCCCTCTCGCAGGTCTTCGTACAGGACGGTCGAGAGGTAGCGCTCTCCGAACGAGGGCACCACGACAACGATATTCTTGCCCGCGGCCTCGGGGCGCGCGGCGACCTGCAGCGCCGCCCAGACCGCAGCGCCGCTGGAGATCCCGACGAGGATCCCCTCCTTCGTGCCGACCTCGCGCGCGACGCGCAGCGCGTCGTCGAGCTCGACGTCCACGACCTCGTCGATGACGCCCCGGTCGAGGATCGCCGGGACGAAGTTCGGGCCGATGCCCTGGATCTTGTGCGGTCCGGGGGTGCCCTTGGTGAGCAGGGGCGAGTCGGCCGGCTCGACGGCCACGACCGTGGCGTCCGGTACGCGCTCCTTGAGCACCTGCCCGACACCCGTGATGGTGCCGCCCGTGCCGATGCCGGCGACGAAGTAGTCGACCTTGCCGTCGGTGTCGCGAAGGATCTCCTCCGCGGTCGTCTTGCGGTGGATGGCGGGGTTCGCCTCGTTCTCGAACTGGCGCGCGAGCACCGCGCCGGGCGTCTCGGCGACGATCTCCTCGGCCTGCGCCACGGCGCCCTTCATACCGCCGGACGGGTCGGTGAGCACGAGCTCGGCACCGTACGCCTTGAGCAGCAGGCGGCGCTCCACGGACATCGACGAGGGCATCGCGAGAATCACCTTGTAGCCGCGCGCGGCACCGACCATGGCCAGAGCGATGCCCGTGTTCCCGCTCGTGGCCTCGACGATCGTGCCCCCTGGCTTCAGCTGACCGGATGCCTCGGCGGCGTCGACGATCGCGATGCCGAGGCGGTCCTTGACGCTCGAGGCCGGGTTGTAGAACTCCAGCTTGGCCAGCACCGTGCCGGGCAGGCCCTCGGTGACGCGGTTGAGGCGGACGAGCGGGGTGTCGCCGAAGGCGCTGGTGATGTCGGAGTGGATGCCGGGCATGTTCTCTGGTCGGCCTTTCGATTCGGGTGGAGTCGGGTTCTGTCGCCGGCTGATCCGACGTGCGCGGGCGTCCCTGCCCGGATGGCATCAGCCTAGGAGAGCCGGTCGCGAAAATTACGGCATGTGACGCCTGGGCCCGCGCGGGAGGCGCCGGCGCTCCCGCGGGCCCGGAAGCCGCGAGCCCGACGGCCGTCGCGACGCACGTAGGCTGAGGGCGCCATGTCGTCAGATCATACGGATCCCGTTCCGCTCTCCGACCACCTGCGCCGAGCGGCGGCGGCGCTCACCGGGGCCGGCGTGCCCGACGCTCGGGTCGACGCCGAGCTGCTCGCGGCGCATGTCCTCGGGGGAGGACGGGGAGAGGTCCAGGCGCGGGCGCTGCGCGGGGAAGACATGCCGCTCGCGGACGCCGAGCGGTTCGAGGCCCTGGTCGCGCGACGCGCGACGCGCGAGCCGCTCCAGCATCTGACCGGCCGCGCGCCGTTCCGCCATCTCGAGCTGCGCGTGGGACCGGGAGTCTTCGTGCCGAGGCCCGAGACCGAGATTGTCGCCCAGCTGGCGATCGACGCGCTGCGGGCCGCGGCATCCCCCTCTCCCGTCGCCGTCGACCTCGGGACGGGCAGCGGCGCGATCGCCCTGGCGCTTGCCACCGAGGTGCCCCACGCGCAGGTGCACGCCGCGGAGAACTCGGCGGAGGCCTTCGCCTGGACCGAGGAGAACTTCCGCGAGGTGGACGCCGGGAACGCGCACCTGGCCTTCGTCGACCTCGAGCACGCGTTCCCCGAGCTGGACGGCACGGTCTCGGTGCTCGTGTCGAATCCGCCCTACGTTCCGGATGCCGCGATCCCGCGCGACCCGGAGGTGCGGCTCTTCGACCCGCCTGCGGCGCTGTACGGCGGCGAGGACGGACTCGACGTCGTGCGGGTGCTCAGCCGGGTGGGACGCCGGCTCCTGCATCCGGGCGGGACGATCGTCATCGAGCACGGCGAGTGGCAGGGCGAGGCGATCCGCGGCATCCTCGCCGGCGACGGCTGGCGCGCCCCGGCGACGCACCCGGATCTGACGCTGCGCGACCGAGCCACGACGGCGCTGCGGGCCTGACGCCCGGCGGGGCCGGCGGCGGGTCGCAGGTAGACTGACGGCGCCATGTCCTCCCTCTTCGACTGCCGCGACGAGGCGCAGCTTCTCCCCGGTATGCGCCAAGCCCGTCAGGCGATCGGCCGCGGCGAGCTCGTCGTCATGCCGACCGACACGGTCTACGGCGTCGCCGCCGACGCGTTCAGCGCCGGCGCCGTCCAGCGCCTCCTCGACGCGAAGGGCCGCGGCCGGCAGTCGCCGCCCCCCGTCCTCGTCGCGGGGCTCACGACGCTGCGCGCCCTCGTCGCCGAGGTCCCGCCGGCCGTCGAGAAGCTCGTCGAGGAGTTCTGGCCCGGTGGCCTCACGATCGTCCTGCCGGCACAGCCGTCCCTGTCGTGGGACCTCGGCGACACGCACGGCACCGTCGCGGTGCGCATGCCGGCGCACCGCATCGCCCTCGAGCTGCTCGAGGAGACCGGTCCGCTGGCCGTGTCGAGCGCCAACCGGACGGGCCGGCCCGCCGCCGTCCGGATCGAGGACGCGCAGGACATGCTGGGCGAGAGCATCGCGGTCTATCTCGACGACGGCTACTCCAAGACCGGCATCTCGTCCACGATCGTGGACGCGACGAGCCTCGTGGGGGGCGCGGAGCCGCGCATCCGCGTGCTGCGGGAGGGCGCGATCAGCCGAGCGCAGCTGCGCGAGGTGCTCGGCGGGCTCCTCGAGGACGATCCGGACTCCGAGGCCGCCGGCGGCGGCGCGTGAAGCAGTATCTCTTCACGGTGCTGTTCACGGCGATCGTGACCTTCGCCCTCTCGTGGGCGGTGTGGCGGCTCAGCACGAAGTACAAGCTGTATCCCGGCATCCGCGAGCGCGACGTCCACAAGACCCCCACCCCGCGCCTCGGCGGCATCGCGATGTTCTTCGGCGTCGTCGCCGCGATCGGGGTCTCCGCCGCCAACCCGTACTTCGCGATCGTGTGGAGCGTGCCGCAGCAGGTCTGGGCGATCCTCGCCGCGACGATCATCATCGTGATCGTCGGGATCTGCGACGACCTGTGGGACCTCGACTGGTTCATCAAGCTGGGCGCCCAGTTCCTCGCGGCGGGCATCATCGCGTGGTTCGGCGAGCTGCAGATCTACTCCCTGCCGATCGGCGGCCTCACGGTCGGCTCGGGGTGGGTGAGCTTCGCGCTCACCGTCTTCGCGATCGTCATCGTCATGAACGCCGTCAACTTCATCGACGGTCTCGACGGGCTCGTCGCCGGAGTGTGCCTCATCGCGAACGGCGTCTTCTTCGCGTACTCCTATATGCTCTCGCGCGACTTCACGGCCAGCAACTTCTCGCTCGCGACGTTCCTGGCCGCGGTCCTGATCGGCGCGTGCCTGGGCTTCCTCCCGCTCAACTGGAGCCCCGCGAAGCTGTTCATGGGGGATGCCGGAGCCCTCATGATCGGTCTGCTCATGGCCTGCTCGGCGATCGCCATCACCGGCCAGCTCGACCCGACGGTGCTCGACCCGGAGGACTTCGGGCGATCCCAGCTGCTCGGTGCGTTCCTGCCGATCCTCCTCCCGATCGTCATCGTGCTGCTTCCGCTCCTCGACTTCGGGATGGCCGTCATCCGGCGCATGCAGGCGGGCAAGTCACCGTTCTCGCCCGACCGCAAGCACCTCCACCACCGCATGCTCGACATGGGCCACAGCGATCGAGACGCCGTCGTGATCTTCTACGCCTGGACGGCGATCGTCGGACTCAGCGTCCTCCTGATGTACATCGGCACGACAGCCGGCTGGCCGGGCCTGTACGCCCCCGGCGTCCTCTACCTCATCGTCGGGGCGGCCGCCTGCCTGGTCCTGACCTTCCTGCCCTCTCGCCGGACACCGGCGCCCCGTCCCGTCCCGGAGACCGTCTCATGAGCCCCAGTCCTGTTTCGAGCACGCCGATCCTGCGCACGACGCTGCAGTGGTCGGGCATCGTGACGGCCGTCCTGGCGGTCCTCGCCGCCGTCATCGGCTTCCTCGTCGCCGGCAAGACCGGGATGTGGAGCGCGCTGGCGGGGGTGGTGATCGCGGCGGTCTTCCTCGCGATCACGGGTGCCAGCATCCTGATCGCGAATCGATGGTACGGCGACGACCTCTACGTGCCCATCTTCTTCGGCATCGTGCTGGGCGGGTGGATCCTGAAGTTCGTCATCTTCATCGTCGCCCTGCTCGTCCTGCGGGGGCAGCCGTGGATCGAGCCGACCATCTTCTTCGTCTCGGTGGTGGTAAGCGTGCTGGCCTCCCTGCTGGTCGACGTCGTCGTCATGCTGCGCATGCGCGTGCCGCACGTGAGCGATGTGCAGCTGCCCGACGATCCCGAGGCGGGGGAGAGGTCAGACCACAGGTCCGCCTAGCCCTGGCGCGGCTTCCGGGCCCTTCCGAGTTTGATAGGGTGGTTCTGCGCCCGCCCGCTCGCTTCGAGCGCTTGCGGAGTGACGCTCATCGACCATCGTCGCAACGGTTCACCCCGATGCCCCGAAGCTGGAGCCAGCGCTGTTCACTCAAGCTGCGACCCTGATCGCCAAAACCGCCGAAGAGGGCGAGGGCTTCCACGCGCCGTCGATCTTCGAGTTCTTCCCCGACGTGGTCACGACGGTCTTCGGCATCCCGATCACCCGCATCCACATCATCCAGCTCCTCGCGACGATCGCGGTCGTCCTGGTGTTCTGGCTCGGCACGCGCCGGATGAAGGTCGTCCCGGGCCGCTTCCAGAGCTTGACCGAGATGGGGCTCGGGTTCGTCCGCAACAACATCGCGTACGACCTGCTGGGCAAGAAGGACGGCGAGAGGTTCCTCCCGATCCTCACGACGATGTTCTTCATGATCCTGTTCATGAACATCACGGGAGTCATCCCGTTCCTGAACATCGCGGGCACGTCGATCATCGCGGTGCCCCTGACGCTCGCGGTCGTGAGCTACGTCACCTTCATCTACGCCGGCCTCAAGAAGAGCCCCAAGAACTTCTTCAAGAACTCGCTCTTCCCCTCCGGCGTGCCGTGGCCGATCTACTTCATCGTGACGCCGATCGAGTTCATCTCGACGTTCATCATCCGGCCGATCACGCTGACACTGCGACTCCTCATGAACATGATGGTCGGCCACCTCCTGCTCGTGCTGTTCTTCTCGGCGACGTCGTTCTTCCTCTTCACCGCCGGCGGCTGGTGGAGCATCCTCGCCGCGGGCAGTCTCGCGTTCGGCTTCGCCTTCACACTCTTCGAAATCCTCGTGGCCGTCCTCCAGGCCTACGTCTTCGCTCTCCTCACCGCGGTCTACATCCAGCTCGCGGTCGCGGAAGAGCACTGAGCGGGTCGGCTGACTGCCGCCCATAACCGAAAGGAAACACCCCCGTGGACGCAACTACGGTTCTCGCCGAGATCACCGGCAGCATCGCGACCGTCGGCTACGGCCTCGCGGCGATCGGCCCGGCCATCGGCGTGGGCATCGTCGTGGGCAAGACCATCGAGGGCGTGGCGCGCCAGCCCGAGCTCGCGGGTCGTCTGCAGGTCCTCATGTGGATCGGTATCGCCTTCACCGAGGCGCTCGCCTTCATCGGCATCGCGACCGCCTTCATCTTCGGCTACTGATCCGCCTTCACGACGTAAGGAGACAGGATGCTGAACGCTCTTGTCACACTCGCCGCGGAAGAGGGTGAGACCCCGAATCCGCTGCTGCCGGCCTGGTATGACATCGTCTGGTCGTCGGTGTGCTTCATCGTCATCCTCTTCATCTTCTGGAGAGTCGCGCTTCCGCGGCTGAAGAAGCTGCTCGACGAGCGTGCCACCGCGATCGAAGGCAACATCGCCAAGGCCGACGAGGCACAGCGCCGCGCCGAGGCTGCCCTCGAGGAGTACACCGCGCAGCTCGCCGGTGCCCGCAAGGAGGCCGGCGAGATCCGCGACGCCGCCCGCGAGGACGGCCGCAAGATCATCGCCGAGGCGAAGGAGACGGCTGCGGCCGAGGCCGCCCGCATCACGGCATCCGCGCACTCGCAGATCGAAGCCGAGCGCCAGTCGGCGCTGGTGTCGCTGCGCAGCGAGGTCGGGACGCTCGCGATCGACCTGGCCGGCGGCGTCATCGGCGAATCCCTCGCCGACGACGCGAAGGCGCAGAACGTCGTCGACCGGTTCCTCGCGGAGCTGGAAGCATCCGAGACGGCCGCCGCCGGCTCGGCTGACGGACAGAGGGCGTAATGGGAAGCGCGACCACTTCGGCGCTCGCCGCGACGACGGCGGTGCTCGACCGGACCGCCGGGGTCGACCTGAGGGTCGCGGACGAGCTGTTCGCGGCGGCTCGCGCCCTCGGCGACTCGCCGCAGCTCGCCGGCGCGCTCGCGGACTCCGCGGCGTCGACCGAGGCGCGCGCCAAGGTGGTCGCCGACGTCTTCGGCCGCACCTTCTCGCCGACGACGGTGTCGTTCCTCGTGGCGGCCGTCCGGCAGCGCTGGTCGTCGGCGTCCGACCTGATCGACGCGATCGAGGAGCTCGCGGTGCGCGCCGCCGCCCGTGCCGGGTCGGCGTACGACATCGAGGGCGAGATCTTCCAGTTCTCGCGCACGGTCGCCGCCAACCCTCAGCTCGAGCTCGCACTCGGCAGCCGGCTCGGGGATGACTCGGCGAAGGGCTCGCTCGTGCGCTCGCTCCTCGGCGGCCGCGCGAGCGAGGCGACGACGCTGATCGTCTCGTCGCTCGTGCAGCAGCCGCGCGAGCGCCGCGTTCGCCAGCTCCTGTCGCGGGCGATGGACCTCGTCGCCGACCAGCGCGGGCGCACCGTGGCGACGGTCGTCTCGGCGGTTCCGCTGAGCGCCGCCCAGAGCCAGCGGCTCGCCGCGGCGCTGTCGAAGCGCTACGGCACCGACGTGTCGATCAACGCGGTCATCGACCCGACGGTGGTCGGCGGCGTGCGGGTGCAGATCGCCGACGACGTCATCGACGCGAGCGTCTCATCCCGCCTCGCCGAGCTCCGGCAGCGACTGGCCGGCTAGCACAAGACTTCCCGCCCCCGCGGGCGGAGACTTCGGGACCGGTCGCACGACGGTCCCACTGAACGAAGGAAGACAATGGCAGAACTCTCAATCAGCCCCGACGTCATCCGTGACGCGCTGAAGGACTTCGTCGCCGCATACGAGCCCACGGGGGCTGCGGCCACCGAGGTCGGCACCGTCATCGACGCTGCCGACGGCATCGCCCACGTCGAGGGACTGCCCGGCGTCATGGCGAACGAGCTCGTCGTGTTCGCCGACGGCACCCAGGGCCTGGCGCTCAACCTCGACGAGCACGAGATCGGCGTGGTCGTCCTCGGCGACTTCTCCGGCGTCGAGGCCGGCCAGCAGGTCACGCGCACCGGCGAGGTCCTCTCGGTCCCCGTCGGCGACGGCTACCTCGGCCGCGTCGTCGACCCGCTCGGCAACCCGATCGACGGCCTCGGCGAGGTCGCGCCGCTGGACGGCCGGCGCGCTCTCGAGCTGCAGGCGCCGGGCGTCATGCAGCGCAAGAGCGTGCACGAGCCCATGCAGACCGGCATCAAGGCGATCGACGCGATGATCCCGATCGGCCGCGGTCAGCGCCAGCTCGTCATCGGCGACCGCCAGACCGGCAAGACGGCGATCGCCCTCGACACGATCATCAACCAGAAGGCCAACTGGGAGTCGGGTGACCCCGTCAAGCAGGTCCGCTGCATCTATGTCGCGATCGGCCAGAAGGGCTCGACGATCGCGGCGGTGAAGGGCGCGCTCGAGGACGCCGGCGCGATGGAGTACACGACGATCGTCGCGGCCCCGGCCTCCGACCCCGCCGGCTTCAAGTACCTGGCGCCGTACACCGGCTCGGCCATCGGCCAGCACTGGATGTACGACGGCAAGCACGTGCTGATCGTGTTCGACGACTTGACCAAGCAGGCCGAGGCCTACCGCGCCGTCTCGCTGCTGCTTCGCCGCCCGCCGGGTCGCGAGGCGTACCCCGGTGACGTCTTCTACCTGCACTCGCGTCTGCTCGAGCGCTGCGCGAAGCTGTCGGACGAGCTCGGCGGCGGATCGATGACGGGTCTGCCCTTCATCGAGACGAAGGCCAACGATGTGTCGGCGTACATCCCGACCAACGTCATCTCCATCACCGACGGACAGATCTTCCTGCAGTCCGACCTCTTCAACGCCAACCAGCGTCCCGCGGTCGACGTGGGCATCTCGGTGTCGCGCGTGGGCGGCGACGCGCAGGTGAAGTCGATCAAGAAGGTGTCGGGCACGCTCAAGCTGGAGCTCGCCCAGTACCGCTCGCTCGAGGCGTTCGCGATGTTCGCGAGCGACCTGGATGCCGCGTCGCGTCGTCAGCTCGCCCGCGGGGCGCGACTGACCGAACTGCTGAAGCAGCCCCAGTACTCGCCGTACCCCGTGGAGGAGCAGGTCGTCTCGATCTGGGCCGGCACGAACGGCAAGCTCGACACGATCGAGGTCGAGGACGTGCTGCGCTTCGAGCGCGAGCTGCTGGACTACCTTCGCCGCAACACGACGATCCTCACGACGCTGCGCGACACGAACGTGCTCGACGACGACACCGCCGCCGAGCTCGCCAAGGTCACCGACGCGTTCATCCTCGAGTTCCAGGCCGGCAAGGGCGGTCAGGCGATCGGCACCCCCGGCCACGAGGAGTACGACGCCGCCGCCGTCGAGGACGTCAGCCAGGAGAAGATCGTCAAGGGCCGCCGCTAAGGCAGGTCTGGACAGGGACAATGGGCGCTCAACTCAGGGTCTACAAGCAGAAGATCTCTTCCGCTCAGACGACCAAGAAGATCACCAAGGCGATGGAGCTCATCGCGGCTTCGCGCATCCAGAAGGCGATGGGACGCGTGCGCGCCTCGGCGCCGTTCGCGCGCGCCGTGACGCGCGCCGTGTCGGCGGTCGCGACGCACTCGAACGTCGACCACCCGCTCACGACGGAGCGCGACGTCATCCGCCGGTCGGCGGTCGTGATCTTCGCCTCCGACCGGGGCCTGGCGGGCGCGTTCAACTCCCAGATCCTGCGGGAGGGGCTGCAGCTGGCTGAGCTCCTGCGCTCCCAGGGCAAGGAGCCGGTGTTCTACCTCGTCGGCCGCAAGGCCGTCGGGTACTTCCAGTTCCGTCGCATGGAGAGCGCGGCGGAGTGGACGGGCGACACCGACACCCCCCACTTCCACACCGCGGAGGAGATCGCCGGCGTCCTGCTCGATGCGTACGACCGGGGCGGCGACCAGGGCGGCGTCGACGAGATCAACCTCGTCTACAACCGCTTCGTCAGCATGATGACGCAGACGCCCGAAACCGTCCGCCTGCTCCCGCTCGAGGTCGTGGAGGCGGACGCGTCGAGCGCGACCGTCTACCCGCTCTACGAGTTCGAGCCCGAGGCGGGGGTCGTGCTCGACGCCCTCCTGCCGGTGTACATCCAGAGCCGCGTCTTCAACGCGCTCCTGCAGTCGTCGGCCGCGAAGCACGCCGCGACGCAGAAGGCCATGAAGTCCGCGAGCGACAACGCCGACAAGCTCATCACCGACTACACCCGCCTGCGCAACAACGCGCGCCAGGCCGAGATCACGCAGCAGATCGCCGAGATCGTCGGCGGCGCCGACGCTCTGGCGTCGGGCAAGTAGACCATACGAAAGAGAAGAAGCCATGAGCCTCACCGCTGAGAAGACGGAAGCCGGCACCACCGCCGCGCCCGCCGTCGGTCGCGTCGCCCGCGTGACGGGCCCCGTCGTCGACATCGAGTTCCCGCACGACTCGATCCCCGACATCTACAACGCGCTCACCACGAGCGTCACGGTCGAGGGCGTGACCACCGAGTTCACCCTCGAGGTCGCTCAGCACCTCGGTGACGACCTCGTCCGTGCCATCGCCCTGAAGCCCACCGACGGCGTCGTGCGCGGCCAGGAGGTGCGCGACACCGGCGGCCCCATCACCGTCCCCGTCGGCGACGTCACGAAGGGCCGTGTCTTCAACGTGACCGGCGAGGTGCTCAACGCCGGACCCGACGAGAAGATCGAGGTCACGGAGCGCTGGGGCATCCACCGCTCGGCGCCTGGCTTCGACCAGCTCGAGTCGAAGACGCAGATGTTCGAGACGGGCATCAAGGTCATCGACCTGCTGACCCCGTACGTCCAGGGTGGGAAGATCGGCCTCTTCGGCGGCGCGGGCGTCGGCAAGACGGTGCTCATCCAGGAGATGATCCAGCGCGTCGCGCAGGACCACGGCGGCGTGTCGGTGTTCGCCGGCGTCGGCGAGCGCACGCGTGAGGGCAACGACCTCATCCACGAGATGGAGGAGGCGGGCGTCTTCGACAAGACCGCTCTCGTCTTCGGCCAGATGGACGAGCCCCCGGGGACGCGCCTGCGCGTGGCCCTGTCCGCCCTGACGATGGCGGAGTACTTCCGCGACGTCCAGAAGCAGGACGTGCTCCTCTTCATCGACAACATCTTCCGCTTCACGCAGGCGGGCTCGGAGGTGTCGACGCTGCTCGGCCGCATGCCCTCCGCCGTGGGCTACCAGCCGAACCTCGCCGACGAGATGGGGGTGCTCCAGGAGCGCATCACCTCGACGCGCGGTCACTCGATCACGTCGCTCCAGGCGATCTACGTCCCCGCCGACGACTACACCGACCCCGCCCCGGCCACGACCTTCGCGCACCTCGACGCGACGACCGAGCTCTCCCGGGAGATCGCGTCGAAGGGTCTCTACCCGGCGGTCGACCCGCTCGCCTCGACGAGCCGCATCCTCGACCCGCGCTACATCGGCGAGGACCACTACCGCGTGGCCACCGCCGTCAAGCAGATCCTCCAGAAGAACAAGGAGCTCCAGGAGATCATCGCGATCCTCGGTGTCGACGAGCTCTCCGAAGAGGACAAGGTCGTCGTCTCCCGCGCACGGCGCATCCAGCAGTTCCTGTCGCAGAACACGTACATGGCGAAGAAGTTCACCGGCGTCGAGGGCTCCACGGTCCCGATCAAGGAGACGATCGAGTCGTTCGACGCGATCGTCAAGGGCGACTTCGACCACGTCGCCGAGCAGGCCTTCTTCAACGTCGGCGGCATCTCCGACGTCGAAGAGGCGTGGGCGCGCATCCAGAAGGAGAACGGCTGACATGCCCCTGAAGGTCACCCTCGTCTCGGCCGAGTCCGAGGTGTGGTCGGGAGAGGCATCGCTCGTCGTGGCGAAGACCGTGCTCGGCGAGATCGGCTTCATGCCCGGTCACGAGCCGGTGCTCGCCGTGCTGGCCGAAGGCCAGGTGCGCATCACGAAGACCGACGGCACCAAGATCACCGCCAACGCGCAGGACGGCTTCCTCTCGATGGACGGCGACGAGATCTCGATCGTCGCCGGCAACGCCGCCCTCATCGCCTGAAGACCGACCGGCCCCGAGCCTGTCGACGGCGCACGCCGTCCGGATCCGTCCGGGCGGCGTGCGCCATTTCCGGAAGCCCGCATGCTGATCCTCCTCCCGCCGTCCGAGACCAAGCGCTCCGGCGGCGCCGGCCGTCCGCTCGACCTCGAGCGCCTCGCCCTGCCCGGTCTGACGCCTCAGCGCGAGCAGGTGCTGGCGGCGCTGGAGGAGCTGGCGACGGATGCCGCGGCATCCGCCCGCATCCTGAGACTCGGAGCGACGCAGCTTCACGAGATCGAGCACAATGCCCGCGTGCGCACGGCCCCGGCGATGCCGGCGGTGGATCGCTACACCGGCGTCCTCTACGACGCGCTGGACGCGGCATCCCTCGACTCCGTCGCACGTTCGTGGTTGTCGCGGCACGTGCTCATCCACTCCGCTCCCCTCGGTCCGGTCGGGGCGCTCGACCGGATCCCGGCGTACCGGCTCGGGGCGTCGGCGTCGCTCCCCGGCATCGCGCCGCTGCGGCGGGTGTGGGCTCGGGCTGTGACCGACGCACTGGCCGCGGCGGCGCCGCCGTTCGTGCTCGACCTGCGTTCCGAGGCCTACTCGGCGCTCGGCCCCGTGCCGGAGTCGGTCCCGTCGCTCTACGTCCGGGTGGTGGCGGAGGCCGACGGCGGCGCCGTGCGTGCCCTGAACCACTTCAACAAGCATGCCAAGGGCGCCCTCGTCCGGCGCCTCGCGGTCGCGCGTCCGCGCGTGCGCTCCCGCGAGGGTCTCGTGCGGTGGGCGGATGCCGCGGGTCTGCGCGTGCGCGACGGAGCCCCGGGCGAGCTCGAGCTGTTCGCCTGAACTTCGCCGGCTCTCCTGCGCCTCACCGGCTCGCCTGCGCCACCGATGTCACGCGATCGAGCCGACGAAGCCGCCCGCCCCGCGGGCTCCGGCGTCAGCGCTCGGTGTTGTCGGCGGTCTGCTGGGTGTTCTCGGCGATGGCGATGAGCGCGACGACGGCCTCGATGATGAAGCGCAGCACCACGATCAACAGGAACGTGACGATCGGCACGATGATGAGCGTCGCCACGAGGAGCGAGACTCCCGCCCCGGTGTTGACGGGGATCAGGCCGATCGACCTCACGATCCCTCCGATGAAGTACACGAGGAAGCCGATGGCGATCGCCACCAGTCCCACCACGTAGAAGGCGCTCGCGAGGCGGCGCGTGATGAACGTCCGGAAGGAGATGTCGAAGAGGGCCCGGACGAAGCCGAGACCGACGTCCGAGGCATCGCCGGCGAGCCGGGGCACGCCCGTGTCGTCCGGGTCGGTCGCGGGGCTGTACGCAGCGGTGGTCGCCGGCGACGGTGACCCGCTGGCCGCGGTGTCGCCGGGCGCCGCGGATCCGGGGGAGTGGGCGGGCCGCCGCGCGCCCGCGCCCGCCGCGGCCTGAGAGGCCGGCTGCTCGGGAAGCGGCGGCCGGGGAGGGGGAGTGGGTTCGCTCATCGGGAGTCCTTCCGCTGATCTTCCGGCCAGGCTATCGCCGCAAGTGCGCCCGGCCGGGTATGCCGTGTCGATGACTGCCACGCGCGCACGCGCATCGCTACCATGTGAGGCGGCGGGGCGGAGCGTCTCGTCGGCGTGGCGACACGTCCCTCATGTTCCGGAAAGGGACACGATGTACGACTATTCCGACAGCGCGGGCCTCGCTGCCTTCCTTGCCATCGTCGGCTTCCTCTCGTTCGTGTTCTTCGTCGGGTTCTACGTGCTGAGCTCGTGGTTCCTGATGAAGATCTTCGACAAGGCCGGGGTGCAGGGCCGGTGGCGCGCGTGGGTGCCCGTCTACAACTACATGGTCTTCGCCAAGCTCGGCGACCTGAACCCGTGGCTGGTCCTGATCGGCCTCGGCGCGGGCATCGTGCTCAGCTGGGTGCCGGTCCTCGGATCGCTCATCGGAATCGCGACCTTCGTGCTGACCCTCCTGGCGGCGTGGCGCGTCGGACTGAAGCTGCAGAAGGAGGCGGTGTGGCTCGTTCTCTACTTCTTCCTGTCGATCGTGTGGCTCGGCATCCTCGCCTTCGACAAGTCGCGCTGGAACACGGCGATCCCCGCCGCTCCGTGGGCCGGCAACGGCTTCCTCTCCGACCGTACGAGCTGGAGCGGCATCCCCGCCCAGACGCCCGCCGGGGGGTACCCCGCCAACCCCGTCACCCAGCCCGGCTATCCGGCCGCGGGAGGCTACCCGCCGGCGGCGGGATACGCCGCACCGACCGCCGGCTACGACGCACCGCCCGCGGGATACTCGGCACCCCCGGCTGGCTACTCCGCCCCGCCTGCGGGGTACACCGCCCCGCCTGCCGGCTACACCCCGCCCCCCGCGGCCTCGGAGCCCCCTGCGGGGTACACCCCGCCGCCCGCGGCGGCGGAGCCCCCCGGCGGCTACACGGCGGCCCCGTCAGCAGCATCGGCACCCGAGCCGCCGGCCGCGCCCGAGCCGCCGGCCCCGTCCGAGCCGCCGGCCGCGTCCGAGCCGCCCGCCGCGTCCGAGCCGCCGGCCGCGCCCGAGCCGGAAGGCCCGAACGCTCCGCGCGCCTAGAGCACGTCGACAGAAGTCCCCGCCGGCCGGCGGGGACTTCCGTCGTCCGCCGGGCGGTTAGCGTTGACGGCATGACCACCGCCTCCGTTCCCCAGCGCCGGGTCGGCGCATCCGGTCTCCGCGTCTCGGCCGTCGGCCTCGGCTGCAACAACTTCGGCCGCAAGGACACCCGCACGGAGGGCATCGAGGGCACGCGTGCCGTGCTGGATGCCGCGATCGAGGCCGGGGTGACCTTCCTCGACACCGCCGACATCTACGGCCGGGAGCCGGGTCTGTCCGAGACGCTCATGGGCGAGGCGCTTCAGGGCCGGCGCGACCAGGTCGTGCTCGCAACCAAGTTCGGCCACGCCGACTTCGCCCCGGCGGTCCTCGGCGGGTCGAAGGCCTCGCGCAGCGCGGTGCGACGGGCCGTCGAGGCATCCCTGCGGCGCCTGCGAACCGACTGGATCGACCTCTACCAGCTTCACACCCCCGATCCCGAGACGCCCATCGAGGAGACCCTCGACGCGCTCGGCGACCTCGTGCGCGAGGGAAAGGTGCGCTACATCGGGCACTCCAACCTTCCGGGCTGGCAGATCGCCGAGGCCCATTTCGTCGCGCGCGAGCGGCGCTCGATCCCGTTCGTCTCGGCGCAGAACCAGTACAGCCTGCTGGCCCGCGACGCCGAGCGCAACGTGCTGCCGGCGGCCGAACGCTACGGCCTCGGCTTCCTCCCGTTCTTCCCCCTCCACAACGGCCTGCTCACGGGGAAGTTCGCACGGGATGCCGCACCCGCCGACACCCGGATCATGAGGCAGCGGCCGCACCTCTACGAGAACGCGCCGTGGGACGCGCTCGAGGCGTACCGGGCCTTCTGCGACGAGCGCGGTATCACGATGCTCGAGGCGACGTTCGGCTGGCTGCTCGCGCGCCCGGCGATCTCCAGCGTCATCGCGGGCGCGACGAGCCCCGAGCAGGTCCGCGCGAACGCGGCAGCCGCGGCCGCCTGGACGCCCACGGCGGAGGACCTCGAGGCCATCGACGGCTTCTTCCCGCCGCCGCCCCGCTCGGACACGTGACCCCCTCGCGGCGGGGGGCGCGGCATCCTCCCGGCGGTTCGCTCTCAGCGCACGCCCCGTATTTGTACCACGTCGTCGGGCAGGCGTAGCGTCAGTCGACGTGCGCGACCGCCTGGTGCGGATGTCGTCGCGTCGCGAAAGGACCCTCGTGCTCGGCAAGATCCTGGTGCGCTATCTCAGCCCGGCGTGGCTGCTGCTCATCGCCGTCGTCGTCTTTCAGCTGGCGCAGTCGATCGCTTCGCTCCTGCTGCCCACCCTCAACGCGGACATCATCGACAAGGGCGTCGTCACGGGCGACATCGACTACATCTGGCGGACCGGCGGGGTCATGCTCGTCGTGAGCCTCGTGCAGGTCGTCTGCGCGATCATCGCGGTGTACTTCGGCTCACGCCTGGCGATGGGCATGGGCAAGGAGCTGCGCGGCGACCTCTTCCACCGCGTCGTGGCGTTCTCGCAGCGCGAGGTGGGTCAATACGGCGCGCCGTCCCTCATCACCCGCAACACCAACGACGTCCAGCAGGTCCAGATGCTGGTGCAGGTCTCGGCGACCCTGATGGTCTCGGCGCCGATGCTGGCGATCGGCGGCGTCATCATGGCGGTGCGCCAGGACGCCGGACTGTCGTGGCTGATGGCCGTCGCGATCCCGATCCTGCTCGTCATCGTGGGGCTCATCGTGTGGCGGATGGTGCCGGCCTTCACGCAGATGCAGAAGAAGATCGACCGCGTGAACCAGATCATGCGGGAGCAGCTCACCGGCATCCGCGTCATCCGGGCGTTCGTGCGCGAGCGCGAGGAGCGCGTGCGGTTCGCGGCGGCGAGCGAGGACGTGATGGCGACCGGCCTTCGCGCGGGCAATCTCATGGCGCTCATGTTCCCCGCCGTCATGCTGGTCATGAACGTCTCCAGCGTCGCGGTGATCTGGTTCGGCGCCTTCCAGGTGCAGGACAACGGCGTGCAGATCGGCACGCTCATCGCCTTCCTCAGCTACCTCATGCAGATCCTCATGGGCGTCATGATGGCGACGTTCATGTTCGTCATGATCCCGCGCGCGGCGGTGTGCGCGAACCGCATCGGCGAGGTGCTGGACACCGAGCCGTCGGTATCGGCGCCCGCCGACCCCGAGGCGGCGCCCGAAGCGCTCGGACGGGTCGAGTTCGACCACGTCGACTTCGCCTACCCGGGCGCCGACGAGGCGGTCCTGCACGACCTCACCTTCACCGTCGAGCCCGGCACGACGACCGCCATCATCGGATCGACCGGTGCGGGCAAGACGACGCTCGTCGGCCTCGTGCCGCGGCTGTTCGACGTGACCGCCGGCGCGGTCCGCGTCGACGGCGTCGACGTCCGCGACTACGAGCCCGACCTGCTGTGGAGACGCATCGGGCTGATCCCGCAGCGCGCGTTCCTCTTCTCGGGGACGGTGGCCTCCAACCTCCGGTACGGCGACGAGGACGCGACCGACGGCGAGCTGTGGCGGGCGCTCGAGCTGGCCCAGGCGAAGGACTTCGTCGCGGCCATGCCGGGCGGCCTGGATGCCGCGATCGCCCAGGGCGGCACGAACGTCTCCGGCGGCCAGCGCCAGCGACTGGCCATCGCGCGCGCGCTGGCGAAGCAGCCCGCGATCTACATCTTCGACGACTCCTTCTCGGCACTGGATCTTTCGACGGATGCCTCGCTGCGCCGCGCCCTCGACACCCACCTGCCGCACGCGACGCGGCTCGTGGTCGCGCAGCGGGTCTCGACGATCCAGCATGCCGACCAGATCATCGTGCTCGATCACGGACGCATGGTGGGCGTCGGCACGCACGTCGAGCTCGTCGCGACGAACGACACCTACCGTGAGATCGTCGACTCCCAGCTCGCGGCGGAGGCGGCGGCGTGAGCGGCGCACAGGGGAAGGGCGAGAGCACCTCGACCGGATCGACGGCCATGCCGGCGCGTCGCATGCCCGCCGGACGCGGGCCCTTCGGGCAGGTCGCGCCCGGCGAGAAGGCGCAGAACTTCGGCCCCAGCGCCAAGCGACTGCTCTCGACCCTCCGGGTCGACATGCCGCTGCTCATCCTCGTGCTCGTGCTCGGCACGCTCAGCGTCGCGCTCTCGGTCATCGGGCCCAAGCTCCTCGGCGACGCGACGAACGTGGTCTTCGCCGGCTTCGTGTCGCTGCAGACGCCTTCCGGCATGACGCAGCAGCAGGTCATCGACTCCCTCGTCGCGCAGGGCGACCAGCAGCAGGCCGACATGCTCTCGACGATGGACTTCGTGCCCGGTGCCGGCATCGACTTCCCGAAGCTCGCCATGATCGTGACGGCCGTGCTCCTGGTATACGTCTTCGCCAGCATCTTCGGCTGGCTGCAGGCGAGGATCCTCAACGGCGTCGTGCAGCGGGCGATGAATCGCCTGCGGATGCAGGTCGAGGACAAGGTGCAACGGCTCCCGCTGTCGTACTTCGATAAGGTGCAGCGGGGCGAGCTCCTCAGCCGCGTCACCAACGACGTCGACAACATCGGCCAAACCCTCCAGCAGACGCTCTCGCAGGTCGTCATCTCGCTGCTGACCGTCATCGGCGTGCTCGTCATGATGTTCCTCATCTCGCCGCTGCTCGCCGTCATCGCGCTGGTGACGATCCCGCTGACCCTGATGGTGACGGTGTTCGTGGCGAAGCGCTCGCAGACGCTCTTCGTCGCGCAGTGGAAGGCGACCGGCGTCCTCAACGCCCGGGTGGAGGAGACCTTCTCGGGGCACTCGATCGTGAAGGTGTTCGGGCACCAGAAGGAGGTCGAGGCCGCGTTCCGCGAGGAGAACGAAGAGGTGTACCGCGCGAGCTTCGGCGCGCAGTTCATCTCCGGCATCATCATGCCCGCGATGATGTTCATCGGGAACCTCGTGTACGTCGCGATCGCCGTCGTGGGCGGACTGCAGGTCGCAGCGGGTCTCATGTCGATCGGCGACGTGCAGGCGTTCATCCAGTACTCGCGCCAGTTCACGCAGCCGCTCAGCCAGCTCGGATCGATGGCGAACCTCCTCCAGTCCGGCGTCGCGAGCGCCGAGCGCGTCTTCGAGCTCCTCGACGAGGACGAGGAGTCGGCCGACCCCAACCCCGCCGCGACGGCGCCCGAGTCGGCGAGTCACCTCGCCTTCGAGGACGTCTCGTTCCGCTACAGCCCGGACGAGCCGCTGCTCGACGGCCTCTCCCTCGAGGCCCACCCCGGAAGCACCGTCGCGATCGTCGGTCCGACCGGGGCGGGCAAGACGACGCTGGTCAACCTCATCATGCGGTTCTACGACGTGGACTCCGGCCGCATCACCCTCGACGGCGTCGACACGCGCACGATGACGCGCGACGACCTGCGCGCCCGGACGGGGATGGTGCTGCAGGACACCTGGCTGTTCGCCGGCACGATCCGCGAGAACATCGCGTACGGGCGACCGGATGCCTCGGAGGAGGAGATCGTCTCGGCGGCCACAGCCGCCTACGTGGACCGGTTCGTCCACGCGCTTCCCGACGGCTACGAGACGATGCTCGACGACGAGGCCACAAACCTCAGCGTCGGAGAGCGCCAGCTCGTCACGATCGCGCGCGCCTTCCTCGCCGACCCGCGGATCCTGATCCTCGACGAGGCCACATCCTCCGTCGACACCCGCACGGAGCTGCTCATCCAGCGCGCGATGTCGCGCCTCCGCGCCGATCGCACCGCGTTCGTCATCGCGCACCGGCTCTCGACCATCCGCGACGCCGACCTCATCCTCGTCATGGAGGACGGGGCGATCGTCGAGCAGGGCTCCCACGACGCGCTCCTGCGCGCACGCGGTGCCTACTGGCGGCTCTACAACGCCCAGTTCGAGGCGGCGATCGACGATGAGGCGTCGTCGGCGGCGCCCGCCCTGGTCGGCGCCCCGCCCGTGCCTACCACGGCGACCATCCTCGCCGCCACCGCGGAGGAGGACTTCGAGGCGCTCGAGGGGTAGTCCACTAGTATGTGAGCACGTCGGTGGGCCCGCTGGTCCGCCCTGGTTCCCTGGGAGATGGCGGCGTGCCGGAAGTTTCCACCCAGCATCGCTCGGTGCAGATCGGCGAGAGTTCGCACGGTGGCACGATCGAGCTCGCCTGGGCGGGCGCGACCCACACGGGCCGCCGTCGCGACGTCAACCAGGACGCGCTGCTGACCGAGTACCCGCTGTTCGTCGTGGCCGACGGCATGGGCGGACACCTCGGGGGCGAGATCGCGAGCACGAGCACGGTGGACCGGCTGCGCGGTGTCGTGGATGCCGGGAGCGTGACGCCGAAGACGATCGAGAAGGGCCTCGCGCGGGCCGTGAAGGACATCGCGTCCCACCCCGAGACCACGGACGACGGCACCGGCACCACCCTGACCGGTGTCTACCTCGACACCGCGGAGAACCCGCCCCACTGGGTGACGCTGAACATCGGCGACTCGCGGGTCTATCTGCTGCGCGACGGTGCGATCGCCCAGGTCACGACTGACCACTCGGTCGTGCAGGAGCTCGTCGCCGCGGGACGTCTGAGCCCCGAGGAAGCCGAGAACCACCCCTACGGGAACGTCATCACCCGCGCGGTCGGGCCGAGCGAGAGCGTGGCGCCGGACTACGTCAGGCTCGACGTCACCGACGGCGATCGGTTCGTGATCTGCTCGGACGGCCTGACGAAGGAGCTCACCGATTACGGCATCCAGCACTTCCTGACCGAGAACGCCGACCCCGCCGACGCGGTGTCGTCGATGATGGACGCGGCTCTGGAGAACGGCGGGCGGGACAACATCACGATCATCGTCCTGGACGTGGCGATCCCCGCCGCCTCCTCCACAGACGCCGGCTGACCCCCACCTCTCCCCGGACGGGGAACCGATCGCATCCGCGGCGGACCGCTCCGGCTTGGCTGGGACGGTGGCATCCTTCGCTTCGCTGCTCGATCCGGCGTTCGACCCCCTCGACGAGCCGCTGACCCTTCCTGCCGAGCCGTCGGCGCCACGTCGCCCTTCGGTGCCGATCATCGCGACCGCCGTGCCGGTGGCGGGCGCCGTCGGGCTCTGGCTGCTGACGGGTTCGGTGCTCTCGCTGTGGTTCGCCCTCCTCGGACCGCTCATCGCGGGCGCGACCCTCCTCGACGGGCTGCGCACCGCCCGTCGCGAGCGACGGCGGACCGCGCACGAGACGGATGCCGCGCGCGCCCGTGTCGCAGCATCCGTCGACGCACGCCACGAGCGCGAGCGTGAGCGGCGCCGCAGCCGTCACCCCGATGTGGCGGGCTATGTGGCCCGCGAGAGCGAGGTGTGGCGGGCCGCCCCGGGCCGCTCAGAGTCGCTCGTCGTCGGACACGGCGACGCGCCCAGCGGGCTGCACGTGGCCGGCGGTGGCTCCGACCCCGCGAGCGTCGCGCTCCGACGGCGCGCGCTCGTGCTCGCCGGCGCGCCCGTTCCGGTGCCCGTGGCGGGCGGGATCGCCGTCGTCGGTCCGCCGGTCCTCGCCTCGGCGGTGTCGCGCGCCCTCGTGCTGCAGGCATGCCTGGCGACTCCGCCCGGCGAGCTGCGGATCGTGGGGACGCCGGCCCCCGTCGACGCGTGGGTCGAGGCGCTTCCGCATCGGCGCGCGACGACGGGGAGGGCGCTGGCCCTGGTCGGAGAGGGCGAGCCGGTCCCGGTCGGGGCCGACACCTACATCGCCCGCGCGGCGCCGGGCGGTCCGCTGCCTCCCGGCTGCGGCACAGTCCTCCAGATCGACGCTCCGGGGCGCGCGCGCGTCGACAGCGTCGGGAAGGCGCATGTCGTCGCGATCGAGGGGGTGTCGGATGCCCAGGCCCGCCACCTGGCGGCGCAGCTCGCCATGCTCGCGCGCGACCTGCCGGGTGCCGACTCGCCGCCGACGGAGCCCGTCCTGCTGGCTCCGCTCCTTTCCGATCCGCCCTCGGACGGGCTCGCGGTGGTCATCGGAGTCGAGGCGGGGGCGCCCGCCGTCGTCGATCTCGTGGCGGACGGTCCCCACGCCGTCGTGGCGGGCATGACCGGCAGCGGGAAGAGCGAACTGCTCGTGACCTGGGTGCTCGCGCTGTGTGCGACCCGCTCGCCGCGCGAGGTCAGCTTCCTCCTCGCGGACTTCAAGGGCGGGACCGCATTCGACGCCCTCGCCGCACTGCCGCATGTGACCGGCGTCATCACGGATCTCGACGGCGACGGGGCGCGGCGGGCGATCCAGAGCCTGCGAGCCGAGGTGCGCTGGCGCGAGGGCGAGCTCGCGAAGGCGGGGGCGCGCGACATCCTCGACGCACGTGTCGATCTTCCTCGTCTCGTCGTCGTCGTCGACGAGTTCGCGGCCCTGCTCGGCGACCATCCGGAGCTGCACGCGGTGTTCACCGACATCGCCGCGCGAGGGCGGGCGCTGGGCATGCACCTCGTGCTGGGCACGCAGCGGGTCTCGGGGGTCGTGCGCGATGCACTGCTGGCGAACTGCCCCCTGCGCATCAGCCTGCGGGTCGCCGACCCGGCCGACAGCCGTGCCGTCGTCGGAACCGAGGAGGCTGCGCATCTGGCCGGGGGCGACGGGGCGAAGGGCGTCGCGCTGATCCGGGGATCCGTGGATGCCGCGCCCCGGCGCGTGCGCATCGCGCTGTCGTCTGCGGCCGATCTGGCGCGGATCGTGGCGGAGTCCGACCCGCATCGCCCGCGACGGCCGTGGCTCCCCGACCTGCCGAGGCGGATCGATCTCGCCGACCTGCTACGCCATGCCCCGAACGCCGAGATCGTCCTCGGGCTCGCGGACGAGCCCGACGCTCAGCGCCAGGTGCCGGTCGAGCTCCGGCGGGAGGACAGGGGAGTGCTCGTCGTCGGCTCGGCCGGCACGGGCAAGACGACGGCCCTGCGCACGATCGCCGCCCAGGCTCGCGATGCCATCGTGATCCCGCCGGACCCCGAGCGGGCGTGGGACCTCGTGGGCGCTCTCACGGAGGAGCCGCCGGCGCGAGGCACCGTCATCGTGATCGACGACCTCGACGCCCTCGCGGTCCGCTTTCCCCACGAGTACGGCCTCGAGCTCTGCGAGCGTCTCGAACGACTCGCCCGCGGCGCCGGCGACCATGGGCACCTGATGGTCGCGTCCGCGCAGCGCCTGGCCGGCGCGAGCCTGCGCATCGCCGATCTTCTTCCCCGGCGCGTCGTTCTGGGCGCCTCCTCGCGCGCGGAGTACCTCGCGCTCGGAGGCGAGAGCGCGCACTTCTCGCACGATCAGCCGCGGGGGCGCGCCCGCATCGACGGGCGCGCCGTCCAGATCGCCCAGGCTCCTCCGGTGGCCGAGCCCTCCGAGCCGGAACAGCGAGCGTGGCGTCCTGTCGAGGGGATCACGGGGTTCGCTGCCCGCAGGTCCGCCGCCGCCCGCGCGATGCTCGGAGCGTGGGAATCGGAAGGCGCGCACATCATGACGGTCGGCCAGGCGGCGGCCCTCGGCCTGCCGCAGCTCGCGGGCCGGGCGGGGCGCACGGTGATCGTCGGCGACGGCGAGGACTGGCAGCGGCAGTGGCAGCTCCTCTCGGCGGTGCGTGACGAGCACCGGCTCGTCATCGATCCCTCGGTGAGCCCCGACTTCCGGGCGCTGAGCGCGGATCGGGCGCTGCCGCCGTACTGCGCGCCGGGACGGGCGCGGGCCTGGCTGTGCCGGGACGGCCTCCCGCCGGAGCGGATCGTCCTTCCTCCGGCCGACGGAGCCGGGGCAGGGACCGCCCGGGAAGGGTGAGCGTGACCGGATCGTTCCTTGACCGCCTTCGGACGGCGGCCCTACGTTTCCTCTGTGTCTACTACCCCGATCGACCTGAACCGGCCCGACGGCAAAGGTCTCAAGGCGGGGGCTCTCGGACTGTGGGGATCCACAGTCATCGGCCTCGCCTCGACCGCTCCCGTCTACTCCCTCGTCGCGACCCTCGGATTCGTCGTGCTCGCCGTCGGCGCGCAGGCGCCCATCGCGTTCATCATCGCGTTCGTCCCGATGCTGTTCATCGCGTTCGCCTACCGCGAGCTCAACAACAGGGTCCCCGACTGCGGCACCACCTTCACGTGGGGCACCAAGGCGTTCGGCCCCTGGGTCGGATGGCTGGGCGGCTGGGGGGTCGCGGTGGCGGGGACCATCGTCCTCGCCAACCTCGCGCAGATCGCCGGGATCTACTTCTGGGCGCTGATCGACGGCATCGTCCGCAGCTCCGACGACGCGCTCCTCGCCGAGAACGTGCCGCTCGTGACCGCCACCGGCGTGGTCTTCATCGCGGCCATGACGTGGGTCAGCTGGCGCGGTGTCGAGATCGGCGAGCGCATCCAGAACGTGCTCCTCGCGATCCAGTACCTCGCCCTCGCGATCTTCGTCATCGCGGCGCTCTGGCAGTTCTTCGCCGGCACGGCGCCGGATCCGACGCCCCTCGAGCTGTCGTGGTTCAACCCGTTCGCCTTCACCGACTGGTCGGGATTCATCGAGGCGATCCTGCTGGCGATCTTCATCTACTGGGGATGGGACACCTGCCTCGCCCTCAACGAGGAGACCAAGGACCCCAAGCGCATCCCTGGCCGCGCCGCGCTCCTCACGACCGTCATCCTGCTCGTCACCTACGTCGGCGTCACGGTCGCCGCGATGATGTACGCGGGACTCGGCGAGACGGGGACCGGGCTCGGCAACGAGGCCAATGCCGACGACTTCTTCCTCGCCATAAAGGACGGGCTCCTCGGTCCCGTGGGCTGGGTGCTGGTCGTGGCCGTCATGATCTCGGCCATCTCGTCGACCCAGACGACCATCCTGCCGACCGCCCGCGGCACGCTGGCGATGGCGGCGTACAAGGCGCTGCCGAGGCGGTTCGCCCGTGTCCACCCCGAGTACAAGACGCCCTCGTTCTCGACGCTCACGATGGGCGTCGTGGCCAGCGTCTACTACGTGGGGATGACGCTGATCAGCGACAACATCTTGCAGGACTCGATCCTGTCCCTGGGCCTGGCCATCGCCTTCTACTACGCGATCACGGGCTTCGCCTGCGTGTGGTTCTTCCGGAGCGAGCTGTTCACCTCGAGGAGGAACTTCTTCTACAAGTTCCTCTTCCCGCTCCTGGGCGCACTCATGCTGACATACGCGTTCATCCAGTCGGCGATCGACATGTACGACGTGGACTACGGCTACACCGTGCTCCTCGGCATCGGAGGCACGTTCGTCATGGGAATCGGCGCGCTGGCCGTCGGCGTGCTGCTGATGCTGCTGTGGTATGTCTTCCCGCGCTCGAAGCCCTTCTTCCGGGGCGAGAGCCTCAACCGCGACACCCCGGTGCTCGTGCCCGAGGATCCCGCCGACTACGCGCGTTCGATCGACGGCGGACTCGTCTAGCGGCCCGCTCCGGCGGTCCGGACTCGGACCGCCGGAGCGGGTACCGTCTCTCAGCGGAGCGCGTCGGCCAGCGGCGCGAGCTCGAGCCCGTGCGCCGTCGCCACCCCCTGGTTGACGACGGTGCCGCCGACGGTGTTGAGGCCCGCGGCCAGCGCCGCATCGCGCGCGAGCGCCTCCTTCCACCCCGACCGCACGATCTGCCTGATGTAGGGCAGCGTCGCGTTGGTCAGCGCCGAGGTCGACGTGTTCGGGACGGCCCCGGGCATGTTGGCGACGCAGTAGAACACGCTCCCGTGCACCGGGAACGTGGGGTCGGCGTGCGTCGTGGGATGAGTGTCCTCGAAGCACCCGCCCTGGTCGACGGCGATGTCGACGAGGACGCTCCCGGGCCGCATGCGGCGGACCATGTCGTTGGTGACGAGCTTGGGCGCCTTCGCTCCGGGGATGAGCACCGAGCCGATGACGAGGTCGGAGTCGGTCACGGCCCGGTCGAGGTCGAGCGGATTGGATGCCGCGGTCTTCACCCGCCCCTGGAAGTGGTCGTCGAGGTACCGCAGGCGCTGGACGTTCGTGTCGAAGACGGTCACGTCAGCGCCCATCCCGACCGCGATCACCGCGGCGTTCGCACCCGCCACGCCTCCGCCGATGACCGTCACCCGTGCGGGACGTGTTCCCGGCACCCCCGACATGAGCAGCCCCAGGCCGCCCGCCGAGCGCATCAGCGTCGCCGCGCCGACGGTGGGGGCGAGGCGTCCCGCGACCTCGCTCATCGGCGCCAGGAGCGGCAGGCCGCCGCCGGGAAGCTGGACCGTCTCGTATGCGATGGCCGTCACACCGTCCGAGATCAGGCGCTCCGTCAACGGCCGATCGGCGGCGAGATGCAAGTACGTGAACAGCACGAGGTCGTCGCGGAAATGGCCGTACTCACTCGCGATCGGCTCCTTCACCTTGAGGAGCAGCTCGGCCCGCGCCCAGACCTCGGCGGCGTCCTCGAGGAGGGTCGCGCCGGCGTCGGCGTACTCGGCGTCGGGCATGGACGAGCCCTCGCCCGCGCCGCGCTGTACGAAGACCTCATGCCCCGCGGCGACGAGGTCGTGCACGCCCGCCGGCGTCAGGGCGACGCGATACTCGTTGTTCTTGATCTCGGTAGGGACGGAGATCCTCATCGATCGTTCCTTTCCGCTCCTCGTGGGAGCCCTGCTAGAAAGCGGGGCGGATGGCCCCGACATCTCGGCCGCCGCCGGACACCGACAGCGGGAGTCTCGTCATCGTCTCGGCGACGTCGGCGGAGGCGAGGGCCCCGGCCCTCTCGAGCAGTCGCAGCGCGACGGCGGTGGCAGCCCGGCCGTTGCCGTCGAGGATCTTGAGGGCGACCGTGGCGCCGTTCGGGGCGACCATCACCATGACGCCTTCGGCGCCCGTCTTCGCGAACACACCGAGGTGCTCGATGGCGATCGTGTCGGGCCGCCCCGGTCCGTCGATGGCCCACGGATTCGCGCGTACCGCGCGCACGAGCGTGCCCGCCTGACGGTGCAGGGCGAAGGGGGAGGTCTGCGAGGCCGTTCCGATCCGGTGGACGGCCTTCGACAGGCCCATGAGACTCATCGCGTACACCGGGGCGCCGCATCCGTCGACCGCCGTCGTGCTCACCTTCTGGCCGACGAGCCGCTCGATGACGTCCCGGATGTGGACCTGAAGAGGATGCTCGGGGTCGAGGTACCCTCGGGGATCCCAGCCCGTCGTGGTGCACGTCAGCAGCATCGCCGCGTGCTTCCCGGAGCAGTTCATCCGGATGCGCGACGGCTCGGCATGATCGCGCACGAGCTCGTCCCGGGTCGCCTGGTCACCCGGCCATGCCGGCGGGCAGCCGAGGTCCTCTTCGCCGAGGCGGGCGGCGGAGAGGATGTCGCGGACGACGCCGACGTGCCGGTCGGTGCCGGAGTGGCTGGCCGCCGCGAGCACGAGCTGCTCGCCCTCGAGAGGAGCGCCCGCGGTCAGGCACGCGAGGGCCTGCAAGGGCTTCAGGCTCGAGCGCGGGAGGATCGGCGCCTCGACGTCGCCGAGGCGCTCGACGACGACCCCGTCGCTCGACAGGACGACCGCGGCACCCGAATGGCGGGACTCGACGAACCCGCTGCGCTCCACCACGGCGAGCTCCACGGCGTCGGTTGCGGCGAGTGTCTGCGGCACCCCGCCAGCCTACCGTCGGGCCGGGCGGCGCCCGCGTCATGCGAGACTGGCGCCATGTTCGGCGAGCATCGATACCGTCTGCGCTCCACCTGGACGGGCAACCGGGGGCACGGGACGACGGGCTACCGCGACTACGACCGATCGGCGACGATCGAGATCGACGGCAAGGACGCGCTGTCCGCGTCGGCGGACAAGCCCTTCCGCGGCGATCCGGCGAAGTGGAATCCGGAGGACATGCTCCTGGCCTCGCTGAGCCAGTGCCACCTTCTGTCGTACCTGCACGCGTGCGTCGAAGCGGGCGTGGTCGTGGTGTCGTACCGGGACGAGGCATCCGGTCTCATGGTCGAGGACGGGCACGGCGGCGCTCGTTTCACCCAGGTCACGCTGCGGCCGCACGTGACCGTCGCAGACGCGTCGATGACGGATGCCGCCCTGAAGGCCCACGAGAAGGCCAACGAATGGTGCTTCATCGCGAACTCGGTGAACTTCCCGGTGCTGCACAAGCCGAAGATCGAGGTCGCTCAGCGGACATGACCGCTGCCGCGCGGACACGACGGACACCACGGCCACCGCGCCGGTGATGCACGGCCGGCGCGCAGCGGATGCGGCGGCGCGACCGACTCAGCGCCGCTCGTGCGGAAGCACCTGCTTCAGGCGGTCGATGCCGTGGGCAGGCGCCTCGTTGTAGGCGTTCGCGAGCTCCTGACCCGACAGCGCGTGGATCGCGGACATGATCTCGTCCGTCGCGAGGCGCCGCGCGCGCCCCGACTCGGCCGTGCCGTGATGCGAGACGTCGATCGGCGCGCCGAACCGCACCGTGATCCGCTCGCTGAGCGACGGGCGCTTCGCGCCGACGGGCATGACTCTGTCGGTGCCGACGAGCCCCACCGGCACGACCGGGGCGCCGGTCTGCAGGGCGAGGAAGGCCACGCCGGTCCGGCCCTTGTAGAGCCGCCCGTCGAGCGAGCGCGTCCCCTCCGGGTACAGGGCGACCGCCTTGCCTTCTTCAAGGAGCCGGCGCTGCTGATCCAGAGCGTCGAGGGCGGCCTGACCGGCTCCGCGCTGCACCGGCACGGCGCCGATCGCCGTGAAGAACTCGCGCGACATCCAGCCGGAGATGCCCGCACCGTCGAAGTAGCTGGACTTGGCGAGGAAGTGAACGGGGCGGGGAGCGGCGACCGGGATGGCGATCGAGTCGATGAACGACAGGTGGTTGCTCGCGAAGATGACGGGCCCGTGCTTGGGGACGTTCGCCCTGCCCTCGACGTGCGGCCGGTAGATCAGACGTCCGAGGGGGGCGATGATGAACCGGCCGAGCGCGTACGTCGCCCCCATGCGGGTTTCGGGAGCCTCCGCGACGGTCGACTGCGCGGCTGACGGCTCCGGAAAAGTCACCCGTCGAGGGTACTCCCGGTCCCATTCCCGCTCGGGCATGACCGCCTCTCAGCGCGTTCCGATGAAAGTTAGGGAAGGATGGAGTCTCCGCTTCCCCTTTCTCAGAGGTCTTCTGTGCGCACTCGTTCGCTCGCTCTCCTGTCACTCGCCGCGATGTCGGCGCTCGTTCTCGCCGGCTGCACGAACGCGCCGTCGGAGTCGGAGTCGGAGTCGTCGCCGTCGGCGACCACGGCCGCCGATCTGTGCGGCGCGCAGGTGGATCCGGGCTCGGCGTCCGACTCCGTCACCGTCGACGGCGCCGCCGGCACGGAGGCGACCGCGACCTTCACTTCGCCCCTGGAGGTCTCCGAGCTCCAGGCGACCCAGATCGATGAGGGCACGGGTGACGCGCTCCAGTCCGGCGACCTCGTCCAGTTCGCGCTCTCGGCCTTCGACGCCTCGACCGGCGAGAAGCTGGGCGCCCAGGGCTACAACGACGACCTCCCGCCGCAGCAGATCTCGCCGGACAGCGTGCTGGGCCAGGTCGTCGGCTGCGCCAAGCCGGGCTCGCGCTACGTGGCCGCCTTCCCCGAGTCGACCGAGCAGGGCACGGGTGCGCAGGTCTACGTCATCGACGTCCTGGGAACGGTCCCGACCGCTGCGTGGGGCGAGCCGCAGCCGCCCGCGGAAGGGCTCCCGACCGTCGAGCTCGACGCCGACGGCGCTCCCACCGTCACCCTGCCCGGCGACGACATCCCCACCGAGTTCGAGAAGGCCACGCTCAAGAAGGGCGACGGCGCCGTCGTCGAGCCCGGCGACTCGGTCCTCGTGCAGTACCACGGCGTCTCGTGGAACACCGGCGAGGTCTTCGACGAGTCCTGGGGCAAGCAGCCCTTCACCTTCACCGTCGGGAACGGCGTCGTCCAGGGCTTCTCCGACGCTGTCACCGGAGAGACGGTCGGCTCGCAGGTGATCGCCGTGCTGCCCCCGTCCGTGGCTTACGGCGAGGGTGAGATCAACGACGCCGACCTCAAGGGTCAGACCCTCGTCTTCGTCGTCGACATCCTCGCGGCGGCCAAGACGCCCGCCCAGTAGCGCACCGCCGCGAAGAGCCCGCCCCCGCAGAGGAGGCGGGCTCTTCGCGTGTCGCTCGGGCGCGCCGTCTAGGCTGACGGGGTGCGGCGCGTCATCATCCTCGGCTCGACAGGGTCGATCGGCACTCAGGCCCTCGACGTGATCCGCGCGAATCCTCGCCGGTTCGAGGTCGTCGGACTGTCGGCGGGATCCAATCGTGCGCTCCTGGACGCCCAGGCGGAGGAGTTCGACGTCGACGACACGGCGCTCGGCGCGGACGACGCCGAGCGGCTGATCCGGGATGTCGAAGCCGACGTCGTGCTCAACGGCATCACGGGGTCGGTGGGCCTCGGTCCGACGCTCGCGGCGCTGGAGAGCGGCCGGACCCTCGCGCTGGCGAACAAGGAGTCGCTCATCGTCGGCGGCGACCTCGTCACGGCGCTCGCCGCACCGGGCCAGATCGTCCCCGTCGACTCGGAGCACTCCGCGATCGCCCAGGCGCTGCGCTCCGGCGCACCCGAGGAGGTCCGGCGACTCGTGCTGACCGCCTCGGGAGGACCCTTCCGCGGCCGCGGAAGGGAGTCGCTCGCCGAGGTGACGCCGGCCGAGGCGCTGGCCCATCCGACGTGGGACATGGGTCGCGTCGTCACGACGAACTCGGCGACGCTCGTCAACAAGGGTCTCGAGGTGATAGAGGCGCACCTTCTGTTCGACGTGCCCTACGACCGCATCGATGTCGTCGTCCATCCGCAGTCGATCGTCCACTCGATGGTCGAGTTCACGGACGGCTCGACGATCGCTCAGGCGTCGCCGCCCGACATGCGGCTGCCGATCTCGCTCGGGCTGGACTGGCCGAATCGCATCTCCGGAGTCGGGCGGCCGATCGACTGGAGCGCCCCGACGTCATGGACCTTCGAGCCCCTCGACGCCGAGGCGTTCCCGGCCGTGCGCCTGGCCAAGCAGGTCGGCCGTGCGGGCGGCACGTACCCCGCGGTCTTCAACGCCGCCAACGAGCAGGCCGTCGACGCGTTCCACGAGGGAGCGCTTCCCTTCCTGGGGATCGTCGAGACCGTCGAGCGGATCGTGGACGCGCACGAGGCGCCCGACGAGCTGACGCGCGAGTCGCTGGCCGCCGCCGAGGCGTGGGCGCGCCTGGCCGCGGACCGCGCGATCGCGGCGCGCGGCTGACCGGTATCGCTCAGTCGATCGGGCGGCTCGGATCCGAGAGCGGCGTGGAGTCGGCGGGGTAAGGCACGGGCCAGTGCGCGTCCGGCACCGGCCACCCCTGTGCCCGCAGCGCCCGGCGTGCGAGCTCCCGGGCGGAGTAAGGGGTGCGCTCTCCGCGGATGTCGCGGTAGTCCTGATGGCCGGGCCCCGCCCAGAGGATCGCGTCGCCGTCGCCGACGAGCCTCACGGCCTCGATGATCGCGCGCTCCGGCGGCGAGAACTCGAGGATCTCCGCATCCGGCCGTGCCCGGCGGGCGCCCTCGATGAGGGTCGCCCTGATCGAGTCCGGGTCTTCGAATCGCGGATGGTGGTCGGTGACGATGAGGATGTCGCTGCCCTCGACGGCCGTGCGGCCCATGTCGTGCCGCTTGGTCGCGTCGCGGTCGCCGTCGGCGCCGAAGAGCATGACGACCTTGCCCGGGGTCACGTGCCGGACGGCGGCGAGCGTCTTCTCGAACGCGTCGGGGGAGTGCCCGAAGTCCACGTACACGGCCGGTCCCCGGTCGCCCGACACCCGCTGCGTCCGGCCGGGGAGATAGGCCTCGATCGCGCCGCCGTCGAGCGTGGCGACGAGATCGTCCCACGCGTAGCCGCCTTCGAGGATCATGACGATCGCCAGCCCGGCGTTCGCGGCCATGTGCCGGCCGATGACGGGGACGACCGTCGTGAGCGAGCGGCCGTCCTTTCCGCGGAGCACGAACTCGGTGCCCGCCTGCCGCTCGGCGACGATCTCCACGGTCCAGTCGGCGGCGGCCGCGGCATCCGGATCCGCGGCGATCGCGGGCGTTCCGACGGTGACGTGGGGCACCTCGCACCGCTCGACCACCTCGAAGCCCGGCGTCGAGTCGAGCGAGATCACGGCTCGGCGGGCGCGGTCGGGGCGGAAGAGCGGGAGCTTCGCCTCGAAGTACTCCCGCATGTCGGCGTAGTCGTCGAGGTGGTCGTGGCTGAGGTTCGTGAAGCCCGCGACGTCGAAGACGATCCCGTCGACGCGGTGGCGGCTCAGCGCCTGCGCGCTCACCTCGACGGCGACGGCCTCCACGCCGCGCTCGCGCATGAGGGCGAGGAGCGCGTGGAATTCGGATGCCTCGGGCGTGGTGAGCCGCGACACGATGACCTCGCCGGCGATGTGCCGCTCGGCGGTCGAGGACAGTCCCGTCACGACGCCGAGCTGCTCCAGGATGCCGTCCAGGAGGTGGGAGACGCTGGTCTTGCCGTTCGTGCCCGTGGTGCCGAAGAGGATCGGTATGTCGTCGCCGGGACCGGTTGCGTACACCCACGCCGACAGATCGCCGAGGAGCGCGCGAGGGTCGTCGACGACCACGATCGGCAGTCCGGCTCCGGCGGCGAGGTCGGCCCCCTCGGCATCCGTCACGATCGCGACAGCGCCCTTCCGGGCGGCGACCGGCGCGAACTCCGCCCCGTGACGGTTGACGCCGCGGATCGCGACGAACGCCTCTCCGGGGCGCAGATCCGCTGTGGCGAGGGTAACGCCCGTGAGCTCCACGCCCGCGGCGTGGCCGCGGACCTCTCGTCCGAAGCGCTCGGCGAGCTGCTCCAGCGAGCGGGCGGGCGGGTTCTCGGGTCGGAGCACGGGCGGCAGATTCGAGGGGATGTCAGTCGGCATGGCGATTCAATCCTCTCATCGAGCACCGGGTCGGACCCATCGGCTTCCTCGGCCAACTCAAAGGCGCGCGCGAGTACCGTTGGCCTGTGACCGCCATCGCGTTCCTCATCGGGGTCGTCGTGCTCGTCGTCGGCCTCGCCGTGTCGATCGCCCTGCACGAGCTCGGCCATCTGCTGCCGGCGAAGAGATTCGGCGTGCGCGTGGGGCAGTACATGATCGGCTTCGGCCCGACGCTGTGGTCTCGCCGCCGCGGCGAGACGGAGTACGGCTTCAAGGCCATCCCGCTCGGCGGCTACATCTCGATGGCGGGGATGTACCCGCCCTCGCCGCGCGAGCGGGCAGGCAAGGCCGGACGCGCAGGAGGCGGCTTCTTCGCCACCATGGTGCAGGACGCCCGTACGGCGAACGACGAGACGCTGCACGGCCGCGACGATGACCGCGTCTTCTACAGGCTGCCCGTGTGGAAGCGCGTCGTCGTGATGCTCGGCGGCCCGGTGATGAATCTCCTGCTCGCGATCGTCCTCTTCACGATCGTCTTCAGCGGCATCGGCATCCAGACCGCGACGACCACCGTCGCGGGGCTGTCGGAGTGCGTGCCGGCGACGCTGGCCTCGGAGTGCACGTCGGAGGATCCGCCGGCGCCGTCGCAGGCAGCCGGGATCGAGCCGGGCGACGTGATCGTCTCCGTCGACGGCACGCCGGTCGAGACGTTCGCCGATGCCTCGGCGATCATCCGTCAGTCGCCCGGGGTGCCCGTCGCCCTGGTGGTCGAGCGAGACGGCGCGGAGGAGACCCTCACCGTGACGCCCGCGGCGATCACGCCGTCCGGCGACGACCCGGACGCCGAGCCTGAGACGATCGGATTCGTCGGCATCAGCCCCACCGTCGAGTACGTTCGACAGCCCGTCTGGGCGGGGGCCCAGGCGGCGGTCGAGAACGTGGGCGCCGTGGCCGGCATCATCTGGCAGCTCCCCGTCAAGATCATCGACGCCGGCGTCTCGCTCGTCACCGGGGAGGAGCGCGACCCGAACGGTCCTCTCAGCGTCGTCGGCGCGGGGATCCTCGCCGGTGAGGTGGCGGCCGTCGATGCGCCCATCCTCAATCGTGTGTCGGCGATGCTGGGCCTCCTCGCCTCTCTCAACATCGCCCTCTTCGTCTTCAACCTCATCCCGCTGCTCCCGCTCGACGGCGGGCACATCGTGGTCGCGCTCTGGGACGGCCTGAAGCGTCTGTGGGCCCGGATCTTCCGGCTTCCGCCGCCGCAGCCGGTCGACGCGACCAAGCTCGTTCCGGTGACGTTCGTCGTGGTGATAGCCCTCATCGTGATGGGCGGCATCCTGATCCTCGCCGACATCTTCAACCCGCTGTCGATCATCCGATGACCGCCGGGTGAGATCTGTTCCGGTCGCGTGTCGAAATCGGGCTTGTCCGTTCGCTGATGAGGTGAAACGGTTCCCCTGACGAAAGGACCACGACCGTGAAGTACGTCATCATGTTCACTTCGACGCCCGAGCTCGACGCCGCCGTGCCCCCGGAGCGGGCGCAGGAGGTGTACGCCCGGGTCTACGAATGGTTCGGCCAGAACGCCGCCAAGATCGCCGACGGCGGTGCCGAGCTTCAGCCGGCGAGCACCGCGACGACCGTCGCGCATGGCACGGAGGGCCCGGTCGTCGCCGACGGGCCGTTCTCGGAGGCGAAGGAGGTCATCGGCGGATTCAGCGTGCTCGACGTCGACGACCTCGACGAGGCGATCGCGATCGCCCGCACCTGGCCCATGCTCGAGCTGCCCGGGACGTCGGTCGAGATCCGGCCGATGGTGACCGACTACAGCCAGTTCGAGCAGTGACCGACCGGGCCCCTGCGCCCCCTCCGCCCGACGCCGGCGCGTCGCGCGGAGCCTCCGGGCGTGGGGGCCCGCCCGCGTACCCCGGCGATCCCGCCCGCGGGGACGCGGCACCCGCGTCTTCGGACGCAGCCCTCGCGCGCGTCGTGCGCGAGGAGTCCGGCCGCATCGTGGCGGCGCTGACGGCCTCGCTCGGGAGCCTCGATCTCGCCGAGGAGTCCGTGGCCGAGGCCGTCGAGGAGGCGCTGCGGGAGTGGCGGGGACGCGGCATCCCTCCCCGTCCCGGCGCATGGCTCACGCAGGCCGCCCGGCACAACGCACTGGACCGCATGCGCCGCGAGAAGCGCTACCGCGAGAAGCTCGCGGTGCTCGCCGAGCGCCCCGTCGCTTCCGGCGACGGAGAGGTCGACGAGCGCCTGCCGCTGCTGTTCGGATGCTGTCACCCCGCGCTCTCGTCCGAGGCTCAGCTCGCGCTCACGCTGCGGGCGGTCTGCGGGCTCACAACCGCGCAGATCGCACGCGCGACGCTGACCGCCGAGACCACGGTCGGGCAGCGGATCGTCCGGGCCAAGCGCAAGATCGGGGCCGCCGGCATCCCGATCCGGATCCCGGAGGGGCCCGAGCGGGCGGAGCGGCTCGACATCGTGCTGACGATCGTCTCGGTCATGTACGCCGAGGCGCATCTCGTCGCGGGGCGAGACGCGTCGGCCGACCGCGACGTGGCGGACGACGCGCTCTGGCTCGCGGGCGTGGTCGCCGCGGCGCTTCCGCGCGAGGCGGAGGCGCACGGACTGCGCGCGCTCCTGCTCTTCCACCGGGCCCGGGAGGGAGCGCGGGCGGTGGACGGCGAGCTCGTGCTCCTCGGCGACCAGGATCGGGCGAGGTGGGATCCGTCACTCCTGACGCAGGCCCGGACGGCCCTCGAGCGCGCCGCGATGCTCCGGCGTCCGGGACGCTGGCAGCTGCACGCCGCGATCGCCGGGTGTCACGCGGATGCCGCGACCTCCGCCGACACCGACTGGCTGCAGGTCCTGACGCTCTACGACATGCTGCTGCGCTACGACCGGTCACCGCTCGTGCGGCTGAACCGCGCTGTCGCCCTGGCCGAGATCGAGGGACCCGCGGCGGCGCTCGTCGAGGTCGACGCGCTGGAGCCCGCCCTCGCCGGCTACCACCTGTGGCACGCCGTCCGTGCCCACCTGCTGCGCGCACTCGGCCGGGATGCGGAGGCCACCGCGGCGGACCTCCGCGCGCTGGAGCTCACCGCGAATCAGGCCGAGCGCCGGCTCCTCTCCGCCCGGCTGGCCGGCTGACCCGCCGAGCCGGGTCAGGCCCCGACGGGCGTGAGCGCGTGGGCGACCAGCCGCTCCAGCGTCGTCATGCCGTCGCGGGAGAGGATCGACTCGAGGTGGCCCTGCACCGACGCGAAGCCCGGCCCCCGCAGGGCGTAGACGTCGCCGGTCTCGGGGTCCGCCGACACCTCGACCCCGGCGACCGGGTCGGCGCCGGGCGCGAGGCGCGCCGTGAAGGTGTTGTAGAAGCCGATCGAGGCGGGCTCGCCGAAGACGTCCACCGTCTTCTGCAGCCCCTGATGCGGGCGGGCGAGCGGCACGAGGTCGAAGCCGAGCGAGTCCGCCAGGATCTGGTGGCTGAGGCACACGGTCAGAAGGGGCCGGCCCGATGCGCGGCGCCGCGCGACCACATCGCGCATGCGACGGATGCGGGGGCTCGACGTGTCGCGCGGATCACCCGGTCCCGGGCCGCACACGACGAGCTCGGCGTCGTCCACCTCATCGTCGGTCACGGCGCTCCACGGCACGATCCGCACCTCGAGGCCGAGGTGGCGCAGCTGGTGGGCGAGCATCGTCGTGAAGCGGTCTTCGACGTCGACCACGACGGCGGACCGCCCCGCGAACGGGCCCTCATCCGCTGCATCCTGCGGATTCAGCCAGAATGCGGCCAGCCGCGCGTTGCGGGACTGCAGCAGCGCGGAGATCTCCGGGTCGTCGGCGAGGCGGACGGGCTCGGCAGCCGGAGCGTCTTCGTCGATCTCGTCGACGGCGACGGGCGCCGGGGTGTCGCGTGCGATCGCGCCGATCGCGCCGAGCACGCCCGCGGCCTTGCCGTGCGTCTCGCCCACCTCGCCGTACGGGTCGGAGTGGCGCACGAGGGTCGCTCCCACCGGCACGCGCAGGCGGCCCTCGACGAGGTACGCGGTGCGGATGAGGATCGGCGCGTCGAGGTCGTGCGTCGGCTCACCGGTTCCCGCAGGCGTTCCCGCGGTGGACGGGCGGCGCGGCGTGAACAGTGCCGCGACGCCGGAGTAGTAGCCGCGCGGGGTGCGCTCGTGCCGGGTGATCACGGTGCACGCGTTCTGCATCGGCGATCCCGTCACCGTGGGCGCGAACATCGTCTCGCGGAGGATGTCGCGCGGGTCGAGGCGGCTCCGGCCGCGCAGGACGTACTCGGTGTGGGTGAGGCGCGACATCTCCTTGAGGTGCGGACCGGTGATGCGGCCACCGTCCGAGCAGACCGCGCTCATCATCTTCAGCTCCTCGTCGACGACCATGAAGAGCTCCTCGGTCTCCTTCGTCGACTCGAGGAACTCGCTCAGCGTCTCCGCCGTCGCCCCGCCCTCGGGGTGACGGAAGGTGCCGGAGATGGGATTCATGGTGACCACGCCGTCCCTCGCGCTGACGTGCGCCTCGGGGCTCGCCCCGACGGCGATGTGGCCGGGGGTCACGATGGCGAACGTCCAGTAGGCGCCGCGCTCGTACTCGAGCAGGGCCCGGAACCACGTGAGCGCGGCCGTGCGCGCCTCCGCATCGACCGTCGCGGTGAAGTCGCGGCGGATGACGAAGTTCGCGCCCTCGCCGCGTCCGATCTCGTCGGCGATGACGCGACGCACGATGTCGGCGTACTCCTCGTCGGCGATGTCGAAGCCCGCGTCCTGAAGGGGCACGGGGGCGGCGGGAAGCGCACCGAGGGCCTCGTCGCGCGCGTACGACTCGTGCGCCCCGACGATCAGGCAGCGCAGGGGCGCTCCGTCGTCGTGGCATTCGAAGCCGCGCTCGACGACCTGGCGGAACGGCACGAGCGCGAGGACCTCCCGGGGGTCGCCGTCGGGGCTCGAGAGCGGGATGTCGGCAAGCCGCTCCACGTCGACGACGTCTCCGGTCAGCAGCTCGACGGTCGATCCGTCGCGTGCGATGAGCGCGAACGAGTCCGCCGCGGCGAGCGCGGCGGTCAAGAGGGAGGGGCTAGCTGTCATCGCCGGCCTTTCATCGGGACGGGCGGTCGCTCACACAAGAAAGACCGCCCTCGGGGCGGTCTGTGGTCTGGGAACGCGAACACACCGCCGTCAGGGGGCGGGCCACCAGAAGGTGAGGTTCGCGGACATGCCGTCACGATAGCAGAGGGCAGGCGCCGCCTCGTCCGGCCGCTGCCGAGGCATCCGGTTCCTCAGACGCCGTTGCGCTCGAGGACGGCCGCCTGATGCCGGAAGCCGACCGTCTCGTAGCCGACGACGATGACGAACGGCGAGGCGGCCACGAGCAGGAGCGAGGTGCCGATCGAGACGCCGGCGGCCGCCGCGACGACGCTGAGGACCAGCACCGCCACCGCCCCGTCATCCGTCCCAGACGATGGCTCAGGCTCATGCCGGGCAAGATACCAGCGCCGCGCGGGCGCCGCGTCGCGGCATCCGCTCCCAGCCTCGCGCCATGTGCGCGGCGTAGGCTGTCAGCCGTGCCTGCTGTCAACATCGGGATGCCGAAAGTCCCCGAAGTCCTCGCCCCCCGACGCAAGAGCCGCCAGATCCGGGTCGGCAAGGTGCTGGTCGGCGGCGACGCCCCGGTCAGCGTCCAGTCGATGACCACGACGCCCACGACGAACATCAACGCGACGCTCCAGCAGATCGCCGAGCTGACCGCGTCAGGGTGCGAGATCGTGCGCGTGGCCGTGCCGTCTCAGGACGACGCCGATGTGCTCCACATCATCGCGAAGAAGAGTCAGATCCCGGTGATCGCCGACATCCACTTCCAGCCGAAGTACGTCTTCCAGGCGATCGACGCCGGGTGCGGCGCGGTGCGGGTGAACCCCGGCAACATCCGCAAATTCGACGACCAGGTGGGCGCGATCGCGAAGGCGGCGAAGGATGCCGGCGTGTCGCTGCGCATCGGCGTCAACGCGGGATCCCTCGATCCGCGGCTGCTGGAGAAGTACGGCAAGGCCACGCCCGAGGCGCTCGTCGAGAGCGCGGTGTGGGAGGCCTCCCTGTTCGAGGAGCACGACTTCCACGACTTCAAGATCTCGGTGAAGCACAACGACCCCATCGTCATGGTGAAGGCGTACCGCCTGCTCGCCGAGCGCGGCGACTGGCCGCTCCACCTCGGCGTCACCGAGGCAGGCCCCGCCTTCCAGGGCACGATCAAGTCGGCGACCGCCTTCGGCATCCTGCTCGCAGAGGGCATCGGCGACACGATCCGCGTGTCGCTGTCCGCGCCCCCGGCCGAAGAGGTCAAGGTCGGCCACCAGATCCTGCAGTCGCTCAACCTGCGCGAGCGCAAGCTCGAGATCGTCTCGTGCCCGTCCTGCGGCCGCGCCCAGGTCGACGTGTATTCACTGGCCGACAACGTCACCGAGGGGCTCAAGGACATGACCGTGCCGCTGCGGGTGGCCGTCATGGGGTGCGTCGTCAACGGCCCGGGCGAGGCACGCGAGGCCGACCTCGGCGTCGCGTCCGGCAACGGCAAGGGGCAGATCTTCGTCAAGGGCCAGGTCATCAAGACCGTCCCCGAGGCCGAGATCGTCGCGACGCTCATCGAGGAGGCGAACCGGATCGCCGCGGAGATGGGCCCGGACGCCCCGCTCGGCACCGCACAGGTCGTCACCGCCTGAGCCCGCAATCCTGGCGGGATCGCGGGCCGCAGGAGTAGCATCCCTGCACAGCGCTTCCGCCCGAGGGCGCTGTCGGCGGCTCGGTGTCGCGCCGCACGTGGGGACGGGCCAGGAGACACCGATGTCCCGTCGACGCACGCGCACGACCGTCGCCCTCACCGCAGCGCTTGTCGCGGCCGCTCTGACGACGGGCGCCGGGATCGCGTCCGCCTCGCCGTCCGCGGGTTCCGCCGGTGTCGTCGCGGGTGCGGCGGGGACGGCGATCGAGCGGGCACCGGAGGTCCGCGCCCCGAAGCCGAAGGCGACCGACATGCCCGAGAGCGCGGCCCCGGCGGTGCCGGGCCGCGGCTGGTGGAAGCACGTCTATGCGGGCCGCGGCAAGCCGAGAGTGGATGCCGCGACAGCGCAGGGTTACCTGGACACCGTGGCGTCGCGATCGTCCGTGTTCCCCGAGCATACGGACGCATCCACTCCGGCGTCCGCCCACGCGGTGCTGTCGCCGAAGGGCCGCGACGTGCGCGGGCGCGCCACGGCCGCTCTGCTGGTCGCCTGGCTGCAGTGGGCCGGCGGTGCGGTGGCGGAGGACGCCCTCGTGCCGCTGAAGTCGGGCGAGTTGCCGCTCTCGGAGCTGCTGTCGCGGGCAGAGGAGGTCGTGCTCGACCCCAGCGCCACTCCGGCCCAGCTCCGGGCGGTCACCCGCGACCTCGCGCGCGTCCGCCACGCGACCTGATCTCGAAGCCGGGCCGCGACGCGCCGTGCCCAGCTTGCCGCGCCCGCGCTCATCAGATCGCGGGGAGTCCCCCGCGAGGACTCGCTCCGCTCGTCGGCGGCTGCGCCGCGCCCCCGCTCATCAGATCGCGGGGAGTCCCCCGCGAGGACTCGCTCCGCTCGTCGGCGGCTGCACCGCGCCCCCACCTAGACTTGTCGCTCGTGGTCACCCGTCTGTCGAAGTTCTTCCTCCGCACGCTCCGTGAAGACCCCGCCGACGCCGAGGTCACCAGCCACAGGCTGCTCGTGCGCGCCGGCTACATCCGCCGTGCCGCGCCCGGCATCTTCACGTGGCTCCCGCTGGGGCTCCGCGTCAAGGCGAAGATCGAGGCCGTCATCCGCGACGAGATGACCCGGGCGGGCGCCTTCGAGGTGCACTTCCCGGCGCTCCTGCCGCGCGAGCCTTACGAGGCGTCCGGCCGCTGGACGTCGTACGGCGACGGCATCTTCCGCCTCCAGGACCGTAAGAACGCCGACTATCTGCTCGCGCCCACGCATGAGGAGATGTTCACGCTGCTCGTGAAGGACCTGTGCTCGTCGTACAAGGACCTGCCGCTGACGATCTACCAGATCCAGGACAAGTACCGCGACGAGGCGCGCCCCCGCGCGGGGCTCCTGCGCGGGCGCGAGTTCACGATGAAGGACGCGTACTCGTTCGACTACACCGACGAGGGTCAGGATGCCTCGTACCAGTCGCAGCGCGACGCCTACGAGCGCATCTTCCAGCGCCTCGGCCTCGAGTACGTCATCGTCGCCGCCGACAACGGCCTCATGGGCGGCGCGCGCAGCGAGGAGTTCCTGCATCCGACGCCGGTCGGCGAGGACACCTTCGTGCGCTCGGACGGAGGGTACGCGGCGAACGTCGAGGCCTACGTCACGACCCCCCCGGAGGCGATCCCGCTCGACGGGCTTCCCGCGCCGGTCATCTTCGACTCGCCGAACACGCCGACGATCCAGACGCTCGTCGATCACGCGAACGCGCACCTCGATCCGCCCGCGCCCGGGATCGCGGGCCCCGCGACCGAAGGCCTCACGCAGTGGTCGGCAGCGCACACGCTCAAGAACGTCGTGCTGGCCCTCACGCACCTCGACGGCACGCGCGAGCTCGTGATCGTCGGCGTCCCGGGCGACCGCGACGTCGACGACAAGCGGGTCGAGGTCGCCTTCGCGCCGGCGGCCGTCGAGCCGGCCACGGAGCAGGACTTCGAGGACAACCCGCTCCTCGTCAAGGGCTACATCGGCCCGTGGTCCGAGACGGGTCCGATCCTCGGCGAGGAGTCGGCGACGGGCATCCGGTTCCTGCTCGACCCGCGGGTCGTCGACGGCACCGCGTGGGTGACCGGCGCGAACATCGACCAGAAGCACGTCCACTCGCTCGTCGCTGGCCGCGACTTCACCGGAGACGGATTCGTCGAGGTCGCCACGGTCCGCGAGGGCGACCCGGCGCCGGACGGCTCCGGTCCCGTGCACCTCGCGCGCGGCATGGAGATCGGGCACGTCTTCCAGCTCGGCCGCTTCTTCGCCGAGACGCTGGGCCTGCAGGTGCTGGATGAGAACGGCAAGCTCGTCACCGTCACGATGGGGTCGTACGGCATTGGCGTGACCCGGATCCTCGCGATCATCGCCGAGCTCAACAACGACGACAGGGGCCTGATCTGGCCGGCGCCGGTCGCGCCGTTCGACGTGCATGTCGTGGCGACCGGGAAGGACGCCGTGGCGTTCGACCTCGCCGAGTCGGTCTCGGCGCAGCTCGAGGCATCCGGCCTGGACGTCCTCTACGACGACCGGGCGAAGGTGTCGCCCGGCGTGAAGTTCGCCGACGCGGAGCTCGTCGGGGTGCCGCGGATCCTGATCGTCGGACGAGGCGCGGCCGAGGGTCAGGTCGAGCTGTGGGACCGGCGCACGGGAGACCGCGGGGTCGTCGCCGCCGCGGACGCCGTCGCCCGCCTGACCGCCGGCTGAGCGCAGCCCCCGCCGCGCGGCCACCGCTCGGGGGAGGAGAACCGACGCGCGGAGGACGGATGCTGTCTCCCGGCCCTCCCCTGGTCCGTTCTCCTCCGCTCGTGCCGAGCGGGGGAGGAGCGACGGGCTCGCGCCCCGTGGCGTCAGTCCTCGGACGTCGCGGCGCGTGGCGATGCCGAGCCGATGAGGGCGCGCAGCTCGGCGTTGATCCGCTCGGACTCCTCGAGGAGGAGCAGGAGCTGAGCCGTCGAGGCGAGTGCGAACGACGGCGCCGCGTCGACGGCGCGTCCGGCATCGACCGAGCCCGCCGTCCCGCCCGCGGCCGATGCCGCGCCCGCCGTGACCGCGCCCGACACGGAGCCCGCCGCGAGGCCCGTCGCCGTGTGCTCGGCGGTCACGGGTGGGAGGGCCGGAGCCGCCGTGGCAGCCGCGGCCGCAGCATCCTTCTCCCCTTCGTCGTGTTCCTCCGCCTCCGCCCCGCGGCTCGGGCCGAGGAAGACGTTCGCCAGGTATCCCGTGAACGTACCGAAGATGCCGACGCCGACGACGATGATGAGCGTGCCGATGAGACGCCCTGCATTGGTCACGGGGTACTGGTCGCCGTAGCCGACGGTCGAGATCGTCACGAGCGTGTACCAGAGCGCGTCCGAGGCCGACGTGATGTTCGCGCCGTCGGCATCCTCCTCGATGAAGAGGATCGCGATGCTGCCGAACTCCAGCACGAGGATGCCCATCAGCAGCAGCGTCATGAGCGCGCTGTTGGCGCGGTCATGGATGACCGTGTTCCACAGGTTGCGCGGGCCGACGCCGCGCATCAGCCGGACGACGCGCCAGAGCCGGAAGACGCGCAGCACCTTCAGCTGCGGGAACCACAGGCTCGCCAGCAGGTCCGCCCATCCGAAGCCGCGGAAGAAGTAGTGGCTCGCCGACGGTGCCGTCGCCATCCGGTAGATGAAGTCCCCGAGGAAGATCACGCTGAAGAGCGCGTTCATGACCCAGAGGATGAGCTGCAGGGCCTCGCTGCCGTGCATGACGGCCATCAGCACCAGGTTGGCGATCGAGAGCACCGACAGGGCTCCGATGAAGATCTCGTACGAGATGTTCTTCAGTTCGGACCGCTCCGAACGCGCGCGTGATCTGGCCATCTCCGCTCCTCGGGCTCGCGGCCGCCGGGAGCGGCCGACGCCCCATTGTGGTCACGCGCACGGCCTCGTCACAGCGCGGCTCACGCAGTGCGGGTGACGTGTGGGCCGCGCAGCTGCGCACTCGCGCCGCCGTCCCCCGTACGACGGCGCGTCCCCATCCCGTCACCGTCCGTTCATCTGCCGGCACGCCGCGCTTCTCGTCCGCTCGGACAGGCTTGATGCGTCCGCCCCAAAGAGTGAGGATGCTCCATGACCGTCGTCGACGACTCCCGCCGATCGCTTCCCATGGCCGACCACGCGCGCGGCAAGCGCTCCGCTGTGACCTGTCAGTTCAAGTGCGCGAACGCGTGCACGAAGCCGGAGTGCAACACCTCGTCGAACGAGACCTTCCAGCAGGTGGCTGCGCGGGCGCTGTCGCGACGAGCCGTGCTGGGTCTCGGGGCTGCGGGCGCGCTCGCGCTCACGTTCGCCGGGAACGCGTCAGGGGCGCCGGGTGCGGCCGCGCTCGACCTGGACGCGTTCGGGCCCGGTCTGCCGGACCTGCCCCCCAAGGGACTGTCCAAGCTGCCGTACCAGGCGATCGCGCCCGTGCCGGCCAACGTCGACCAGTTCGTCGTACCGAGCGGCTATCGCTGGGCTCCGATCATCCGGTGGGGCGACCCGCTCTTCACCGAGAGTCCGGTCTTCGACATCGGCGCGCAGAGCGCCGAGGCACAGGCATTGCAGTTCGGCTACAACAGCGACTACCTCGACATCATCCCCGACAAGTCGCTCACGACCGGCGTGCTGGTCAACAACCATGAGTACGTGAACCTCAACATCATGTTCCCGACGTCGCCCGCGCCGGACGCTGCCGAAATCCGGCGCCGCGGCGACATCGCGAAGATGGCGCAGGGTCTGTCGGTCGTGGAGCTTGAACGGGGCAGGTACGGCGACCCGTGGGAGTACGTCGTCGATGGAAGGCGGAACCGGCGGATCACGGTCGAGACGGTCTTCGAGCTGACCGGCCCCGCGGCGGGGACCGATCTGGTCAGGACGGCCGACGACCCGGAAGGCCGCTGGGTCCGTGGCACGCTCGGGAACTGCGCGGGCGGAACGACGCCGTGGGGCACCATCCTGTCCGGCGAGGAGAACTTCGACGGGTACTTCGCCTGGGCGGCCGACACGCCGGCGCAGCGCCGGTACAGCGCGACGTCCACGAACTCGACCTCGACGGGGTGGGAGACCTACGACCCCAGGTTCAACGCGCACGACCCGGCCTTCGTGAACGAGCCGAACCGCTTCGGCTACATCGTCGAGATCGATCCGTACGACCCGACGTCGACGCCGAAGAAGCACACGGCGATGGGGCGCTTCAAGCACGAGGGCGCCAACGTCCACCTCGCGAAGGACGGGCGGGTCGTGGCGTACATGGGCGACGACGAGCGCAACGACTACCTGTACAAGTTCGTCTCCAAGCACAAGATCTCGAAGTCACGGAAGAAGAACCTGACGCTCCTCTCCGAAGGAGACCTCTACGTCGCGAAGTTCTCCGGCGACTCCCCGGCACCCGAGATCGACGGCACGGGCGAGCTCCCCGCCGACGGGGCCTTCGACGGCAGCGGGATCTGGATCCCGCTGACGAAGAACGGCAAGAGCGTCGTTCCGGGCTTCACCACCGCGCAGGTCCTCGTCTACACCCGCCTCGCGGCGGATGCGGTCGGCCCGACGAAGATGGACCGTCCCGAGGACGTGCAGCCCAATCCCTGGACGGGCAAGGTCTACGCCGCGCTCACGAACAACTCCACGCGCGGCACCGCGTACCCCGTCGACGAGGCGAACCCGATCAGCCGGGATCCCGGGACGCTCGCCGTGACCGGCAACCGCTACGGCCACGTCATCGAGATCACCGAGACCTCGGGCCACGCGGGCACGACCTTCGGGTGGAGCATCCTCCTTCTGTGCGGCGACCCGAAGGTGTTCCAGAGCACCTACTTCGCCGGGTTCCCCGCTGACAAGGTCTCGCCGATCTCCTGTCCCGACAATCTCGCCTTCGACGCGGCCGGAAACCTGTGGGTCGCGACGGACGGCGCGCCCAGCACCATCGGCTACAACGACGGCCTGTTCAAGATCCCGCTCGAAGGGTCCGACCGGGGGTTCGTGCAGCAGTTCCTCTCGGTTCCGCGCGACGCCGAGACGTGCGGCCCGGTGATCCACGACTGGGAGGGCAAGGTCTTCGTGGCCGTCCAGCATCCGGGCGAGCGCGGATCCTTTGAGCAGCCGACGTCGCGCTTCCCCGACTACGGCTCGAGCGCGCCGGGTGACACGTCCGATGCCCCGCGCCCCTCGGTCGTGCAGGTCTTCCGAGGCTGAACGTGACGGTGCGGGGCGTCCGACCGAACGCCCCGCACCGTGAGAGGCGGGCTGACCGACCCTGCCGTCAGATCGCGGTTCCGCCCGTGAGGCGGCCGTGGGCCATCGTGTCGTCGGGGGTGTCGCGGGTGACGAGGGACTTCACCATCTTCGCGGCCATGACGATCTTCCCCTGCGCCGGCTCCCAGAACTCCGCGGTCACGGGCGTCACGCACAGCAGCGCGATGTCGGGGGTGTCGAGGCCGTCCTCGAACCAGATGTCCAGCGACGGGGTGTAGAGCTCCTTCATCTTGGCCTCGTCGTACACGACGCGTGCCGTGCCGGCGACCGAGACGAACCGCATCCCCTTGGCGTCGACGTACGACAGGGAGACGTCGTGGTCCGCCTGGACTTCGTCGACCTTCTTCGAATGATCGGATGTGAAGAACCAGATGTCGCCGTCGTCGTCCATCTGGCGTGTGCTCATCGGCCGTCCGACGAGGTTGCCCCCCGCGTCGACCGTCGTGAGCATCGTGAAGTCGATGTCCTCCACGAGCTCCTTGATGCGGCCGGCGGCTTCCGTTCCCGTGACTTCGCTCATGCATCGAGGCTTCCTGATCGGGGGATGCCGCGACAGGGCTTGACAGGTCCCTTCGGGCTGCGACGGCATCCGTGGCGCGGAAGCAGCCGGCCGGGGTGCTTACCATGACCCCGTGAGCGAGTCGGCGAGCGCGGGCCGGAGGTGGCTGCGCTGGAGCGTGCTTCCGCGCGTGCTGGCCGGCGCCCCGCCCCAGCTCCTTCTGGTCGTCGGCGTCTTCATCATCACGCTCGCGATCCTGATCGTCGCTCGTCCGCTCACCTCGCTGCTGCTGCTCGGCCTCTACGTCGGCATCAGCGCGATCGTCTCGGGTGTCATCGAGCTCGGGACGCGGCATCCGTCGCCCTCGTGGTGGACCCGCGTCGTATCGGTGCTGTGGATCCTCCTGGGCCTCGCCGTGATCGTGTGGCTCGGCCGCAGCATCGAGCTGCTGCCGGTCGCGCTCGCCATCCTGCTCGTCGTGGGCGGACTGGCGTCGATGGGCGACGCGATCTTCGGCGGCAGGGTCAGCGAGCGCGTGCTCGCCGCCGCGTGGGGGATCGCCCAGATCGGCTTCGGCATCCTCGCGCTCACGTGGCCGGTCGTCACGGTGCTCGTCGTCGCCGTCGTCTTCGGCCTGAGGATGCTGGTCTTCGGCGCGTCGCTCGTGGTCCGGGGTCTGCGCACCCTTCTCCGCCGGCCCGCACGCGGGGAAGGCGCGCAGGCCGCTGCGCCGTCGCGGGCCGCCCGGGCGTGGACGGCAGCGGGACGCTACGCGCTGGCGGTGCTGCTCATCACGGCGACCGTCGCGGGCTGGTGGGTCGACGACTGGCTGGAGCGCGGCGCGCCCGTGGTCGACGCCTTCTACGAGCCGCCGGCCGAGGTGCCGCGCGGGCACGGCGAGCTGATCAGGGTCGACGACTATCCCGGCCGAGCGCCCTCCGGCGGGGAGGTGAAGCGGATCCTCTACACGACGCGGGACGCGATCGGCCGCCCCGCGGTCGCAAGCGCGCTCGTCATCGTGCCGACGGCGTCGAGTACCGGCCCTCGTCGCGTGGTCTCGTGGAACCACGGGACCACCGGCGTCGCTCGCGGCTGCGCCCCGAGCCTCCGCGACGACGCCGCGACGCGGTGGGCCATTCCGGCGCTCGAGGAGGCTCTCGCCCGGAACTGGGTGGTCGTCGCTTCGGACTATGCCGGTCAGGGCGCGCCGGGCGTGTTCCCGTACCTCATCGGAGAGGGGGAGGCGAGGTCGTCGCTCGACGCGGTCCTGGCGGCGGGTTCGATCGACGGCCTCTGGCTCTCGCGCGAGATCGTCGTGTGGGGTCATTCGCAGGGAGGGCACGCCGCCCTGTGGGCCGAGCCGATCGTCGCGGACTACGCGCCCGATCTCCGCGTGCGCGGCACCGCCGTGCTCTCACCCGTGACCGACACGGCGGCGCTGGCCGACGAGCTCACGCGGGGGAACACGAACGCGCTGCTCTCGGTCCTCATCGCGTGGGTGCTCGTCCCTTACGCCGACACCTACCCCGAGATCGAGCTGGACGACTACGTGGCGCCGGGCGCGCGGCTCATCGTGCGGGAGCTCACGCAGCGGTGCCCGTCCGAACCCGGGGCGATCGTCTCGGTCGTCGCGGCCCTGGGCGTGTCGGAGACGACTCCGCTCTACACCGCCGATCTCACCTCGGGAGCCTTCGGCCGCCGCCTGGATCAGAACGCCGCGAACGGGCCGTGGGCGTCGCCCGTGCTCCTGACGTGGGGGACGGACGACGAGGTGATCCCGCCCAGCCTCCAGGAGGCCTTCGTGGAGACGGCGTGCGCGCAGGGGACGAAGCTCCGCTGGGTCGTGATGCAGGGCTACGACCATCTCGGCGTGCTGCTTCCCTCGTCGCGATTCCTGCCTTCGCTGGTGCGCTGGACCGACGCCCGCTTCTCCGGCTCCGACGATCCGGTCGACGATTGCGGCCGGTGACCGCCGCGGGCAGCGGCGGCCGGTGACCGCCGCGGGCGGCGGCGGTCGGTGACCGCCGCGGGTGACGCGGCCGGTGATCCGGTCCGCTCAGATGCGCGCGTAGCGGGCGCGGAAGGCGCAGAACACCGCGTATGCGAGGAAGCCCACGCCGACGAGGCCCGCGAGCCAGGGCCCGATCGGCAGACGCAGGAGGGCCTGCATCGCGCCGTCGAGGCCGCCGGCGGCCTGCGGGTCCACGCGCACGGCCGCGATCACGAGGATGATCCCGACGGCGACGAGGGCGAGCCCCTTCGCGAGGAAGCCCACGACGCCGAGGGCTTTCACGAACGCTCCGAAGGCGCCGTCCGGAAGCTCGACCTTCTTCTCGAAGCTGCGCAGAACCCCCATGACGACGAACGCGACGCCCCCGCCCCCGATCGCCAGACCGATCAGTCCCAGCACGAACGGGCCCCCGGGGATCGAGAGGATGCCGCCGCTGACGTTCTCGGCAGCCCTCTCCCCGCTCGGCCGGACGCCCACGGCGACGGCCGCTGAGAACAGACCGAGCGCGACGAAGACGACCGCCTGGCCCCACTCCGCCAGCCGCCGGCCCCATTTCCCCGCCGCGCCGCGGACGTCGCCGCGGAGGTCGCGGGTGAGCAGGCCCTCCGCAGCGTGCCAGGCGCCGAGGGCGCACAGCGCCACCGCGAGCGCCCACAGCGCCGCGAAGCCGAGCGGCGCGGCGGCGATCGCCTTGAATGCGCCCGCCTGATCGGTCTCGCCGTCGCCGCCGAAGGCGAGGATGAGGACGAGGACCCCGACGAGCGCGTGCACGACGCCGTTCGCCACGTATCCGGCCCGGGCGAGCCATCGCAGCGCGGAGCTCTTCTCGACCTTGCGCGCGGCGTCCTTCGCGCCGGCCTTGACGTCGCTTGGCGTGCCCACCTGACCAGCCTAGGAAAGGGATCGCGCGTGTGCGGAGTCTTGACGCGCGTGCCCGACCGGGTCGCGTCGACCGCCAGCCCGCTCCCAGCCGGTGGAATGAGGCATCCGGTAACGTTATGGGGATGTCGAGGGGAGTGACGCCCTCGGTGAGAGCTGAATAGGGAAGAGGAGAGATCACTGTGGACATCGATCTCGGACTGCTGCGGACCGTCGAGCGGGAGAAGGAGATCCCCTTCGACGAACTCGTGGGCATCATCGAGCAGGCGATTCTGACCGCCTACGCCAAGCACACCTCTCCCACGGGCGAACTGCCGCCCGGCGCCCGCGCTCAGCTCGACCGCAAGACCGGTCACGTCGCGGTCTTCATCCCGCTGCTCGACGACGAGGGCGCGGTCGTCGGCGAGGAGGAGTCGACCCCCGAGGACTTCGGCCGCATCGCCGCCTTCGCCGCGAAGCAGGTGATCAGCCAGCGCCTGCGCGACATCGCCGACGATGCGGTTCTCGGCGAGTTCCGCGGCAAGGAGGGCGACATCGTCGCCGGTGTCGTGCAGCAGGGCCCGAACCCCCGCATGGTGCACGTCGACCTCGGCACGGTCGAGGCCATCCTCCCGCCTGAAGAGCAGGTGCCGGGCGAGGAATACCCGCACGGCTCGCGTCTGCGGGTGTATGTCACCTCGGTCGCGAAGGGGACGAAGGGTCCCTCGATCACCGTGTCGCGCACGCACCCCGGTCTCGTGCGCAAGCTGTTCGCGCTCGAGGTGCCGGAGATCGCCGCAGGACTCGTAGAGATCGTCTCCCTCGCCCGCGAGGCCGGGCACCGCACGAAGATCGCGGTGAAGGCGAACGACCCGACGATCAACGCGAAGGGCGCGTGCATCGGCGAGCTCGGCCGGCGCGTGCGGGCGGTCACGGAGGAGCTGGGCGGCGAGAAGATCGACATCGTGGATTACGACCCGGAGCTGGCGAAGTTCGTCGCGAACGCCCTGTCGCCCGCGAAGGTGTCGTCGAGCTTCGTCCTCGATGCGAACAGCAAGGCGGTCCGCGCGCTCGTGCCCGACTATCAGCTCTCGCTCGCGATCGGCAAGGAAGGTCAGAACGCCCGCCTCGCCGCGAAGCTCACCGGCGCGAAGATCGACATCCAGCCGGACTCGATCCTCGAGGACGCCTGACGCGGGCCGGCCGGCGTGTGCCGGCTCGGGCTTCACCGGTGCGGGAGGGAGGTCCGGGGGAGGATTCCCCGGGTGTAGAATGATTCCTGTACGAACGTGCGTCGGATGCCGCACGCGTGCTTCCCGCTCCGCCCTTCTCAGGGTGGTCGCCATCGATTCCGTTCTCGTCGTCGACGAGCGCGCGATCCTGCCGGGGAGGGGCGCGTGGGTGCACGAGACCCGCGAATGCATGGATGCCGCACTCCGGCGCCGCGCTTTCGTACGGGCACTCCGTGTGTCAGGCCCGCTTGACACGCAGACCATCGAGAAACGGCTGAACGGCTATGGAAACAAAGTGAACGGCTCGAAATGAGACCCGTCCGCGACTAATGGTCTGCCCTGTCTGGGCAGGCCCCAGACAGGAGAATTTGTGGCTGCCAAACCACGCGTGCACGAGATCGCTTCCGAACTCGGCGTCGACAGCAAGGTCGCTCTGGCCAAGCTGAAGGAACTCGGGGAGTTCGTCAAGAGCCCCTCGTCCACCATCGAGCCCCCCGTGGCTCGCAAGCTCCGCGCTGCCCTCGAGGCGGAGGGGGCTGCCAAGCCCGCCGCTGCCCCCGCGCAGTCGCCGGCTTCTTCCGCGCGTCCCGCCGGCCGTCCCGGCCCGGTGCGCCCCCCGGCTCCCGCCGCGCCCGCGGCATCCGCTCCCTCGGCCCCCGCGCGCCCCGCGGCGGCGCCGTCCTCCGCGGCGCCGGCGCCGGCGCCCGCGTCCGCGGCGCCCACCCCCGCTCCCGCCCCCAAGCCGGCTGAGCCGGTCGCACCGGCGGCCAAGGCGGCCCCCGCCGCGCCCGCGCCCGCTGCTCCCGCAGCCAAGCCCGGTGGCCCCAAGCCCGGCCCCGCCGCCACGCCGCAGCCGCCGCGTCCCGGCGGCGCCCCGCGTCCGGGCAACAACCCGTTCGCGTCCAGCCAGGGGATGGGTCAGCGCCCCGGCGGTCCGCGCCCCGGCAACAACCCGTTCGCGTCGAGCCAGGGCATGGGCCAGCGGCCGACGCCCGGCAACATCCCGCGCCCGCAGGCGCCGCGTCCCGGGGCCCCGCGTCCCGGGGCCCCGCGTCCGGGCGGCGCGGGTCGTCCCGGTGGCGGCGGACGTCCCGGCGCGCCGTTCCAGCAGCGTCCCGGCGGCCCCGGTCGTCCCGGCGGTGCCGGCGGCGGCTTCCAGCGTCCCGGTGCTCCCGGCGGCGCCCCCGGCGGCGGCTTCGCCGGTCGGCCCGGTGGGGGCGGCGGTCGCGGCCGTGGTCCGGGCGGTGGCACCGCGGGTGCCTTCGGCAAGGGCGGCGGCAAGTCGAAGCAGCGCAAGTCGCGTCGCGCGAAGCGGCAGGAGTTCGAGATGCGGTCGGCGCCCGTCGTCGGCGGCGTCAACGTCCAGAAGGGCAACGGCGAGATCATCCGCCTGCGCCGCGGCGCGTCGATCGCCGACTTCGCCGACAAGCTCGAGGCCCTGAACGGCTACACCGTCCAGCCCGGAACGCTCGTCACGATCCTGTTCAACCTCGGAGAGATGGCCACGGCGACCGAGTCGCTGGATGAGGCCACCTTCGAGGTGCTCGGCGCCGAGCTCGGCTACAAGATCCAGATGGTCTCGCCCGAGGACGAGGACAAGGAGCTCCTCGAGGGCTTCGGTCTCGACCTCGAGGCCGAGCTCGAGGCGGAGAACGAGGAGGACCTCGAGATCCGGCCCCCGGTCGTCACCGTCATGGGTCACGTCGACCACGGTAAGACGCGCCTCCTCGACGCCATCCGCCAGACCAATGTGGTCGCGGGCGAGGCGGGCGGCATCACGCAGCACATCGGTGCGTACCAGGTCTGGACCGAGCACGACGGCATCGAGCGCGCGATCACCTTCATCGACACCCCGGGTCACGAGGCGTTCACCGCCATGCGTGCCCGTGGTGCGCAGGTGACCGACATCGCGATCCTCGTGGTCGCGGCCGACGACGGCATCATGCCGCAGACGGTCGAGGCGCTCAACCACGCCCAGGCGGCGAACGTGCCGATCGTGGTCGCGGTCAACAAGGTCGACAAGCCGGACGCCAACCCCGCCAAGGTGCGTCAGCAGCTCACCGAGTACGGGCTGGTCGCCGAGGAGTACGGCGGCGACGTGCTGTTCGTGGACGTCTCGGCGCGCCAGGGGACCGGCATCCAGGAGCTCCTCGACGCCGTCCTGCTGACGGCCGACGCGGGCCTGGATCTCACCGCGAACCCGAACAAGGACGCCCGCGGTGTCGCGATCGAGGCGAAGCTCGACAAGGGCCGCGGTTCCGTCGCGACGGTGCTCATCCAGTCGGGGACGCTGCGTGTCGGTGACGCGATCGTCGCGGGCACCGCGTACGGTCGCGTCCGCGCCATGATCGACGAGAACGGCGACGCGGTCGAAGAGGCCTACCCGTCGCGTCCCGTCCAGGTGCAGGGGCTCAACTCGGTCCCGCGCGCCGGTGACACGTTCATCGTGACGGAGGAGGACCGCACCGCGCGCCAGATCGCCGAGAAGCGCGAGGCCGCCGAGCGCAACGCCCAGCTGGCCAAGGCCCGCAAGCGCATCTCGCTCGAGGACTTCACGCGCGCTCTCGAAGAGGGCAAGGTCGAGTCGCTCAACCTCATCATCAAGGGCGACGTGTCGGGTGCCGTCGAGGCGCTCGAGGAGTCGCTGCTCAAGATCGAGGTCGACGAGTCGGTGCAGCTGCGGATCATCCACCGCGGCGTCGGCGCGATCACCGAGTCCGACATCAACCTCGCCACGATCGACAACGCGATCGTCATCGGGTTCAACGTCCGTCCCGACACGAAGGCGCGCGAGCGGGCCGCCCGCGAGGGCGTGGACGTCCGGTTCTACTCGGTCATCTACAACGCGATCGACGATGTCGAGCAGTCGCTCAAGGGTCTGCTCAAGCCCGAGTACGAAGAGGTCCAGTCCGGCGTCGCCGAGATCCGCGAGGTGTTCCGCTCGTCGAAGTTCGGCAACATCGCCGGTGTCATCGTCCGCTCCGGCACGATCACGCGCAACGCGAAGGCGCGCGTCATCCGCGACGGCGTCGTCATCGCCGATGGCCTGGCCATCGAGTCGCTGCGTCGCTTCAAGGACGACGTCACCGAGGTCCGCACGGACTTCGAAGCCGGTATCGGGCTCGGCAAGTACAACGACATCCAGGTCGGCGACGAGATCGAGACCACCGAACTGGTCGAGAAGCCGCGAGGCTGACAACAGTTCCGGTCGTTGAGCGAGCGAAGCGAGACGGAACGCGCCGTGCGAACGCGACGCGTTTCGTCTCGTCGCTCCGCTCCTCGTCCAACGTCCGGGGAAAAGGAACACTCATGGCAAGCGAACGTCAAGCCCGCCTCGGCGACCGCATCCGCGTCATCCTCGCGGAGCGCCTCGAGCGGGGTCTTCGCGACCCGCGACTGGGCTTCGTGACGATCACCGACGTCCGCGTCACGGGCGACCTGCAGCACGCCTCGGTCTTCTACACCGTGCTCGGGTCGGAGGAGGAGCGCAACGCCTCCGCGGAGGCGCTCAAGTCGGCCACCGGGATGCTGCGCTCCGAGGTCGGCAAGCACCTCAACGTGCGACTCACCCCGACCCTGGAGTTCATCCCGGACGCGATCCCGGAGAACGCGGGGCACATCGAGGATCTCCTTCGCGAGGCGCGCGAGCGCGACGCCGCCGTGGCGGGGATCGCCGCCTCGGCGAGCTATGCCGGCGAGCCGGACCCCTACGTCAAGCCGCGCGAGGACGACGACGAGGACTGACCCCCGGCGCCGGCGTCAGCGGGGGAGTCGCAGGAAACCGCCGGATGCCTCGGCGAGGCCGTCGGCGAGAAGCGAGTCGATCGCGCGGTCGCGCTGCCGCGGGTCCGGCCAGTGCGGCACGACGTCGTCGAGCGGCACCGCGTAGGACGCGGCATCCCGGAGCACTCTGAGCACCGCGCCGCGCGCCTGGCGATCGCTGCCCTCGTAGCGCGCCTGCCGGCGGCGCTCGTCGCCGGTGTCGGGGAAGCCCGCAAGGCGCCACGCGCACCGCTCGGCGAGGGGACAGATCCCGCACCGCGGCGACCGCGCGATGCACACGGTCGCGCCGAGCTCCATCGCGGCCGCGTTCACGACGGCCGCGTCCCCGTCGTCGGCGGGAAGCACCGCGTCCATCGCCGCGAGGTCGCGGCGGGCCGGGGGACCCGGCTGCGACCTGCCCGCCACCGCCCGCGCCAGCACACGGCGCGTGTTCGTGTCGACGACGGGATGCCTCTGGCCGTAGGCGAAGACCGACACGGCGCGCGCGGTGTAGTCGCCGATGCCCGGAAGAGCCAGGAGCGCCTCGACGTCGCTCGGGACGACGCCTCCGTGCCGATCTCGGATCTCGACCGCCGCGCGGTGCAGCCACAGCGCCCGGCGGGGGTAGCCGAGGTTGGCCCACTGCCTCACGGCCTCGGCCGGGGCATCCGCGGCCAGCGCCGTGGGAGTCGGCCACCGTCGCAGCCACGCTTCGAGGTGGGGGATGACGCGGTCGACCGGGGTCTGCTGGAGCATGAACTCGCTCACGAGCACGCCCCACGCGCCGAATCCGGGCCTCCGCCAGGGCAGGTCCCGGGCGTGCTCGCCGTACCACGCGATAAGCGGCATCGCGAGATCGGGCATGCCGATCAGCCTAGGTCGCGCCGCCGCGTGCGCGCTCGCATGGCCGTCCGTCGGTCCGGCATCCGGAGCGGATGCACGCCGCCTGCGGCATCCGTCCGGCGTCTGTCGTCGCCGTAGGCTGGGAGCATGCGCCTGCCGACCACCCCCGCCACGACGCTCTGGCGGGAACTGCGCGACGAGGTGCGTCAGCACTACCGCGCCGGTCGTGTGATCGTCGCCGTCGACGGGATCGACGGAGCGGGGAAGACGACCTTCGCCGACGGCCTCGCGGCCGTCTTCGCCGAGGACGGATCGGCGGTGTTCCGGGCGAGCATCGACGACTTCCACCGTCCGCGCGCCGAGCGCTACGCGCGCGGCCGCACCTCGCCCGAAGGGTTCTACCGCGACTCCTACGACTACGCGACATTCCGCCGCGTGCTGATCGACCCCTTCCGAGAGGGGCGCCAGACAGCGGCGACGACGGGGTTCCAGCTCGCCGCCTTCGACCTCGCCCGCGATACGCCGCTGGAGTCGGCCTGGGTCACGGCTCCGCGCGATGCCGTGCTGCTCGTCGACGGCATCTTCCTCCATCGGCCGGAGCTGCGGGGCCTGTGGGACTGGTCGGTCTGGCTCGACGTCCCCATCGATGTCGCGTACCGGCGCGTGGCGGAACGCGACGGAACCGATCCGGACTTCCTCGCCCCGTCCAACGCGCGCTACCGCGAGGGCCAGGACCTCTACCAGCGCGACGCCGCGCCGCGCGCCGCGGCTTCCGCGATCGTCGACAACACCGACCTCGAGCACCCCACGCGGGTGTACCGGGACTTCTGCTGATGCCGGGCGACGCGCCGGCCCCCGGCATCCTCCTCGTCGACAAGCCCGGAGGGATGACGAGCCACGACGTCGTCGCGCGCGCCCGTCGCGCCCTCGGCACCCGCAAGGTCGGTCATGCCGGCACACTCGACCCGATGGCCACGGGCCTGCTCGTCCTCGGCATCGAAGGGGCGACGCGCCTGCTGACCTTCATCGTCGGGCTCGACAAGACCTACGAGGCGACGATCCGGCTCGGCGTGGCCACCGACTCCGACGACGCCGACGGGACGGTGACGGCGGCGACGGATGCCTCGTCCCTGTCCTCGGAGGCGATCCGCGCTGCCGTCGAGCCGCTGCGCGGCGCCATCTCACAGGTGCCGAGCCGTGTGTCCGCGATCAAGGTCGGCGGGAAGCGCGCGTACGCCCTCGCCCGCGAGGGAGTCGACGTGGAGCTCGCGCCTCGCGAGGTCGTCATCCACCGCTTCGACGTGCGTGCCGAGCGGCGGGAAGGCGAGGTCGTCGATCTCGACGTCGTCGTCGACTGCTCGAGCGGCACCTACATCCGCTCCCTCGCACGCGACCTCGGCTCGGCACTCGGCGTCGGGGGTCATCTGACGGCGCTGCGCCGCACCCGCGTCGGTCCGTTCGACGTCGAGGGCGCCGCGACCCTGGAAGCGCTCGACGGCCTTCCTCTGCTTACTCCCGCCGCGGCGGCGGAAGCCGTGCTCGGCCGGTTCGAGGTGAGCGCCGAGGAGGCGCGGGACCTCCGCCACGGCAAGCGACTCGGCGAAGCGGCGTCGCGGCTGAGCGCGCCGCGCGCGGCGGCCATCGATCCCGACGGCGCCCTCGTCGGGATCGTCGAGCGGCGGGGGACGGACGTGAAGAGCGCCATGAACATGCCCGAGGAGCAGAGCCGATGATCCTGTGGTTCACCTACCTCGAGGTCGCCGTCGCTGTGGTCGCGGGGATCTTCTGCTTCGTGCTGGGGCTCATCGGCCGCCGGCCGAGCGACTGGAGCGTCGGGTCGCTCGCCCTGGTCGAGCTTCTGCTCCTCGTGCAGGTCGTGATCGCGATCGTCTCGCCCCTCGCGGGCAATCCGCCGACAGGTTCGCTGCTGGAGTTCTGGGTCTACCTCGTCTCGGCCGTGCTCCTCCCGCCGCTCGCGGTCGGCTGGGCGCTGATCGAGCGCAGCCGGTGGAGCACCGTGATCATGGGGGTCGCGGCGCTCGCGATCGCGGTCATGGTGTGGCGGATGCAGGTCATCTGGACCGTGCAGATCGCCTGACGTTCAGCGCTTGACGAGGTAGGCGGAGTGCACCCAGCCGGTCCTGCCCGCGTACGTCACCTGGCGCCAGTCGCCGCTCGTGGCGAGGATGGGTCCGACGTTCGCCCCCTGAGGGATGATGAGGATCGTGGTGGCGGTGGTGGACGGTGCTGCTCTCAGCCGAAGCGGCGCCGTCGTGACGTACGTCGCCGGCGGCTGCGGTTTCGTGGGAGAGACGTAGGCAGCCGAGACCCAGCCGGACTCCGTGCCGACGCGAACGGGGATGAAGCTCCCCGAGATCGTTCCGGGCACGTGGCTCATCGCCGTCCCCTGCGCGAGCACGCGGATGATCGGGGAGGTGGTCGACGGTCCGGTGCGGAAGTTGAGGGCGACGACGGCGTAGTAGGTGCAGGTCGCCGGCGTGGGCGCGGCGGTCACGGCGATGGCCGACGCGTACAGGTCCACCCCGCGCGGCTGAAGGAAGGAGGCGGCGTTCTGCGCCTCGGACCCGGTCGAGGCGGCTTTCCACAGCTCGAGGTGGAGGTGATTGCCGGAGGAGACGCCGCTGCTTCCGACCTCGCTGATGCGCTGTCCGGCCGCGACGCTCTGGCCGACGCTCACGTGCGTCGTCGCCGACCAGATGTGCATGTACACCGATGTGTACTGCACTCCGTCGATGAGATGGCGCACCGAGATGTAGCCGGCTTGCGAGCTCGTGCCGCTCACCGTGGCCGTCACGACTCCCGCCGCGATGCTGTGGATCGGCGTGCGTCCGGGCGCGGCGAGGTCGACCCCGTAGTGGTAGGTCGATCCGCCCTGCACCGGGATGCAGCGGGGCCCGAAATGCGAGGACAGGTAGTAGGTCTTCGCGGCGATGGGAAGCACGAAGCTCGTCGCCGGGGCGGGGTCCGACGTGGCGAGCGTCGTCTGGGTCTGGGCCCGGGTGTGGGCCTCGGTCGGCGTCTGGGTCTGGGTCGCGGACGCAGGCGTCGCGGTCAGGCTCGCGAGTGCGAGGAGAGCGGCGACGAGTGCGCCGAGCAGCGGGGTTCGGATCGATCGCATGGCGGTCCGTTCGTGACGAGGGGCGGACAGGATGGGTGCGGTCGGGTTCCGTTGCTCAGCATGCTGGCACTGAATCGCGCGGGAGTCTACGGGCCTCCGTGACGCGGTCCCCCGCGCTGCCCGCGTCGCGCCAGCGGGGACGCCGGGCCCGGTCGGGCGGGCCCGGAATAGAATCGACGGCGATGTCTTCCCCCACCACGCGCTCCCGTCGCATGACGGGCATCGGCCGTGTCCTCGTGATCGTCTACGCCATCATGGCGCTCGCCGCGACCGGCCGCTCCTTCGTGCAGATCGTCGAGAGGTTCGACGAGGCGCCCCTGGCCTACGCGCTCTCGGCCGCCTCGGCGATCGTCTACATCGTCGCGACCCTCGCGCTCATCTTCGCCGGCAGCCGGGCCTGGTACGTCGTCGCCTGGATCGCGATCGGCTTCGAGCTCCTCGGCGTGCTGGTCATCGGCACGCTGAGCCTCGTGCTGCCCGAGCTGTTCCAGCATCCGACCGTGTGGTCGCTCTACGGCTACGGCTACCTCTTCATCCCGCTCGTCCTGCCGTTCTTCGGCATCTGGTGGCTGATCACCCACCCGCCGGTCGGTGACGCGAGGAAGACGGATGCCGAGGCCTCCGCGGTGACGCGATGATCGTCTTCCGCGACCCCGCCGAGGTGCCGGCGGGCTTCGGCCCGTCTGTCATCGCCATCGGCAAGTTCGACGGCGTGCACGCCGGTCACCGCGCGGTGCTCGAGCGCGCGAAGGTCGACGCCGCCAGCGGCGGGGCGCAGGTCGTCGCGGTGACGTTCGACCGCAATCCGCTGAGCCTGCTCCGCCCGGAGGTGTGCCCGGAGGACCTGATCGGCGTGACGCAGAAGGTGCACCTGCTGGCCGACACGGGCATAGATGCCACGCTCGTGCTGCGGTTCGACGAGGCGCTCGCCGCGCTGTCGCCCCGCGACTTCGTCGAGCGCGTGCTCGTGAACGCCCTGGGCGCGCGCACGGTGCTGGTCGGGCGGGACTTCCGCTTCGGGCGGGGCGGCGCCGGAAACCCCGGTGTGCTCCGCGAGCTGGGTGACGAGCTGGGCTTCCGGGTCGACGTCGTCGACGATGTGCGGTCGCTGGACAGCGACCGGCGCGTGTCGTCGACGTGGATCCGCGAACTGCTCTCGGCGGGAGACGTCGAAACCGCCGCGAAGCTCCTCGGCCGGCCGCACGCGGTGTGGGGCGAGGTGGTGCACGGTGCCAAGCGCGGGCGCGAGCTCGGCTATCCGACGGCGAACCTCGCCGCGGATCTCGAGGGCTTCATCCCGGCCGACGGCGTCTACGCGGGCTGGCTCGTCGACGAGGGCCCCGGCGGCCCTCGGCGATCGACGCGCTACCCGGCGGCGATCAGCGTCGGATCCAACCCGACGTTCGACGACGTGACGGCTCGCCAGGTCGAGGCGTACGTGCTCGATGAGACCGACCTCGACCTCTACGGCCGGCGCGTCGAGGTGCAGTTCACCGCCCGCGTCCGGAGCATGGTCGCCTTTCAGGGGGCGGACGCGCTCATCGAGCAGATGGGCGACGACGTGACCCGCGTGCGGGCGCTGCTGTCCTGACCGCCGCCCCCGGAGGCCCGTAGACCGGGCGGGAGGGCGGCCATACGATCGATCCGTGGATGCCGCAGCCCTCCCATCCGCCGCGGGCCGGACGGCGAGCCCCGCGCCCACCCCCGCGCCCACCCCCGAAGCGCTGCCCGACGCAGAGAATGAGAGAACCATGAGCCGCACCGAGCTGCAGACCCTCCCGCAGCGCGCCGTCGAACTGCTCGGCGGAGAACCAGACGACACGACGCTGCGCCGCTACCTGCACGGCCTGCCCGGCGTCGACGCCGTCGGCCTCGAGCAGCGCGCGGCGGGCCTGGGGACGCGCTCGATCAAGACGACCTCGAAGGCCTGGGCGCTCGACAAGATCATCGAGCTCATCGATCTCACGACGCTCGAGGGCGCGGACACACCCGGCAAGGTGCGCTCCCTCGTGGCGAAGGCGCTGAATCCGGATGCCTCCGACCCCTCCTGTCCGCGCGTCGCCGCCGTCTGCGTCTACGGCGACATGGTGCCTGCGGCCGTCGAGGCGCTCGGCGCCGCGCACGGCGATCCCGACGAGGGGGGAGTGAGCGTCGCCGCCGTCGCGACGGCCTTCCCCAGCGGCCGCGCGTCGCTGGACATCAAGCTCGCCGACACGGCAGCAGCGGTGGCCGACGGCGCGGACGAGATCGACATGGTGATCGACCGAGGAGCCTTCCTCGCCGGGCGCTACGGTCTCGTCTTCGACCAGATCGCGCGGGTGAAGCAGGCCTGCCGCCGCGAGGACGGCACGTACGCCTCGCTCAAGGTCATCCTCGAGACGGGGGAGCTCAACACCTACGACAACGTCAAGCGCGCGTCGTGGCTGTCGATCCTCGCGGGCGGCGACTTCATCAAGACCTCCACCGGCAAGGTGCAGCCCGCGGCCACCCTGCCGACGACGCTCCTCATGCTCGAAGTCGTGCGGGACTGGCACCGCGCGACCGGCGAGAAGATCGGGGTGAAGCCCGCCGGCGGCATCCGCACCTCCAAAGACGCGATCAAGTACCTCGTGACGGTCGCCGAGACCGTGGGCGAGGAGTGGCTGCAGCCGCACCTGTTCCGGTACGGGGCATCCAGCCTTCTCAATGACGTGCTCCTGCAGCGCCAGAAGATTCGAAGCGGCCACTACTCGGGCGCCGACTACGTGACCATCGACTGAGGACCGACATGACATTCCTGGAATACGCCCCCGCACCGGAGTCCCGCAGCATCCTGAAGCTGCGCGACGAGTACGGCCTGTTCATCGACGGCGACTTCCGCCCGGGCACGGGGGAGCCCTTCGCCACCATCTCGCCCGCCGACGAGCAGCAGATCGCGACGATCGCCGCTGCGAGCGGAGAGGATGTCGATGCCGCCGTCGCCGCCGCGCGCAGGGCGTACGACAAGACGTGGTCGCGGATGAGCGGCCGGGACCGCGGCAAGTACCTCTTCCGGATCGCCCGCCTGGTGCAGGAGCGTGCGCGCGAGCTCGCCGTCGCCGAGAGCCTCGACAACGGCAAGCCGATCAAGGAGAGCCGCGACGTCGACGTGCCGCTGGTCGCCGCGTGGTTCTTCTACTACGCCGGCTGGGCGGACAAGCTCGGCTACGCCGGGCTCGGCGCCGACCCGAAGCCGCTCGGGGTCGCCGGCCAGGTGATTCCGTGGAACTTCCCGCTGCTGATGCTCGCGTGGAAGGTCGCCCCGGCGCTCGCCGCGGGGAACACCGTGGTGCTGAAGCCCGCTGAGACGACGCCGCTCTCGGCGCTCATCTTCGCCGAGATCCTGCAGCAGGCCGACCTTCCCCCCGGTGTGGTGAACATCGTGACGGGCGCGGGTGCGACGGGCGCCGCCGTGGTGCGGCATCCCGACGTCGACAAGGTGGCGTTCACGGGCTCGACCGCCGTCGGACGCGAGATCGCGAAAGCCGTCGCCGGCACCGACAAGAAGCTGACGCTCGAGCTCGGCGGCAAGGCGGCCAACATCGTCTTCGAGGACGCGCCGATCGACCAGGCCGTCGAGGGGATCGTCAACGGCATCTTCTTCAACCAGGGTCATGTGTGCTGCGCCGGCAGCCGCCTGCTCGTCCAGGAGTCCATCCACGACGAGGTCGTCGACCGTCTCAAGACCCGCCTGTCGACGCTGCGCCTCGGCGACCCGCTCGACAAGAACACCGACATCGGGGCGATCAACTCCCGCGAGCAGCTCGACCGCATCCGGGAGCTCAGCCGCATCGGCGAGGAGGAGGGCGCGGAGCGCTGGAGCGCCGACTGCGTCATCCCCGACAGCGGCTTCTGGTTCGCGCCGACGATCTTCACGAACGTGCAGGCCTCGCACCGCATCGCCCGAGACGAGATCTTCGGTCCCGTCCTGTCGGTGCTCACCTTCCGCACGCCGGGCGAGGCGATCGAGAAGGCGAACAACACGCCGTACGGCCTGTCGGCCGGCATCTGGTCGGACAAGGGGTCGCGCATCCTCGCGGTGGCCGATCGCCTCCGAGCCGGCGTCGTGTGGGCCAACACGTTCAACCGCTTCGACCCCACGTCGCCGTTCGGCGGCTACAAGGAGTCGGGCTACGGGCGCGAGGGCGGCCGCCACGGCCTCCTCGCCTATCTGAAGGGAGGCCGTGCGTGAGCAACCGCCTGACCGTTCCCAAGACCTACAAGCTCTACATCGGCGGCGCGTTCCCGCGCAGCGAGTCGGGGCGCACCTACGAGGTCGCCGCGCGCACGGGCGGGTTCCTCGCCAACGCGGCGCTCGCTTCCCGGAAGGACGCGCGCGATGCCGTCGGCGCGGCGCGCGGCGCCGTGAAGGGCTGGTCGAGCGCGACCGCCTACAACCGCGGGCAGGTGCTGTACCGCGTCGCCGAGATCCTCGAGGGCCGCCGCGCCCAGTTCGCCGACGAGATCGTCGCCCAGACCGGAGCGTCGCGGGCTGCGGCCGAGACCGAGGTCGACGAGTCGATCGACCGATGGGTCTGGTACGCGGGCTGGTGCGACAAGTTCGCGCAGGTCGCCGGCAACGGCAACCCGGTCGCCGGTCCCTACTTCAACATCTCGGTGCCGGAGCCGACGGGCGTCGTCGGCATCATCGCGCCACAGGACACGGCTCTCGTCGGCATCGTCTCTGCGATCGCGCCCGCGCTCGTCGCGGGCAACTCCGTCGTCGCCGTGGCCTCCCAGCGGTACCCGCTCTCGGCGATCAGCCTCGCCGAGGTGCTGGCGACCTCGGACGTCCCCGCCGGCGTCGTGAACATCCTCACCGGATCGCCGGCCGAGCTCGCGCCGTGGCTCGCCTCGCACCCCGATGTGCACGGATTGGACCTCGTGGGCGCGGGCGACCTCGACTGGATCGACCTGCAGGTCGCGGCGGCCGAGACGCTCACGCGTGTGCTTCCTCCCGAGCAGGGGACGGATGCCGCGGCCCCGAGCATGGCGCGCATCGCGGCGTTCACCGAGACCAAGACGGTGTGGCACACGAAGTCGCTGGTCTGACGCGGTCACTGATGCCGTGGGGCAGGGCGCGAGCCCTCGATCCGCGCGTCCCCGCACGGCTCGCCGTGCAGTGTGGATCGATCGCGAGGAGTAAAATCGCAGCCGACCGTCGGAGTGGGCCGCGGTCGGAGGAGGCGTGACGATGCCGACCCGGAAGTGGCAGGTCTTCGTGCTCCCGATGGTCGTGCTGGGCCTGCTGACCGCGTGCGCAGCGGAGCCCGCCGACTCGTCGCCGTCTGCGGCGACACCGTCCGCGACCCGGACGGCGATCGCCTCGCCCTCCGCCACGGCTTCGCCCTCCGCGACGGCCACGGCCGGCATCGCGCTTCCCGGCGCCTGCGAGGAGATCTACTCGGCCGAGATGCTGGCGTCGCTGCAGGCGACCGTGCCACCCCTCAACGACCCCGACGTCACGATGCTCTCGACGCAGAACGTCGACCTTCTCGAGCAGCTCGACTCCGGCATCCCGACTCTCCGGTGCACGTGGGGCGGGCCGAGCGAATACGGCATGGCCACCGTCGTGTCGGTCATCGATCCCGCTGACGGCGAGGCGATCCTCTCCAGCCTCGGAGCGGCCGGCTTCGCGTGTGGCGACCATGCCCAGGGGACGATGTGCCGGATCGAGCAGCGCACCGTCGACTACGACGATCAGGAGATGGTCTCCGGCGAGACGCACTACGTGCGAGGCAACGGCTGGGTGTCCACGTCGTGGCTGAACGTCGCGCCGGAAGGGTACACGGAAGACATCGTCGCGACGCTGTGGGGCTGATGGGCCCTCGACGCGCTAGACTGGGCGGCGGGGATCCCGACCCCCACGCCGCGGCTCGCTGAAGCGAGTCCCAGTGGCGGGGGGCCGAGGCATCCCGTCCCGCGTCCGTGACGGCGCACGCGCCGCCCGCGGGAGCTGTGCAGACCCCGCCGGTCCTCCGACCGGTCTTCGCCGGAGCATCCGGCACCCTACGCTCAGGAGGAGCATGCCGCCTACGGCATCCGCCGCTTCGACCTCGACGCGGCGCAGGAAGGCCTCGCCGTCGCGCCGCGACGACGAGGCGCCCATCATCCCGATCCTCGCCCGCAAGGTGCGCGAGGTCGAGGCGAAGGCCCAGCGGGGCAAGCTCGGCCCGACCAATCGCGTCAAGTTCCAGGTGATCGCCTTCCTCGTCCGGGAGGAGCGCGCTCGCGTGAAGGCCGACACGGCCATCGCCGACGGCACCCGCGCCGAGCTGCTCAAGCGTCTCGACGGCGTCGCCACGATCCTCGCCAAGACCGCGGCGCGTGACACGAGCCTCATCCAGCTGCTCGAGGTCGACCAGGCCACATCGCCGGTCGCCCGCCGCATGCGCCGCGACTGGCTGCTCGAGTCCGGTGCCGAGCTCCCGCCCGACGAGCTCATCATCACGGACACCGTTCCCGCGGCGGCGCCCGTCGTTCCCGCGGCGCTGGCCGAGCGGCAGGTGGTGCCGATGCAGGTGCTCGCGCGGCGGGAGGCCAATCCGTTCCTCGCGCCCGACCTCACCCTTCGCCTGCCCAAGGAGACGCCGCGCCGGCGCCTCGACGGCTGGGAGCTCATGGGCCCCCTCTACAAGGCGTTCGAGACGGGCGCCGGCGGCGGCTCCGCCACGATGCCGCTCCCCGAGATCCCCGAGTTCGACCGGCTGTCGCCGAAGGGCCTCGAGATCATGCCGCACCAGTCGCGGTTCCTCGAGGCGGTCCGCGACGGACACCGCACGTTCCTCCTGGCCGATGAGCCGGGCCTCGGCAAGACGGCGGAGTCGGTGCTCGCAGCATCCGTCGCGGGTGCCTACCCGCTGCTCGCGGTCGTTCCCAACGTCGTCAAGATGAACTGGGCGCGCGAGGTCGAGAGGTGGACGCCGCAGCGTCGCGCGACCGTCATCCACGGCGACGGCGAGAACATCGACGCCTTCGCCGACGTCTTCATCGTCAACTACGAGATCCTCGACCGGCATCTGTCGTGGCTCTCCACGATCGGCCTGAAGGGCATGGTCGTCGACGAGGCGCACTTCATCAAGAACCTCACGTCCCAGCGCTCCCAGAACGTGCTCGCGCTGGGAAGCCGCATCCGGGAGCAGGTGCGCAACCCGCTCCTGCTGGCCCTCACCGGAACGCCGCTCATCAACGACGTCGAGGATTTCGACGCGATCTGGCGCTTTCTCGGCTGGACGAACGGCGAGAAGCCGGGTCCCGCGCTGATGGAGAAGCTCGACGAGACGGGGCTCACTCCCGCCGACAAGGCCTTCTACCCGCAAGCGCGCGACGCGGTCATCTCGATGGGCATCGTGCGGCGCAAGAAGAAGGACGTCGCGGCGGACCTTCCCGACAAGCTCATCGCCGACCTCCCGGTCGAGCTCGACGACGAATTCGGCCGGTCGATCCGCCAGGCGGAGCGTGAGCTCGGCGAGCGCCTCGCGGCCAAGTACCGCCGCATCATCGAGGCCCGTGGGGATCGCGGGCACGGCCCCGGCCACATCGACGACGACATCGTGCGGCTCGTCTCGCACAACGAGCTGGAGGAGTCGAAGGCGGCCGGAACGGGTGCCGAGAACGTCTTCACGATGGTCCGCAAGATCGGCCAGGCGAAGGCTCAGCTCGCGGCGGACTACGCGGTGCAGCTCCAGCGCTCGGTCGACAAGGTCGTGTTCTTCGCCAAGCACATCGACGTCATGGACCAGGCCGAGGCGCACTTCGCCGCGGCGGGTCTGAAGACCGTGTCGCTCCGCGGCGACCAGACGACGGCGGCGCGTCAGCAGGCGATCGACGCCTTCAACAACGACCCCGGAGTCGGCATCGCCGTCTGCTCGCTCACCGCGGCGGGGGTGGGCGTGAACATGCAGGCGTCGTCGAACGTCGTGCTCGCCGAGCTGTCGTGGACCGCTGCCGAGCAGACCCAGGCCATCGACCGCGTTCACCGGATCGGCCAGGACGAGCCGGTGACGGCGTGGCGCATCATCGCCGCGCACACGATCGACACGAAGATCGCCGAGCTCATCGACTCGAAGCAGGGGCTGGCCGCCCGCGCGCTCGACGGCGAGGCCGTCGACCCGCAGTCGAGCGACTCCGTGCAGCTCTCGGCGCTCATGCACCTGCTGCGTCAGGCGCTCGGCGCCGACTGACGCCCGCCCTCGATCGAAGGGGCTTGCACGGCGATGGATGCCTCGGCAAGCCCCTTCGTCGCGCGCGGGCCGCGCTCTATCGTCCGGAAGGAAGGAGAGGAGCCGGTCATGAGCGATCCGAGCAACCTGGAGCGGGAGGCCGTGCCGTTCGGCGCGATCCGCGACGAGAACGATGCCCCGCTGGACGAGGACATGGACGAGAACGCCGTCGACAGCGCCGACGCCGACGAGCGGGCCGCGCGCGAGGGCACGAAGGGCGACGAGCAGAACCCCGTGTGAGCGGTGATCCCGGGGGCCTCCGAGTGCGGGGCCCGCGGGCGATGAGCGGTGCCGCTCCGGCGGTGCCGGCGCCTGAGCGTGCGCCTCGGGTCGTGTGGCAGGGCCGCGGCATCCGACGATAGTGTCGGATGCGGCAACGGCGCCGATTCGTCACCCGACTTAAGGACCTCACATGAAGATCGGCATCCTCACGAGCGGCGGCGACTGCCCGGGGCTCAACGCGGTCATCCGCGGCGTCGTGCTGAAGGGGACGACCACGTACGACCTGGAGTTCGTCGGCATCCGCGACGGGTGGCGCGGAGTCGTCGACGGCGACTTCTTCCCCCTCACCCGCCACGAGGTCAAGGGACTGTCCAAGGTCGGCGGCACGATCCTCGGCACCTCGAGGACGAACCCGTACGAGGGTCCGCGCGGCGGCGCCGAGAACATCTCCAAGACGCTCTACGGACACCGCCTCGACGGGATCATCGCGATCGGCGGCGAGGGCACGCTCGCGGCGGCGGAGCGCCTCTCGAAGGACGGCATCAACGTCCTGGGCGTCCCCAAGACGATCGACAACGACCTGCGGGCCACCGACTACTCGTTCGGGTTCGACACCGCCGTGAACATCGCGACCGACGCGATGGACCGCCTCCGCACGACCGGCGACTCGCACCAGCGCTGCATGGTCGCCGAGGTGATGGGGCGCCACGTCGGCTGGATAGCCCTGCACGCCGGGATCGCCGCGGGTGCGCATGTCATCTGCATCCCCGAAGTGCCTCTGTCGATCGACGAGATCACCGCCCAGGTGACGAAGGCGCACGATCGGGGCCGAGCACCGCTCGTCGTCGTGTCGGAGGGCTTCACGCTCACCGGCATGGAGGAGGCCTACAGCGACAAGGGACTCGACGCCTTCAACCGCCCCCGCCTCGGCGGCATCAGCGAGGTGCTCGCGCCCGAGATCGAGCGCCGCACGGGCATCGAGACGCGCGCCACCGTGCTGGGTCACATCCAGCGCGGCGGATCGCCGTCCGGCTTCGACCGCGTCCTCGCGACCCGCCTCGGCCTGCACGCCGCCGACGCCGTGATCGACGGCGCCTGGGGACAGATGGTGGCCCTCCGCGGCACCGACATCGTCCGCGTGCCGTTCGCCGACGCGCTCGGCGAGCTCAACACCGTGCCCCAGTACCGCTACGACGAGGCCGCGGCCCTCTTCGGCTGATCCGCGGGGCTCGCGTCGCTTCGCACCGCGACAGGCGATCCGACGAGGACAGGCGGCATCGGCGGCGGAGCGCCTGTTCTCGGCCGATCGCCTGTTCACGCCGCGCGCCTCCGGAGGTGCAGGCCCTGCGACATCGCCGTGATGACGGTGTCTACGACGGCCTGCGGCCGGTAGAGCGTCTGGAAGTAGTCGAAGCGAAGGACTGTGAACCCGAGGAGCTGAAGGCGTGCGTCGGCCTCGAGGTCACGCCGACGATCGCGCGGACTGCTGTGATGAGCGAACCCGTCGAGCTGGACGACGAGGAATCGCCCGATGAGCCCGTCGACGCGATGCCCGTCGATCCAGGCCTGCTGCTGCACCTCCACACCTGCGGTGCGCATCGCATCCACGAAGCGGGTCTCGACGCCCGAGTCCGACAGATCGCCGGCCACCCTCGCCAGCTTCGCGGCTCGGGAGCTCCGCCACTGCACGGCCTCCAGCATCCCGGCATCCACCAGCCGCTTCCGCATCGCCGACTCCCAGACGGCGAGCGCGTCCGGCTCGTCGAGACAGCGCGCCGTGTGGAACAGCACGTTGAGCACGGGATCGACGGTCGAGAGCGGTCCGACCGGAGCGGGCCCCCGAGCGGTGTGGATGCGAAGTCCCCCGGAGTTCAGCCGTGACGCCGTGCGGGCGACGGCGACGTGCACGAGGTCGTGGTCGGGTGTCCACAGCCCGAGTGCCGACGCCGCCGACACGCAGGTGAGCCGTCCGCTGACGGATGCCGCGGCACGCAGCCGCTCATCGCATCCGGGCGTCACGAGCCACGACCGGCGCACCCGTTCGAGCAGCCCGCCCGCGACCGCGGCGGCGATGTGATGCCGCGAGTGACCGGATCGCACGGCCTCGGTCGTATGGGCCACGCCTCCCCGCGCCTCGATCCAGGTCACGAGGGCGGCATGCTGTGGCATCCACCGATCGTGACGCCCTCCACGGGGGTCCACCCGCGATCGCGGCCATTCGTGGACACATCGGCGGAGTCCCTGCCTGGGGAGGGGACCAGAGCGCCAGCAGCGCTGCTCGGCAGCAGGCGATCAGCTGAGGGCAGGCTGCTCGGCTCCACGTCGGCCTGCGTCGGGCCGATCGCCTGTGTTCGACAGACGCCGCGACCGGACATGCCGGTGTCGACGGAATGGATGCCGGGTCAGGCGTCCGCGACGCCGAGGACGTCCAGCAGCCACGCGAGCTCGAACGCGCGCTCCCGCCACGCGTTGTACCGGCCCGACACGCCGCCGTGGCCGGCCACCATCTCGCACTTGAGCAGCGCGTCGGCGCCCACCTCGCGCAGGCGCGCGACCCACTTCGCCGGCTCGACGTAGAGAACTCGCGTGTCGTTGAGCGACGTCACGGCCAGGATCCGCGGGTAGGCGACGTCGGGACGCACGTTCTCGTACGGCGAGTACGACTTCATGTACGCGTACACGTCGGCGTCGTGCAGGGGGTCGCCCCACTCGTCCCACTCGATGACGGTGAGCGGCAGCGAAGGGTCGAGGATCGTCGTCAGCGCGTCCACGAAGGGGACGTCGGCGAGGATGCCGGCGAAGAGCTCGGGCGCGAGGTTCGCGACGGCGCCCATCAGCAGGCCGCCCGCCGAGCCGCCCTCGGCGACGAGCTGCGCCGGGGTCGTGTATCCGTTGTCGACGAGATGCCGGGCGCAGTCCACGAAGTCCGTGAAGGTGTTGCGCTTGCGGAGGAGCTTGCCGTCCTCGTACCACTGCCGGCCCATCTCGCCGCCGCCCCGGACATGCGCGACGGCGAAGACGACCCCCCGGTCGAGCGCCGACAGTCTCGGCACCGACAGGCCCGGCTCGATCGAGTGCTCGTACGACCCGTAGCCGTAGAGGTGCACGGGCCGCGGGCTCGAGCCGACGTCGCCGAACGAGCGCTTCCACACCAGCGAGATCGGGATGCCGGTGCCGTCCTGCGCCGTCGCCCAGACGCGCTCCTGCGCATAGTCGGCGGGATCGTAGCCGCCGAGCACAGGCTGGCGCTTGCGCAGCAGCAGCTCGCCCGTCGCGATGTCGTAGTCGTACACGGTGCTCGGCGTCGTGAACGAGCCGTAGCCGATCCGCAGCAGCGGAGGAGCCCACTCCGGATTGCCGCCGCTGCCGACGCTGTACAGGGGCTCGTCGAACTCGAGCTCGCGGACGGCGGCCGAGCCGTAGTCGAGCAGACCGAGGCGGGGGAGGCCGCCCCGCCGGTACGCGACGACGCCCCAGTCCCGGAAGGTCGACATGCCGAGGAGCCGCCGGCCCGGCTCGTGAGCGACGACCACCTGACGGGATCCGGAGGGATCGGATGCCGCGACCCGCACGAGCTCGAAGTCCAGGGCTCCGTCGTTGTGGACGACGTAGAGGACGTCCTCGCCGTCGACCACGGCGTGGTGCGACTCGTACTCGACGCCCTCGCGGCGCGGCCACACGACGCGCGGCTCGGCGCGCAGGTCGTCGGCATCCAGCAGCCACTCCTCGGACGTGATCGACGACCCGAGCCCGATGACGAGGTACCGGTCGCTGCGGGTGAAGCCGGCGCCCACCCAGTACCGCTCGTCGGGCTCGTGGAACAGCCGGGTGTCGCCCGAGACCGGCGTGCCGAGCTCATGCAGCCAGACGGTGTCGGGTCGCCAGGCGTCGTCGACCGTCGAATAGACGATGAAGCGCCCGTCGGGCGAGAACCCTGCTCCGGCGAAGGTCCCCTCGATGACGTCGGGGAGATCCTGCCCCGTCGCGAGATCGCGCACCCGCACCGTGTAGCGCTCATCGCCCTCGTGGTCGACGCCCCACAGCATGAGCCGGCCGTCGCGGGTGACCTCGAAGCTTCCGAGGGAGAAGAACTCGTGGCCCTCCGCCTCGACGTTGCCGTCGAGGAGGATCTGCTCGCCCGGGACTTCGGTGTCGGGCGAGAGCTCGGGCGGCGTCCAATCGTCCGCGGAGGCGAGCGGAGCGCGGCACTGGATGCCGTACTGCTTGCCCTCGATCGTGCGGCCGTAGTACCACCACTCGCCGTGGCGGCTGGGAACCGACAGGTCGGTCTCGAGGGTCCGGCCCTTGATCTCGTCGAAGATGCGGTCGCGCAGCCCCGCGAGGTGCGCGGTGCGCGCCTCGGTGTAGGCATTCTCGGCCTCGAGGTGGGCGATGACGGCCGCGTCGTCCTTCGCGCGGAACCATTCGTACGGGTCGTCGAAGGCATCGCCGTGGTAGGTCCGCGACACGGGATTGCGTGCCGCGACGGGGGGAGTCGGGGGGACGAGGGATGCCGCGCCGGGCGTGTCCTGAACAGTCACCGTCCCACGCTAACGGAGGCCGGTTCACAGGGGCCCGGACAGGGTTATCCGATCTCGGGTGGATGTGCGAGGATACCTCGTGGCTCGGTAAACGGAGCATGAATTCCCGCCGAACTTTTCGTTCGCACGCCGATCGCGTCGGCAACCCTCTGAAGCAACTCTACGGAAAGCGAACGGTGGAAACCGCAGCCCTGCTCGTGGTGCTGGTGATCGCACTGGCACTGTTCTTCGACTTCACCAACGGATTCCACGACACGGCGAACGCGATGGCGACACCCATCGCGACCGGAGCCCTCAAGCCCAAGGTCGCCGTGCTCCTGGCGGCCCTGCTGAACCTCGTCGGAGCGTTCCTCTCGACCGAGGTGGCCAAGACCATCTCGGGCGGCATCATCCACGAGGACGACATATCCTCCAGCATCTTCCCGGCCGTGATCTTCGCCGGGCTGATCGGCGCGATCACCTGGAACATGCTCACGTGGCTCCTCGGCCTGCCGTCGAGCTCGTCGCACGCCCTCTTCGGCGGGCTGATCGGCGCGACGATCGTCGGCGTCGGCGTCACCGCGATCGACTTCAGCGTCGTCGTCTCCAAGGTCGTCCTCCCCGCCGTCATCGCTCCCCTCACGGCCGGGATCATCGCCTTCACGGCGACGAAGCTCGCCTACGCCATCACCCGGCGCTACGACAGCAGGCCGGACGGCCGCGACGGGTTCCGGGTGGGGCAGATCTTCACCTCGTCGCTCGTGGCCCTCGCCCACGGCACGAACGACGCCCAGAAGACGATGGGCGTCATCACCCTCCTGCTCATCACCGTCGGCTGGCAGACCAGCACCGAGCCGCAGACCTGGGTCATCTTCGCGTGCGCGATCACGATCGCCCTCGGTACCTATATGGGCGGATGGCGCATCATCCGCACCCTCGGGAAGGGCCTGACCGACGTCAAGCCCGCGCAGGGCTTCTCGGCCGAGGCATCCACCGCCGCGACCATCCTCTCGTCCAGCGCCCTCGGGTTCGCCCTGTCGACCACGCAGGTCGCGTCGGGCTCGGTGATCGGATCCGGCGTCGGCCGGCGGGGCTCCAAGGTCCGCTGGCGCACGGTGGGCCGGATCGTGATCGGCTGGCTGCTGACGCTTCCGGCCGCGGGTGCCGTCGGAGCGCTCGCCGCGCTCATCGTCGTGTGGCTCGGCGGGTGGGGCATCGCGATCGACGCCGTCCTCGCCGTCGCGATCATCCTGGGGCTGTTCCTCCGCTCGCGCCGCAACGAGGTGAACGCGAGCAACGCGATGAGCGAGGTCGCCGAATCGGGCACCGCCGTGAAGGTCAAGCGCAACCCGCCGCCGACGAGGCGACAGCGCCTCCGCGAACGCCGCCAGCAGCGCGAACGGGCCCGCCAGGACAAGGGAGCGCCGCAATGAGCATCACGATCGACTGGTTCGCGTTCGTCCAGGTCTTCGTCGCGGCGATGATCGCCTCGGTGCTCGTCGTCGGCTTCTACGCGACGGGCCTGCGCCTCCTCGTGCGTGCGGGCCGCGCGCCGGTCGTGGCGCCGGCCGAGTTCACCGACGCCATCGCGGTGATCACCGAGAAGCAGCGCGCACGAGCCGAGAAGGCCGCCGCGAAGGCCGCGAAGAAGAGCCCGCTGAGCGACGGGCAGAAGCGCCTCGCGCTCGTGGGGGCGTACGCGTCGTTCGCGGTCTGCGCCCTCGCTGTGCTGGGCGGGCTGCTCCTCATCATCTTCAACCACTGAGCTTCCCCGCCGGCCCGTCGCACCCCGCCCCTAGACTCGGCGCATGGTCGCGGCATCCGTGCAGTTCGGTCAGCATCCGCCTGCCCGGCGGACGATCCTCCACCTGAGCGACACGCATCTGCTGGCCGGCAACCCGCCCCTCGGGGGGCGCTACGACACCGCCGCGAACCTCGGCCGCACGCTCGCGGCCGTCGAGCGCCTCGGTCTGCGACCGGACGCCCTCGTCTTCACCGGCGACCTCACCGACCTCGGCGAGCCCGACGCGTATGCCGCGCTCCGAGAAGCCGTCGAGCCCGTCGCGGAGCGGCTCGGCGCGCCGATCGTGTGGGTGTGCGGCAACCACGACGAGCGCCCGGCGCTGCGTCGCGGCCTCCTCGGCCTCGACGCGTCGGAGGAGCCCGTCACGGCGGTCCGCGACCTCGGGGGTCTCCGGCTCATCGTGCTCGACACATCCGTGCCCGGGTGGCACCACGGCGACCTCGACGCGTCGCAGCTCGGGTGGCTCCGCGAGGTCCTCGCGAAACCGGCGCCGCTCGGCACGATCCTCGCGATGCACCACCCGCCCCTGCCGAGTCACCTGCCGCTCTTCGACATCCTGGAGCTGCGCGACCAGGACCGGCTCGCGGAGGCGATCCGGGGCTCCGATGTGCGGGCGATCCTCGCGGGGCATCTGCACTATTCGACGAGCGGCACCTTCGCCGGCGTCCCCGTGCACGTCGCCGCCGCCACGTGCTACACGATGAACCTCACGCGTCCCGCGTTCGAGGTCAACGGCATGGACGCGGGCCAGTCGTTCCACCTCGTCCACGTGTACGACGACACCGTCACCTCCGCCGTCGTGCCCGTCATGGATGCGCCGACGGGAGACTACTTCTCGCCGGAATGGGTCGAGCGGATGTCGCGGCTCACTCCCGCCGAGCGGCTCGACGCCTTCTCCCGCAAGCCGGGCCGCTGAATCCGCGGGCCGCTGACATGCGCGGCCGTTCCGCGGGCCGCTGACATGCGCGGCCGCCACCGGCAGCCCGATCGCCACGGCGTACATGCCGGGCGATGCCCCTATCCGCCGCGTACGGGGCGTCCGCGGGACCGCGCGAGTAGGGTCGAAGCATCCCCACACCGACGTGATCGACCCACGAGGACTGCACTCCAATGGCTCAGGACGCGAAGACGCGCACCCGCACAGAGACCGATTCGCTGGGATCCCTCGAGATCCCCGCCGACGCGTACTGGGGCATCCACACCGCCCGCGCGCTGGAGAACTTCCCCATCTCGAACCGGCCGATCTCGGTCTACCGCGACCTCGTGGTCGCCCTCGCCATGGTCAAGCAGGCCTCGGCGCGCGCGAACCGGGAGATCGGGGTGCTCGATGACGAGCGCGCCGAGCTCATCGACCGGGCGTCGCAGTTGATCATCGACGGCCGGTTCCACGACCAGTTCGTCGTCGGCGTGGTCCAGGGGGGTGCGGGCACCTCGACCAACATGAACGCGAACGAGGTCATCACGAACGTCGCGCTCGAGCTCGCAGGCAGGCCCAAGGGCGACTACGCGTACCTCTCGCCGATCGACCACACCAACCGCAGCCAGTCGACGAACGACGTGTACCCGACGGCCATCAAGATCGGCCTGAGCCTCGACCTGAAGTCGCTCCTCGAGGAGCTCGATCTCCTCCGCAAGTCGTTCCTCGCCAAGGCGGTCGAGTTCCACGACGTCCTCAAGATCGGACGCACCCAGCTGCAGGACGCCGTGCCGATGACCCTCGGGCAGGAGTTCCACGGCTTCGCCACGACCCTCGGCTACGACCTGCAGCGGCTCACCGAGAACGCGTACCTGCTCTACGAGGTGAACATGGGCGCGACGGCCATCGGCACCGGCATCACGACGCATCACGACTATGCGTCGGCGGTCGTGCAGCACCTGCGCGAGATCACCGAGCTCGATCTCGTCACGGCCGACGACCTCGTCGAATCGACAAGCGACACGGGGTCGTTCATGTCGTTCTCGGCGTCGCTCAAGCGCAACGCGATCAAGCTCTCCAAGATCTGCAACGACCTGCGGCTGCTCTCCTCCGGTCCGCAGGCCGGCTTCGGCGAGATCAATCTGCCGGCACGCCAGGCGGGCTCGAGCATCATGCCCGGCAAGGTCAATCCGGTCATCCCCGAGGTCGTCAACCAGGTCGCCTTCGCGGTGGCCGGCGCGGATCTCACCGTCACGATGGCCGTCGAAGGCGGCCAGCTCCAGCTCAACGCTTTCGAGCCGGTCATCGCGCACTCGCTCTTCCAGTCGATCACGTGGATGCGTCGTGCCATGCGCACCCTCCGCATCAACTGCATCGACGGCATCACCGCGAACCGCGAGCGGCTCGGGGCCATGGTCGGATCGAGCGTCGGCGTCATCACCGCCCTGACGCCCTTCATCGGGTACGCCGCGGCCGCGGCGCTGGCGAAGACGGCTCTTCTCACCGGCCGCAACGTCGCCGACCTCGTCGTCGAGGCCGGACTCATGTCGCGCGACGAGGTGACGAAGCAGCTGTCGCCCGCCCGCCTCTCGGGGCTGGAGACGGTCACCGCCGCGATCCCCATCATCGATCCGGATGCCGGCGACGCCGACGCCGATGCGCTCGAGCAGGCGCTCGGCGCTGCGGAGGCGCCGCCGGCGGTCGCACTCCAGCCCCACTCCGCCGATCGCGGCTGAGTCGCGCCCGCCGACACACACGCAGGAGAGCCCACACGATGGCGGGATGAGCCGCTACGGTCGAAGACACAGTCCTTCCGACCAGGAGGTTCGCAGCATGTCCACACCGCCTCCCGACGGCTCCCAGCCGCCGGCATACAACCCGCCTCCGACGTACAACCAGGGCCCGTCGGGCCCGGCGCCGTACTCCGCAGCGCCTCCTCCGGCTCCCCAGTACGGCTCGGCGCCGCCCGCGCAGCCGGGTCGCACGCTCGGCATCGTGGCGTTCATCCTCTCGTTCTTCGTCCAGCTCATCGCGCTCATCCTGGGCATCGTCGCCCTCGTCCAGAGTCGCAGGGCGGGCCAGAAGAACGGCTGGGCCCTCGCCGCCATCATCATCAGCGCCGTGCTGATGGTGCTCGGGATCATCCTGTTCTTCGCCGTCGTCATCCCGCTCCTCACCTTCTCGGGGGAAGTGCTGCAGGCCTGCCAGGCGGTCGACTTCTCCGGCACCGTCGAGGTGCGCGGTCTCCCCGTCGACTGCTCGACGGTCTCGCGCTGACGCATCACGGCGGCGGGCTGCTCTGCGGAGCGCCCGCCGTCGCCGCGCCCGGGCCGCTTCAGCCGACGATGCGGCAGTGGGTCGTGAGCTCGCCGATGCCGTCGATCCCGACGGTCACGGTCGACCGGTCGCGCAGGAACACCTGCGGGTCGCGCGAGTAGCCGGCGCCGCCCGGGCTGCCCGTCGAGATGAGCGTGCCGGGCAGCAGCGTGGCCGACTTGGACAGATGCGAGATGAGCGTCGCCACCGGCCGGACCATCTGGCCCGTCGAGGCGTCCTGCAGGGTCCGCCCGTCGAGCACGGTCCAGATGTGCAGATCCTGCGGATCGGGGACCTCGTCGGCGGTCACGACGAACGGCCCCGTCGGGGTGAAGCCGTCGAAGGACTTGCAGCGCGACCACTGGGCCTCGGAGTACTGGATGTCGCGCGCCGTGATGTCGTTGACGACGGTGTAGCCCCACACGTGATCGAGGGCCGTCTCGGGCTCGACGTCTTTCGCGGGCCGGCCGATGATGACGCCGAGCTCCGCCTCGTAGTCGACGGACTCGCTGAGAGAACGCGGCCACGTCGTCGTCGCACCGTGCCCCGACAGAGAGTTCGGCCAGAGGACGAAGACGGTGGGCGTCGAGTCGGTCTTGAGCCCCAGTTCGCTCGAATGGGCCGCGTAGTTCAGCCCGATGGCGAGGATGACGGGCGGGGCGAGCAGCGCCGACGCGAACGACATGCCGGGGAGCGGATGCCACGTCCCGCCGCGGGTCGAGGCATCCCCGACCCGCTCGAGCAGTTCGTCGCCCCCCGCGATCAGGTCTTCGAGGAACCGGGGAGCACCGGGGAAGAGCCCCTCGACCAGCAGAGCCTCCTCGCCGCGGATGACCGCGAGTCTCGGCTCGGCGGCCCCGGGCGGGGTCACGTGGGCGAAGCGCATCCTTCAACGCTACATGGGCCGCAGATCCGTAGGCTGTCGGCATGACGCAACCCGGGTTCGGCTCTTCCGATCGAGACGGCTCGCCTGGCAGCTTCCCTTCGCCGCTGGCTCAGCCGAGCCTGACGCCGCCGGCACCCATCACCCCCTCGCACGTCTCCCCGACGCCGCTGCGGGCTCCCGCGCCGAGGCGTTCCGGCCGCAGCGCGCCGATCCTGATCGGCGCGGTCCTCGTGATCCTCCTCATCGGGCTCGTGGGCTACTTCCTCACGTTTCTCGGGACCGGCGCCTCGCTCCTCGGCGCCATCCTCGCCCTCATCCCTCTCGCCGGCGTGCTCCTGGCCATCCGCCTCGTCGATCGGTGGGAGCCCGAGCCCCGGAGCCTGATCGTCTTCGCGCTCGCGTGGGGGGCCATCGCCGCGGTCGCGATCTCGCTCGGCGTGGACCTCTTCCTCTCGCTGCTGTTCGGGCCACGGGACTCCTACGCCGCGGAGGTGTTCCAGACCGTCGTCCAGGCCCCGGTCGTCGAGGAGTTCGCGAAGGGCCTGGGCGTCCTCATCCTCTATGCGATCGGGCGCCGCGCCTTCGACGGCCCGGTTGACGGCATCGTGTACGGCGCGCTCGTCGGAGCAGGCTTCGCCTTCACCGAGAACATCCAGTACTTCGCCATCAGCTATCTCGAGGGCGGCGTCGGCGAAGCATCCGCCACGTTCTTCGTGCGCGGGATCATGTCGCCGTTCGCCCACGTCATGTTCACGAGCGTCACCGGATTCGCCCTCGGCCTCGCGGCGCGCCGCGGCGCGACGACCGGGCAGGCGATCGGTCCGTGGCTGCTGGGCCTGGCCGGTGCGATCCTGCTGCACGCCTTCTGGAACGGCTCAGCGGTCTTCACCGACTTCTTCTCGGTGTACCTCATGCTGCAGGTGCCGCTGTTCCTCGTGTTCGTGATCGGCATCATCGCGCTGCGACGGGAGGAGTCGCGGCTCACGCGCAATCGGCTCGGGGAGTACGCGGCGGCCGGCTGGTTCACGCCGCAGGAGGTGGACATGCTCGCCACGCCGGCTGGACGCAAGGCGGGTCTGGAGTGGGCTCGCACGCTGCGGGGGGATCGGACGCCGATCATGAAGACGTTCATCGCCGATGCCACGGCGCTCGCCATGGCGCGGCAGCGGGCGATCTCGGGGCGTGATCCGCACGCGGCGTCCGACGAGCAGGCTCTGCTGGCGAAGACGGCCGCGGCGCGGCAGGCGCTGCTGTCCCTGTGAGCGGCGCGTACCGGCCGCACCGGTCGAAGCAGCCGGAACGAAGCACCCGGAACGAAGCGCCCGGAACAGAACTCAGCGCTCGGTGCCGCGGCGATGCCTGCGTGTCTACCGAGCGCTGAGCTGGTCGTGACAACCAGCGTGCCAAACCCCGCGATGGGGCGTCAACCCCCCTCGGCGAGTCGCCTCGTGGAGACGGCCCTCTTTGACCGCCCCCGCGTCGTCGGGTTTGATGGGCTCATGACTGATGACCGCACCAAGCCCGACATCGACGCGCCCGTGGGGCCGGCCCCCGACGAGCTCGTCATCCGCGACGTGATCGTCGGCGAAGGCGCCGAGGCGAAACCCGGCGACACCGTCACCGTCCACTACGTCGGCGTGGAGTACGAGTCCGGTGAGGAGTTCGACTCGTCGTGGAACCGCGGCGAGAGCATCCAGTTCCCCCTCCGCGGCCTCATCCAGGGGTGGCAGGACGGCATCCCCGGCATGAAGGTCGGCGGCCGTCGCGAGCTCGTCATCCCGCCGGACCTCGCCTACGGCCCTGCGGGCGGGCACTTCCTGGGCGGCAAGACGCTCATCTTCGTCATCGACCTCATCTCGGTCGGCTGACGCTACCGCGTGACGACGGGAGGGGTGGATGCCGAGGCATCCGCCCCTTCGTCCGTCTTGGGCCGAGCACGCCCGCGCAGGCGGTCCTGCGCGAGCAGGATGCCGAGGAACACCACGAGCGCGCCCACGGGCTCGTTCCAGGTCACGTGCTCGCCCAGCACCAGGACCCCCAGGAACACGCCGACGAGGGGCGTGATGTAGGTCACCGTCGAGGCGCGCGTCGGGCCCCAGGCGCGGACCGTGTTCTGGTTCCAGATGTAGGCGACTCCGGTGCCGAGGCATCCGAGCAGCACGATGCTTCCGACGATCCACGGGTCGAGTGCGACGGGTGTCAGCACGAGGACCGGCGTCAGGGCCACCATGATGGCCGCGGCGATGCCGATGTTGAGGAACGAGAACATGAGGGCGCTCATCCCCGTGGCCGAGACGAACCTGCGCATGTAGGCGAGACTGAAGCCGTAGCAGGCGGTCGCGCCGAGGATCGCGAACTGGGCGACGAGCCCCTGCGAGAAGTCGAGACCCTGCCACGGGCCGATGATGACGACGACTCCCAGGATGCCGAGGAGGATGCCGGCCAGCTGGACGGGCTTGAGCCTCTCGACGCGAAAGAGGAGCCCCGCCATGATCGCCGTCATGATCGGCGTCGTGGCGTTGTAGATGCTCGCGAGCCCCGACGTCACGTGCTGCTGCGCCCACGAGAAGAGCAGGAACGGCACGACGCAGAACGACACGGCCAGCACGGTCATGTGGCCCCACACCGACAGCTGCCGGGGGAGGGTCTCACGCCGGACGAGGACGAAGAGCCCGAGCGCTAGCGCGCCCAGGACGAGCCTGGACCACGCCACCTGTGCGGGCGACAGGCCGCCGAGTGCGACTTTCATGAAGAGGAAGCTCGCGCCCCAGATGATCCCCGTCAGGACGAACCCGACGGCGACGGCGAGCTGAGCCTTCTTCGAGGCTGCCAGGCCCGGGACGGAGTCGGTCGAGGTCACGCCGCGACTCTAGCCCCGGTGCTCTCCGGCGTCGCGTTGCCGAGGATGCGACGTCCGAAATCCGCCGGTCCCTGGCGGTTCGCGCGCGGCAGGGCGCCCGCATTTGTATTCATGGGAATAGATCGCGTCGTCCTCGTCGTTATGCCCCTCGAGCCGCCGGTGTTCGGAGCCGGCCCCAGACGAAGGAGATCACCCGCCATGACCGACACCACCACCGCCATCGACGTCCCCGGCTACCGAGCGGGCACCTGGGTGCTCGACCCCTCGCACAGCGAGGTCGGCTTCAGCGTGCGCCACATGATGATCTCGAAGGTGCGGGGCGCCTTCGGCATCAAGAACGCCACGCTCATCGCGCCGGAGAACCCGCTGGAGGCGAAGGTGGAGGCCAGCGTCGACGCGACGTCGCTCGACACGAAGGACGAGGGGCGCGACCAGCACCTCCGCTCGGCGGACTTCTTCGACGTCGAGAACCACCCCACCATCGAGTTCCGCTCGACGGGCGTGCGCGTCGAGGACGGCGACTTCCTGGTCGACGGCGACCTCTCGATCCGCGGCGTGACCAAGCCCGTCACGTTCGAGTTCGACTTCGGCGGCTTCGGCGCCGACCCGTGGGGCAACTACAAGGCCGGCGCGACGGCCAAGACGGTCATCAACCGCGAGGACTTCGGCCTGACGTGGAACGCCGCGCTCGAGACCGGCGGCGTGCTCGTCGGCAAGGACGTCACGATCACCCTCGACCTGCAGGGCGCGCTGCAGCAGGACTGATCCCGCCGACGAGGAGCGGATGCCGCGGCCGGACGCCGAGGCATCCGCTCCTGTCGTCTCAGGGCACGGGGTGCTCGGCGTCGTAGGCCCTGAAACGCGGGCTGAGACGCACCAGGAGCGACACGAGGCCGACGATGACGAAGCCGCCGATGAGCGGCGGGAACCACAGCGTCGTGATCGTCGCGAGTGTGCCGGCGTAGAGGGCGCCCAGGCGCGGCCCGCCCGCCACGACGACGATGAAGATTCCCTGCAGCCGTCCGCGGATCGCGTCCGGCACGGCTGCCTGCATCATGGTGCTGCGGTAGATTGCGCTCACGTTGTCCGACGCCCCGGATACGGCCAGGCACAGCGCCGCCGCCACGAGCAGCGCGATGTTCGCGGCATCCGCCGACACGGTCGCCGGCCCGAGCACGCCGAGGGCGGCGAGGACGAGCACGCCGCCGAACGCCGCGATCGACACGCCGTAGACCTGGATGGCGCGCTCGATGCCCAAGCCCTGCCGTCGGACGCGGCCGATCGGACCCGAGAAGAGGCTCGACAGGAACGCGCCCGCCGCGATGGATGCCGTGAGCAGCCCCGTGGTGATCGCGCCGCCCCCGAGCAGCACGGCGCCGATCGCGGGGAAGAGGGCCAGCGGCTGCCCGAACGTCATCGCGATGATGTCGAGGATGTACTGCAGCCGGATGTTCGGAGCCCGCCGCAGGAAGCGTGCGCCGTCGCGGAGCGAGTCCAGCCCGGGTCGCACGACGGCGCCCTCGGGCCGGATCGACGGCAGGGTCCACAGGCCGAGGAAGAGAGACGTCATGAGGACCACGTCGAGGGTGTAGGTCCACGCGTAGCCGGTGAGGGCGACGAGAACCCCCGCGAGCGCAGGGCCGGCCATCACCATGATCCCGACCGTGATGCCGTTGAGCGCCGAGGCTGCCGGAAGGAGCTCACGGGGGATCAGGCGCGGGACGATGGCCGATTTCGTCGCCATGACGATCGAGTTGGCCGCCGAGTTGACGACGCTCAGCACGTAGAGCGACCACACGCTCTCGAGCCCGCCCCAGGCGAGGAGGGCCAGCAGGAGAGTCGAGGCGAAGGTCACGAGGGCGGCGATGAGCGCGACGGTGCGCCGGTCGAAGGCGTCGGCGAGCATGCCGCCGTAGAGCCCGGCCAGGATCATGGGCACGAGCCCCGCCACCGCGATCATCGCGACCGCGAAGGTCGACTGGGTGAGGTCGTACATCTGCAGCATGACGGCGACGATCGTGAGCTGGCCGCCGAGGCCCGCGAGGGTCGAGCCGATCCACATGCGGGTGAAGGCGGAGCTGACCCTGAACGGGCTCAGGTCGATGAAATGCTCGCGACGGAGCCGGGGGAGTCTGCGCTGCCTCTGACTCGTCATGACGGATCCTGGCGGCGCACTCTGTCGAGGCTACCGCCGCTGCTGCGTCCGGTCGCCGGCGGGGCTCGGGGTCCCTGAGTGCGCCTGGGGGCTGGTAGACTCTTGAGGTTGCCGTTGGATCGGCCGCGGAGAAAGAGAGCTCGCACATCGGGTGACGGGCACCGCGCAACAAGGAGAGAGGGGATCACCTATGGCACTGGATTCAGACGTCAAGAAGGCGATCATCGAAGAGTACGCGACGCACCCCGGTGACACCGGATCCCCCGAGGTGCAGGTCGCGATGCTGACGCAGCGCATCAAGGACCTCACGGAGCACCTCAAGGAGCACAAGCACGACCACCACTCGCGTCGTGGGCTGTTCCTGCTCGTCGGTCAGCGCCGCCGTCTGCTCGGCTACCTCCAGGACATCGACATCAACCGCTACCGGTCGCTGATCGAGCGTCTCGGACTGCGCCGCTAATCGCGACCAGCGTTCAATCGCGCAGAACATTCTTGAGAAGGCCTCCCCACGGTGTGGGGAGGCCTTCGTTCTTCCCGCCGTCCTGCACCCGCGCAGGGGAGGCGGGGGATCAGACGCCGGCCGCGGCCCGCGCCGCGAGCAGGTCGGCGTGGTGGATCTCGGCGACGTCGGGGTGCGCGCGCAGGCGCGACTTCAGGGCGTTCTGGCCGTAGAGCGAATGGATCGGGTTCGCCGGGTCCTGCGTGACTCCCCGCGCGTGAGCGGCGAGCTCCGGGGGAAGCTCGATGATCGGCAGCTGAGTGTCGAGTGCGGGATTGAAGAAGAACGGCACCGAGATGCGGTCGTCGGGATACCGGGGCGAGATCACCCGGTGGTTCGTCGCGAGAAGGTAGCCCTGCGTCGCGTACTCGAGCAGCTCGCCGATGTTGACGACGAAGGCGCCGGGGATCGGCGGCGCGTCGACCCACTCGCCGTCCCGCTGAACCTGCAGGCCGCCCTTCCCGGGCTCGATCCACAGCAGCGTGAGGACGCCCGAGTCCTTGTGCGCGCCGACGCCCTGCTGCGGCGTCGGGTCGTCTTTGCCGGGGTAGCGCACGATCTTGATGAGGGTGGAGGGCTCGCCGAAGTGGTCGTCGAAGTACGACTCCTCGGCTCCCAGCGAGAGCGCCCACGCGCGCAGGAGCTTGCGCGCGACGATCGAGAGCCGATCGTGCCATTCGGCGATCACCTCCCGCAGCTCGGGCTGGGCGTCCGGCCACAGATTCGGTCCGATGAGGCGTGCGAAGTCGGGCGCATCGGGGTCGGTGACCGCCTCGCGCTCGGGCCCGATGTCGATCTGCTCCCGCCAGTCGACCTCGCCCTGCGTGCGCTCGCCGCCGATGCGGGTGTAGCCGCGGAAATGCGGGCTCCGGATGTTCTCGATCGCGAGCTTGTCGGCCTCCGGCAGGGCGAAGAAGGTCCGCGCCGCGGCGTGCAGACGGCTCTCGAGCTCCGGGGTGACGCCCGTTCCGGTCAGGTAGAAGAAGCCGACGTCGTGGGTGGCGGCGCGCAGCTCGTCGCGGAATCGCGCGGCCGCTTCAGGCCCCTGATCGAGGAGGGAGAGGTCGAGGATGGGCAGGTTCGGCTCGCTCATGCCCCGAGGCTAGGCGGAGGCGCAGCATCCGTCATTCTTTGTTGCCGACCGTTACCGGCCCGCCGATCCGCGCCGCGCGCGCCGCGCCGCTCGGAGGCGTCGGCGGTCTTCCTCCGTGCCCTCCGCCGCGGCCTCCAGCGCCGCGCGGGAGTCCCCGGCGAGCACGACCAGACCGGCTCCCACGACGATGGCGACGAGCCCCGAGATGCCGATGCCGAGCGTCCCGGAGAGGAGATTGGCGACGACGGTGAGCACGGCGAACGCCAGCACGGCGATGCGGAAGCCGCGCGGCAGCAGCAGGTTCCGCCACGTCGCGATGACGAAGGCGATCGTGAGCGCGCTGCCGACGAAACCCGTCAGCAGGAGGATCGCCTGCCAGAGGTTCTCTCCGGTGAGCCCCAGCATCACGATGAGGGCGAGCATCACGAGGAATGTGATCGACAGGCCGTACAGGACCGCAGCCATGCCCGGGCCGGAATACGGGAAGCCCGCGTACGCGAAGACGAAGAACGTCCCTGCGAGGCAGGCGTAGTAGACGACGAAGGCGAGGAGCGTCGTGAGGGCCAGCTCCGAGGACAGGGGCGCGACCCATTCGCCGATGGATGCCGCGATCCCGCCGAGCACGAGCAGGAGACCGGCGAGCGTCATCGGCATCGACCGCCCCCCGCCCTGCGCCGGCCCCGGGACCGCGGCCCCGCCGGGCGGAGCGATCGGCTGCTGCAGGCCCGTCCACGCCTCGCCGTTCCAGTAGCGCACCTGGGCGTCGGGGTCGCCGGGATCGGGGTACCAGCCCCTCGGGGCGGCCGCGCGGCGGGGCCCCGGCCCGTCCGGGCCGCCGTGGGCATCGTCGGTCATCGCTCGCCGCTTCATCGGTGTGGGAGGGTCGTTCCGTCAGTGTGCACCGGCCGCGGGAGCCTGTCGAGAGGCGCGGCGTTGCGCCGGCGGGTGCCCGAGCGGTACGCATGGACTCATGACCACGCTCTCGCGCGCCGTGCTCGTGACCGGCTGCTCGACCGGGATCGGCCGTGAGACGGCGACGCTCTTCGCCCGGCAGGGCTGGACGGTGTACGCGTCCGCCCGCCGGCTCGAGTCGATCGCGGATCTCGAGAACGAGGGATGCCGCCTCCTGGCGCTCGACGTGACGGATGCCGCCTCCTGCGCCGCCGCGGTGGATGCCGTCGTCGCCGAGGAGCGCGCCGTCGGCGTGCTGGTCAACAACGCCGGGATCATGGAGCTCGACGCCTTCGAGACGGTCTCGATCGAGCGGGTCCGGGCGATGTTCGAGACGAACGTCTTCGGTCTCATCCGTCTGACGCAGCTCGTGCTGCCCGGGATGCGCGAGCAGCGGTGGGGCCGCATCATCAACGTCGGCTCGATGAACGGCAAGTTCCCGTTCCCCGGCATGAGCGCGTACGGCGCGACGAAGCACGGCATCGAGGCACTGAGCGACGCCCTGCGCTACGAGATCGGGCCGTTCGGCGTCGACGTCTCGATCATCGAGCCGGGGATGGTGACGACGCCGCTCGCGCAGGGGGCGGCGTCCCGCCGCGACACGTCGGCGGGCGGTGTCTACGGCGCGTACAACGCGGCCGTCGCGGAGTCGGCCCTCTCGGTCGGCCAGGGTCCTTTCGCCCGCTTCGCGTGCACACCGCAGGACGTCGCCCGCGTCATCCTCAAGGCCGCCGCCGATCCGCGCCGGCCGCGCACGCGGTATCGCGTCGCACCGTCGGCCCACCTGCTGCTCACCGCGCGCGCGCTGCTGCCCGATCGCGCGTTCGACGCGCTCCTGCGCCGCTTCGTGCCGGTGCCCGAGGCGCCGTCCAGCCGGCCGGTGCCCGAGGCGCCGTCCGGCCGCTGATCACGAGTCGGGCCGGATGACCGGCCGTTCCGGCGACGGACCGGGGATGCCGCGCGTCACACGCCGTTCTGCCGCGGATCGGCGTGCTGGGGCGCGGCCGGCCTCGGACTCTCTCGCGGCCGGCGGGAGCCCGTCGGATCGGATCGACGGCCTTCGCGACCGGCGAGGCTCGGATCGGCGAACAGCCAGGCCGGGCGCGGCTCGACGAGCGGGCGGAAGACCGTCCGCACGGGCTTGGTGGCCAGGGCGAGGGCGATCAGCACGGATGCGACGACCACGATCGGCAGCCAGATCCACGTCGGGTCGAGGCCCCGGAGGATCCCGGATTCGCGGAACGGGTACAGCACGAACGAGTGCAGGAGATAGACGTACATCGTGTACTGGCCGAAGTGCGTCCACCAGTGCGAGCCGCGGGGCACGAGGGCGAAGAAGGCGGCCGACAGGATGACGGCGACCATCATGAGCGCGAGCCGCACACCGCCCGCCCACCACTGCGTGCCGCCGAGGGCGGAGTAGCTGTCGTCGTAGAAGAGCCACTGGTTGAGGTTCATCGCGCGCCAGTCGTCCACGAAGAACCAGGCGGCGAACCCCGCGACCGCGAAGAGACCGATCGAAACCGGGAAGACCCACCACTGCCGCCGCCCGAGGAGCCCGAACCGATCGATCACGCGGTGCTCGGAGAGCCACCAGCCGAGCGTGAAGAACGGCAGCAGTCCCAGCGTGCGCGACAGCGACAGCGTCGAGTCGATGTTCGAGAAGTACCCCGCGCCGATCGAGATCGCGACCGTCCACAGAAGCGGCCACCGCAGGAGCGCCAGGTAGGGCAGGACGAGGCGGAAGATGCCGAGCGCGAGCAGGAACCACAGCGTCCACGACGGCTTCGTGAGGTTCGGCGACGCGCTGCCCTCGACGATCCACTTGGTGAGGGTCCACAGCGCCTCGAAGATGACGTAGGGCAGCAGGATGTCGGTGATGACCCGAGCCATCTGCCGGCGCGTCGGGGCGCCCGACTTCGAGAAGTAGCCCGAGATGATCGCGAACGCCGGCATGTGGAACGCATAGATCAGCAGGTACAGGCTGAGTGCGATGTCGGAGTCGTAGGTGAGCCGCTGCGTCGCGTGCCCCAGCACGACCAGCACGATGCACGCGAAGCGGGCGTTGTCCCAGAAGGGCACGCGCCGTTTGGCGCGGGGCGCTCCGATCGTCCCCGTCGCGGGAGGAGCGGGGGAGGATGCCGCGGCGGCGGCCGGAGCGCTCGGTTCGGTCATGTCGGGAGAACGCCACCCTATCCTGGGGAGCGCGGCCGCCGCCCGCGGCGCGTCGGGCGCCGCGCCGACCTCGGGAATAATCCGGCGGCGCGCGCGTTGCACGAGATACATTCACTTGCATAGAAACGGATGCCACGAGCATCCGGAAAGCGGGAAGAGATCGTGAGCGAGACCACAACGTGGCCAGGAATGCAGTTCGGCATCTTCACGGTGAGCGACATCACCGAGGACCCGACCGACGGAACCACGCCCAGTGAGGCCGACCGGATCCAGGCGACCCTGACGATCGCCAAGCACGCCGAGGAGGTGGGCCTCGACGTCTTCGCGCTCGGCGAGCACCACAACCCGCCGTTCTGGTCGTCGTCGCCGACCACCACCCTCGCCTACATCGCGGCCCAGACCGAGCGCCTCGTGCTCTCCACCGCGACGACGCTCATCACGACCAACGACCCGGTGAAGATCGCCGAGGACTACGCGATGCTGCAGCACGTCTCGCGCGGCCGTGCCGACCTCATGATCGGTCGCGGCAACACCGGCCCGGTCTATCCGTGGTTCGGCAAGGACATCCGGCAGGGCCTTCCGCTCGCGATCGAGAACTACAACCTCCTGCACCGCCTGTGGCGCGAGGACGTCGTGGACTGGGAGGGGTCCTTCCGCACTCCCCTGCAGGGGTTCACCTCGACGCCGCGACCGCTGGACGGCGTCCCCCCGTTCGTCTGGCACGGCTCGATCCGCACGCCTGAGATCGCCGAGCAGGCCGCGTACTACGGCGACGGCTTCTTCGCCAACAACATCTTCTGGCCCAAGGAGCACTATCAGCGCCTCATCACGCTGTACCGCCAGCGCTTCGCCCACTACGGCCACGGAACGCCCGAGCAGGCGATCGTGGGCCTGGGCGGCCAGGTGTTCATGGCGAAGAACTCGCAGGACGCGGTGAACGACTTCCGCCCGTACTTCGACAACGCCCCGGTGTACGGCCACGGCCCCTCGCTCGAGGACTTCAGCGAGATGACCCCGCTGACGGTGGGCTCGCCGCAGCAGGTCATCGACCGCTACGCGGCGATGCGCGAGACGTTCGGCGACTACCAGCGTCAGCTGTTCCTGATCGACCACGCCGGGCTCCCGCTGAAGACGGTGCTCGAGCAGCTCGACATCCTCGGCGGCGAGGTGGTTCCGGTCCTGCGGAGGGAGCTGCAGAAGGACCGCCCGGCGGAGGTTCCGGACGCCCCGACCCACGCCGCCCTCGTGAAGGCGAAGTACGGCGACGAGGCGCCGCGCCAGGCCGTCCCCGGCGCGAACCGGGGCGACAACCTCGTCGGCGCGAGCCCGTATCAGGACACGCCGGCTCCTGCCGGCGCGGCGTTCGGTCTCGGACGGAAGGGAGCCTGAGATGGCCGCGGCATCCGCTCGCCGTATCGCGGTCATCTCGGCCGGACTGTCCAACCCGTCCTCGACGCGCATGCTCGCGGACCGGCTGAGCGCCGCCACCGCGCAGCAGCTCGCGGCGCGCGGCATCGAGGTCGAGATCGACGTGTTCGAGCTGCGCGATCACGCGCACGACATCACGAACAACCTGCTGACGGGGTTCGCGCCGCCTGCTCTCGAGTCGGTCATCAACGCGGTGGTCTCGGCCGACGCCGTCATCGCCGTCACCCCGATCTTCTCGACCAGCTACTCGGGGCTGTTCAAGTCGTTCATCGACGTGCTCGACCCCGACGCCCTCACCGGCAAGCCGGTGCTGATCGGGGCGAACGCGGGCACCGCGCGTCACTCGCTCGCGATCGACTACGCCATCCGTCCGCTCTTCACCTACCTGCACGCCGAACCGGTGTCGACCGGGGTCTTCGCGGCCTCGAGCGACTGGGGCGCCTCCGCTGACAACGTGGCACCCCTCGGCGAGCGGATCGAGCGCGGCGCGCGCGAGCTCGCGGACGCGGTCGCACGGAAGGAGCCGGTGACCGACGCCGACCCGTTCGATCCGTCGAACTACCTCGGCGAGGGCCGGTCGTTCGGCCACCTCCTGGGAGGCCTTGCGGGAGAGTAGGGGTCAGACCAGCACGATCTCGGACGGCGTGTCCAGCGGCACCCACGCCGCGGGGCGCGCCGTCTCTCTCGCGGTCAGCACGTCGGCCTCCACGAGGGGTCCGAGGTCGATCCCGGCGAGCTGCTCGATGTCGCCGATCGGCACCTGAAAGGTGCGGAAGGCACCGAGGGGCGCGACGGCACGCCCGCGCGCGGCGTCGACGAGCTCGGACTGGTCGAGGACGAACCCGGCCGCGGCGAGCTCGGGGACATCGGACGGTCGCGCCGTCGACCAGGCCGCGACCTTCCAGAAGCGGCGGGGGATCCGGATGCCGCGATACGGGGGATCGTCGGGTGCGAGAACCGGCGCGGTGAAGACCGACACACGCTGGTCGGTCGCGTCGGCGTACGCGAGCACATGATCCTCGAGGCCGAGCCACAGCTCCTTCGACTGGTTGAAGCCGGCGGCCTGAGGAGCGGCGTTCGGGTAGAAGAACGTCGCCGCCGTCGCCTCCCGCGCCTCGGCGACGGTGCCCCACCCCGGGTCGCGGCGGCGGACGAGGTGGCCGCGGTCGAGGTCGTTGTCGGCATAGACGGCCGGTCCCGCCTGCTCGGTCGCCGGGACGCGGTCGTCGAGATCCCAGTTCCCGCGCCTCTCGAGGTCGTGGAGCGTTCCTCCGTCGACATTCACGCCGGTCGCGATCGCCAGCCGGCGCGCGGGCTCCAGCAGCACGGTGAACCGCGGATAGGCCAGCTCCCGGACCTCTCGGTCGCCGAGCGTCATCGGCAGGGGCACCGGGATGCCGAGGAAGCCCGCGTCGTATCCCGTCCAGTTCCCGCTCGGCTCAGCCATGCCTCCATCCTGGCGCGCGGCGCTGACACCGCGGGGGAGGATGGACCACGTGGCCGAACCCGTCGTCAAGACCCGCGCGGACGCTCCACCCCGCTTCTTCGAGGCGGAGGCGGCGGGACTCGCGTGGCTCGCCGAGCCCGAGGCATCCGGAGGCGTCCACATCGTCCGGGTGCTCGACGTCGCCCCCGGACGGCTGACGCTCGAGCGCATCGCCGCCGGGAGGCCGGATGCCGCGTCCGCCGCGGCGTTCGGACGAGCACTCGCCGCCCCGCACGGCGCCGGCGCCGCGGCGTTCGGAGCGCCGCCCGACGGGTGGGACGGTCCGCTGTTCATCGGGCGGCGTCCGCAGCCCGCCGCGCACGAGGAGGCCTGGGGCGCCTTCTACGCCCGAGACCGCGTGCTCCCCTTCGTCGGCCCGGCCGTCGATGCGGGGCATCTCACGACGTGGGGCGCGGCCCTCGTCGAACGGGCCTGCGCCACCATCGCGGACGGGGCGTTCGACGACGCCGATCCGCCCGCCCGATTGCACGGCGACCTCTGGAACGGCAATGTGCTGTGGGGGCCGGACGGCGTCGTGCTGATCGATCCGGCCGCTCACGGCGGGCACCGCGAGACCGACCTGGCGATGCTCCAGCTCTTCGGCTGCCCGCTGCTGGACGCCGTCCTCGGTGCGTACGTGGACGCTCACCCGCTGAGGCCGGGGTGGCGCGAGCGCGTGCCGGTGCACCAGCTCCACCCCCTCGCCGTGCACGCGGCCGGGCACGGCCCGTCCTACGGTCGCGCCCTGATCGACGCCGCGCGCCGCGTGCTCGCGCTGGCGTGATCACCCGCGCCGGTCGGGCCTCCTCCGCCGCGCCAGCGCGGCGTCCAGGGCGAGACCCGAACCCACGGCGACGACGACGGACACCACGACGGCCGCGGCCGACCCACCGGGGATGATGGCGGCGACAGCGGCTCCCAGCAGCGCCTGGTAGAGCGCCCAGGCCGTCGCGGCGAGGGTCGCCACGGCGAGGTAGCGGGGCGCGGGCAGGCGCGAGGCGCCGGCGACGAGGTTCACGGCGAGCCGGGCGAACGGGATGAAACGCGCGGTGAAGAGCACGAGGGCGGTCCGCTCGTCCAGCCGCCTCCGAGCCCACGCGAACGCGGCCTGCGTGTTCGGTGCCCGCATCCAGCGCCATCGCTCGAGTCCCACGACCCGCCCGACCAGGTAACAGCACACGTCGCCGCAGGCGGCCGCCGCGGCGGCCACGACGACGACGGCGGCAAGCGGCGGGGCACCGGTCGAGACCGCGAGCGCGCCGAACGCCGTCACCGCGGCCTCGCCGGGAACGACGACGAGGAAGGCGTCCCCGAGCACGAGGGCGAACAGGAGCGGAAGGGCGAACGGCGACGACGCGATCGCGGTGAGCCAGGCATCCGTCACGGCACCTGGGTACCAGCCGCCGGTGAACGGCCACCGAACGGCGGACCACCGGTGACGCGTCGCCGTGCATCGGGTGAACACTCGGCGATCGGCGCCGTTCCGCGGCATCCGTCGCCCTTCCGGCGGTCACGCTGGAGGCGTGAGAGTCGCGGTGCTCGCAGAATCCTTCCTCCCGCACATGAACGGTGTCACCGGATCGGTCCTCCAGATCCTGAGGCACTTCGCCCGGGAGGGTCACGAGACCCTCCTGATCGCGCCGAGGGCCGGTGAGGTCGCTCCGGATCTGATCGGAGCCCGCGCCGAGCTCCTGCGCTCCGTGCCGCTGCCCTCCTACCCCGAGGTGCGGGTGGTCTTCGCGCGGGCCGCCCGGCTGACGGCCATCCTGCGGCGCTTCCGGCCGGACGTCGTGCACCTCGCCTCTCCCTTCGTGCTGGGCTGGCAGGGGGTCGCCGCCGCCGACGCGCTGCGCATCCCCGCCGTCGCGGTGTACCAGACCGATGTCATCGCATACGCCGAGAAGTACGGGATGCCGCGGGCCACGGCCTTCGTCGCGTCGCACGTGACGCGGCTGCACCGTCGCGCGACCGTGAACCTCGTACCCTCGTCGGCCTCGTCGCGCCAGCTCGAGCTGCTCGGCGTCGATCGGCTGCGGCGATGGGGGAGGGGAGTGGATGCCGAGCGCTTCGCGCCCGAGCGGCGCAGCGCCGAGTGGCGCAGCGACATCGCCGGCGACGACCTCATCGTGGGCTACGTCGGCAGGCTCGCGCCCGAGAAGCAGGTGGAGGACCTCCGGGTCCTCGCAGGTCTCCCCGGCGTTCGGCTCGTGATCGTCGGCGAGGGTCCTTCCCGGGCGCATCTGGAGAGGATCCTCCCCGGAGCCCGATTCCTCGGGCACCTCTCGGGCGACGCGCTGGCCGAAGCCGTCGCAGGCTTCGACGTCTTCGTGCATCCCGGCGAGAGCGAGACGTTCGGTCAGACGATCCAGGAGGCGCTGGCCAGCGGGGTGCCGGTCGTTGCGACGGGCGCCGGCGGGCCGGTGGATCTCGTGCGCAGCAGCATCGACGGATGGCTCTACCGGCCGGGCGACCTCACCGACCTGCGAGGACGGGTCGCAGACCTCCTCGGCGACGACGCCAAGCGACTCGCCTTCGCGCGCGCCGCGCGCGAGTCGGTGCGCCATCGCACGTGGGCCGCGCTGTCGGAGCAGCTGCTGGATCACTACGCCGAGGCGCAGCGCCTGCGCCGGATCGACGACGCCCTCCTCTTCCGAGGCGCGACCCGCCCGTCGGCTCCGGCCGCCCCCGCGGACCGCGCCGCGCGGTACACGCGCTACGTGTCTCTCGGCGATTCGCTCACGGAGGGGCTGTGCGACACGTCCCGCATGCCGGCGGGCGAGTTCCGGGGGTGGGCCGACCGCCTCGCCCAGCTGCTCGCCTCCCACGGCGACGGGCTGGCGCCGCTGCGCTACGCGAACCTCGCGGTGCGCAGCCGGAGGGTCCGCGATCTGACCCTCGGGCAGCTGCCTCGCGCGCTCGCGCTTCGCCCCGACCTCGTCTCGATCCTCCTGGGGTCCAACGACCTCGTCAGCAGGCGCGCCGCGCCGCGGCTGCTCGCGGCCGAGCTCGAGGAGGGTGTCCGCGCGCTGCGCGAGACGGGCGCCGACGTCCTGCTCGTGACGCCGTTCCTGCCGCGCCGGCGCGCCGCGCGCCTCTTCGCGCGGCGCTTCGCCGCCTACAACTCAGAGCTCCGCCGGATCGCGCGCGAGACCGGCTCGATCCTGCTCGATCTGGAGGCCCAGCCCGAGATCGGCGACCTGTCGATGTGGGCGCACGACAAGGTGCACCTGCGCTCCCGTGGCCACCGCTTCCTCGCCTACCGCGCCGCCGAGGCGCTCGGCGTTCCGGACGCGGAGGCGCTCGGCGACCTCGACGCGGCGCTGCACGACGACGACCCGCGCACGCCCTCCGCGTGGCTCACCCGCGACGCGCTGCCCTGGGTCTGGCGCCGCATGCGAGGCCGCACCGCCGGCGACGGGCGGCGTGCCAAGCACGACGGGTACGTGGAGCTCCCCGGCCGGGGAACGCCCCGGCCCGCGCCCGCCCGCTGACACGCGGTCCGCACGAGCGCCCGTGCGACACGCAGGTCCGAGGAGAGGGTGCCGCGGCGTGTCCTTCGCAGATCGTGCGGACGGCACGCTCAGCTGCGCCAGCGGTACTCCGTCTGCGGCCGCCCCTGCGTGCCGTAGCGAGGCGACCGATCGACGCGCCCCGACTCGACGAGGTGCTCGAGGTAGCGCCGCGCCGCGACCCGCGACATGCCGAGCCGTTCGGCGGTCTCGCTGGCCGAGAGCGGGCCGCTGTCGCGGACGGCCGCGCTGACCCGCTCGAGGCTCTCGAGCGCGAGTCCCTTCGGCAGCGGCGCGGGGACGGCGGGGCGCATGGCGCCGAGCATCGCGTCGATCTCGGTCTGCGTCGCCGGCCCCGAGGCATCCTGAGCCCGCCGGCGGAATTCGCGGTACTGCTCCAGCCGGTCGCGGAACACCGCGAACGTGAACGGCTTCACGAGATACTGCGCGACGCCGAGCGACGCGGTCTGGCGCACGACGTCGGCATCCCGGACGCCCGTCACCGCGATGACGTCGACGTCGGCGGCGCGCGCCCGCACGTGGCGCAGGACATCCAGACCCGTCCCGTCGGGCATCGTCATGTCCAGCAGCACGAGGTCGATCCCGCCGCCCGGCGGCGCGTCGAGGATCGCCGACACCGCCGCTCGCGCGCCGGTGCACTCCGCCACGACGCGGAACCCCTCCAGCCGCGCCAGGTACGAGCGGTGCAGCTCGAGCGTCAGCGGGTCGTCGTCGACGAGGAGGACGTCGATCACGGTCGCCTCGCGGGCAGCACGACCCGGAAGACGGTGGGGGATGCCTCGACCTCGATGCTCCCGCCGGCTCCCTCGACGATCGACTTCACCAGGGCGAGGCCGACTCCGCGCCCGTCGGCGCCGGCGGGCTTCGTCGAGAAGCCGTGCCGCCAGATCCGGTCGGCGAGATCGGCCGGGATGCCCCGCCCGCTGTCGGCGACCGAGATGCGGAGTCCGCCGTCGGCAGGCGCCAGCTCCACGCGCACCCACCGCGGCTCATCGCCGGAGGCGGCGGCATCCAGCGCGTTGTCGAGGAGGTTCCCCACCACGGACACCGCATCGACGGGTGCCAGCGTGCTGCGCGGCGCGGCGGGATCGATGTCGACGATCCAGTCGACCCCTCGCTCGCGGGCCTGCGAGGCCTTGCCGAGCAGCAGCGCACCGACGGTCGGGTCGCCGTCCCGACGTGCCGTCACCTGGTCGACGAGAGTCTGGGACTGCCGGGAGGTCTCGGTGAGGATCTCGATCGCCTCCTCGGTGCGGCCGAGCTCCAACAGGGCCACCGCCGTGTGCATGCGGTTGCCGTGCTCGTGCGTCTGCGCGCGCAGGGCCTCGCCGAGCGTCCGGACGGACTCGTACGACGACACCGCGTCCCGGACGCTTCCCGCCGGCAGGTCGCCCGTGACGCGCTTGGTGATCCGCCCCGCCGCCAGGGCGCCGAGGAACCCGGCCGCCACGACCGCGAGGGCGATGACGATCGCGAAGGGCAGCCGCGGGAAGAACGCCGACGAGAGGGACTGGACCGTCACGCCGACCGATGCCCACCCGACGACGCGTCCGCCGACCTCGACGGGCGCGATCGTGCGGACCGAGGGCCCGAGCGTGCCGCTGAACTCCTCGGTGAGCGTTTCGGGCGAGGCGGGGATCGTGCCCAGGTAATGACGGCCGATCTCCGCCGGGTCGCGGTGCGTCACGCGGATCCCGTCGGGTGTCATGATCGTGATGAAGTCCACGCCCGTCTCCGACATGAGCCGCTCGGCGTAGGGCTGCAGGCGCGCGGAGGCACCGTCTTCGGGGAGAGCCGCGCCCACCGAGTCCGTTGCGGCGATGGTCTCGGCGAGGGCCTTCGTCACGCGCTCGGCCTCGGCGCGCACCGCCCGCTGCGCCTCGAAGACGAGAAGGAGCGCCACGACCGCGCCGACGACGACGACCGCGGCGAGCAGCACGGCGAAGACGCGCGAGGCCGCGCTCGCCGCCGCCTGCCGACCCGCCATCGCGTCGCTCCCTCCGACCTGCCGTCGCTCCATGGGACCACACGATAGGCCCCCGAGTGCCGGCTCGCCGCGACCAATACGACCACAAGTCCGTGCCGGCTCCGCGTGCGCGCACCCTGGGTTCACCGCCACGGTGGCGGCATCCGACGACGGAGATCTTCACGGAGGCGACGATGGCTCTTTCGACTCGCACGACATCCTTCACACTGCCGGGCTACAACTGGCGCCGCGGCAAGCAGGCGTGGGACAAGCACACCTGGCTCTATATCGCTGTCATCGCCGCCGTCGTGCTGGGCGCCGCGGTCGGCTTGATCTGGCCGGAGGCCGGCGTCGCGCTCAAGCCGCTCGGGACGGCCTTCGTCTCGCTCATCAAGATGATGATCGCGCCGATCATCTTCTGCACGATCGTGGTGGGCGTCGGCTCGATCGCGAAGGCCGCGACCGTGGGCAAGATCGGCGGACTCGCCCTGCTCTACTTCATGGTCATGTCGACCTTCGCGCTCGCGATCGGCCTCGTCGTCGGGAACGTGATCCACCCGGGCGAGGGTCTCAACATGGCGAGCTCGACCTACGAGGCGACCGCGGAGGCCAAGACGACCGAGGAGTTCCTCCTCGGCATCATCCCGCTCACCTTCTTCTCCGCATTCACGGGCGAGAACGTGCTGCAGGTGCTCTTCATCGCTCTGCTCGTGGGATTCGCCCTGCAGAGCATGGGGGAGAAGGGCCGGCCCATCATGAACGCGGTCAAGCACCTGCAGGCGCTCGTCTTCCGCATCCTCGGCATGATCCTCTGGCTCGCACCCGTCGGCGCGTTCGGGGCCATCGCGGCGGTCGTCGGCGCGACCGGGGTCGCAGCGATCTGGAGCCTGGGCCTGCTGATGTTCGCGTTCTACGTCACGTGCTTCGTCTTCATCGTCGGCATCCTGGGCACGCTCCTGTTCGCGGTGACGAGGATCAACATCTTCTCGCTCATCAAGTACCTGGCGCGCGAGTACCTGCTGATCGTCGGCACGTCCTCGTCGGAGTCCGCACTGCCGCGCCTCATCGCCAAGATGGAGCACCTCGGCGTCTCGAAGCCGGTCGTGGGCATCACCGTCCCGACGGGATACTCGTTCAACCTGGACGGCACGGCCATCTACCTCACGATGGCCTCGCTGTTCATCGCGTCCGGGATGGGGGCGCCGATGTCGATCCCCGAGCAGATCGGCCTGCTCGTCTTCATGATCATCGCGTCCAAGGGCGCCGCGGGCGTCACGGGAGCCGGTCTCGCGACGCTGGCGGGCGGACTGCAGGCCTACCGTCCCGACCTCGTCAACGGCGTCGGCGTCATCGTCGGGATCGACCGCTTCATGTCGGAGGGCCGCGCCGTCACGAACTTCACCGGCAACGCCGTGGCGACCGTCCTCATCGGGACGTGGACGAAGGAGTTCGACGCCTCGCGTGCCCGGAAGGTCCTCTCCGGCGAGCTGCCGTTCGACGAGACGACGATGGTGGGCGACCACGACGGGATGTCGCCTTCGCCCGACGCGGTGGGCACCCAGGGGCTCGAGGAGGCGGCGGTCGCCGAGGCCGCGGCGAAGGAGGAGCGCGAGCGAGCGCGCGAGGCATCCGTCACCCGCTGATCATCACGCCGCCCGCACACCGGGGCCGTCGCCTGTGCGACGGCCCCGGTGTCGTGGGCCGGTCAGGGCTCGATCTCGCCCGACTCGATCGCGGCCTCCCGCTCCTCGTCCACGCGTTCGTCGACCTCGTCCTCTACGGTCTCGAGCGGATCCAGGGTCGGCGGTGCCGTCTCCAGCTCCTCGTCGTCGTCGAGCGGCACCTCGCGCTCGTCGTCGGGGATGCGCTCGCGGAAGTCGCTCATCTCACTCCTCGCCGTAGGGCGGGAGGTCGTCGGCGACGACGTCCGTCAGGAGCGCGGCCTCCGCCTCACCCTCGATGACGTCGTCCTGCCGCTCGTCGGTGCGGTCGACGGATGCCTCGGCGATCCCCCCGTCGGGATCGGAGACGTCCGTGCCGCCCGGCCCCCCGGCGAGGTCGGGGAGCTTCTCCGCTTCTTCGTCGATGCTGTGAAAGGTGGGGTCGAAGACCATGATCTCTCTCCTCTCAAGCGCCCTTGAGGCTCAGCCGCTCTTGCGACGGAACTCCCGCTTGGTCACCGCGCCATGCGTCCCGTGGACGGCCGAGTCGCCGTCCAGGTGCGCTTCTCCTTCGCGGTGCTGGGCGTTCTTCTTGTCGAGAGCCTCTTTGAATTTGCGCTTCATCTCGTCGGATGCCGCGGTCGCCGGCTTGTCGTCGGTGCTCATGCCCCCACCCTAGGCGGCGGGTTTCCGGGCCGCCAGATGGGGCGGGAAGGGCCCGACTGCTAGGATCGACAAGGTTGCCCTGTGGCATCCGCTCAATTGAACACCTGAGCTCATGGAGCAGGCCCGGCAGGAAGCTGGTCCCCTGTGGTGGATTCCCCGTCGCGCGTCGCGCCGGGTGATCTTCGACTGGTGGCCAGCGCAGGCGGACCTCGCGATGACGTCGCGCGCCCATATCTGCCTGTTCCTGCTCCTTCGCACAACCTCGCGCTCGATTCGCGCGCGCGAGGCTAAACAAAGAAGGAGAGACCTCTTGGAAGGTCCTGAAATCACCGCCGCCGAGGCCGTTCTCGACAACGGCCGCTTCGGCACCCGCACCGTCCGGTTCGAGACCGGACGCCTCGCCCAGCAGGCGCAGGGCGCGGTCGCCGCCTATCTCGACGAGGAGACGATGCTCCTCTCGGCCACCAGCGCCGGCAAGTCCCCGCGCGAAGGCTTCGACTTCTTCCCGCTGACGGTCGACGTCGAGGAGCGCTCGTACGCCGCGGGCAAGATCCCCGGCTCGTTCTTCCGCCGCGAGGGCCGCCCCTCCACCGAGGCGATCCTCGTGTGCCGTCTCATCGACCGCCCGCTGCGTCCGTCCTTCGTCGATGGCCTCCGCAACGAGGTGCAGATCGTCGTCACGGTGCTCTCGATCGCGCCGGGCGAGTTCTACGACGCCCTCGCGATCAACGCCGCATCGCTCTCGACGCAGATCTCGGGTCTGCCGTTCTCGGGCCCCATCGCCGGTGTGCGCCTCGCGCTCATCCCGGGCCACGGTGAGCACGCCGACCAGTGGATCGCGTTCCCCAACGCCAAGCAGCTCGAGGAAGCCGTCTTCGACCTCATCGTCGCCGGCCGCGTGCTCGAGGACGGCGACGTCGCGATCATGATGGTCGAGGCCGAGGCGACCGAGGGCAGCTGGAACCTCATCAAGGCCGGCGCCACCAAGCCGAGCGAAGAGGTCGTCGCGCAGGGCCTCGAGGCTTCGAAGCCCTTCATCAAGGAGCTCGTCCGCGCGCAGAACGAGGTCGCGACGACCGCCGCCAAGGAGGTCCAGTCGTACCCCGTCTTCCTGCCCTACAGCCAGGAGACGTACGACTTCGTCGCCGGTCGTACGTATGACGAGCTCGTCGGCGTGTACCAGATCGCCGACAAGCAGGAGCGTCAGAACGCCGACGACGCGATCAAGGACCGCGTCAAGGGCGAGCTCGTCGCCGCCGTCGAGGCGGGGGAGCTCCCCGCCGTCGCGACGATCGAGTTCTCCGCCGCCTACAAGTCGGTCACGAAGAAGATCGTCCGCGGCCGCATCCTCTCCGAGGGCGTCCGCATCGACGGCCGCGGCCTCGCCGACATCCGTCCGCTCGACGCCGAGGTGCAGGTCATTCCGCGCGTCCACGGCTCGGCGATCTTCCAGCGCGGCGAGACGCAGATCCTGGGTGTGACGACGCTCAACATGCTCAAGATGGAGCAGCAGATCGACTCGCTGTCGCCCGTCACGCACAAGCGCTACATGCACCACTACAACTTCCCGCCCTACTCGACCGGTGAGACCGGTCGGGTCGGCAGCCCCAAGCGTCGCGAGATCGGGCACGGCTTCCTGGCCGAGCGCGCCCTCGTGCCGGTGCTCCCCGGCCGCGAGGAGTTCCCGTACGCGATCCGTCAGGTGTCCGAGGCCCTCGGCTCGAACGGCTCGACGTCGATGGGCTCGGTGTGCGCCTCGACCCTGTCGCTCCTCAACGCCGGCGTGCCGCTGCGCGCGCCCGTCGCGGGCATCGCGATGGGTCTCGTGTCCGACGAGGTCGACGGCCAGACGCGCTACGCCGCGCTGACCGACATCCTCGGCGCCGAGGACGCCCTCGGCGACATGGACTTCAAGGTCGCCGGCACGTCCGAGTTCGTCACGGCGATCCAGCTCGACACGAAGCTCGACGGCATCCCGTCGTCGGTGCTCTCCGCCGCGCTGCAGCAGGCGCACGACGCCCGCATCACGATCCTCGGGGTCCTGAACGCCGCGATCGACGGTCCCGACGAGATGGCCCCGACGGCCCCGCGCGTCATCAGCGTGCAGATCCCCGTCGACAAGATCGGCGAGCTCATCGGACCCAAGGGCAAGACGATCAACGCGATCCAGGACGAGACCGGCGCCGACATCTCCATCGAGGAGGACGGCACCGTCTACATCGGCGCCGTGGACGGCCCTTCGGCCGAGGCGGCCCGCGTCCAGGTCAACGCGATCGCCAACCCCACCAACCCGGAAGTCGGCGAGCAGTTCCTCGGAACGGTCGTCAAGATCGCGACGTTCGGCGCGTTCATCTCGCTCCTGCCCGGCAAGGACGGCCTCCTGCACGTCAGCGAGGTGCGCAAGCTCGCCGGCGGCAAGCGCGTGGAGAACGTCGACGACGTCCTCTCGGTCGGTCAGAAGCTCCTCGTGCGCATCACGAAGATCGACGACCGCGGCAAGCTCTCGCTCGAGCCGGTCCTCGAAGAGGCCGCAGCCGAGCAGGGTGACGCCGCTCCTGCCGAGGGTGCCGAGGCGCCCGCCCAGGTCTGACCCCTGCGGCGAGCGCTGCGCCGCAGCGCGTCGTTGTCCGGATGCCCGTCCCTTCTCGCGAGGGGGCGGGCATCCGCTTTTCGGGATGCCCGTCCGCGCGCGGGAGACTGGGAGCGGTCCCCGCGGACTTCGTGATCAAAGCGTTATGCAATGTTCCCCGACAGGACGCCTCATTGGCGTGATCTGTCCGCTGTCTGGCCTACCCTCTAATTACCGTGCCGGGGGGTGCGGAAGAAGTGATCACGAGATCTCCTCTAGGAATCCCGTGAGGGGGTGGCACATGTCTCTCTTCGGCGTTGACTCGAGCGTCTCCTCGGCGAGCCCCGAGACGCGTCCGGCCGCCCTTCCCGCATCCCACCCGTCGGCGCCCATCCCGGTGCAGGGTGCGCCGCTGGGCAGGAGCCTGCGCGTCCCGCTCGGCGAGTCGGGAGCCGACGTGTTCCCCCTCGTCCTCGGCGGCGCCGAGTTCGGCTGGAATGTCGACCTCGAGTCGAGCCACGACATCCTCGACGCCTACCTGGAGCTCGGCGGGAACGCGATCCACACCGCTGACAGCTTCTCCGGCGGACGCAGCGAGCACATTATCGGCCAATGGCTCTCGTCCCGGGGACTCCGCGACGAGACGGTGCTCACCGTCCGCATCGGCGGCCATCCCGACAACCCGGGTCTCGGACCGGTGAACCTCGTGCGTGCCGTCGAGGCGTCGCTCACCCGCCTCGGCACCGATCGGATCGACGTCCTCTACCTCGACGCCGTCGCCGACGGCACGACTGCCCTCGAAGAGACGCTCGCCACGGCCGAGTGGCTCATCGACACGGGCAAAGCCCTCGCCATCGGCGCGATGGGCTACACCGCCGCACAGCTCGTCGAAGCGCGGATCTTCGCCTCGGCGGGTTACCCGCGCATCACGGTGCTCGACGTGCCCTTCAACGTCCTCCGGCGCCACGAGTTCGACTCCGACCTGCGGCTGGTCGCGGGTGCGCAGGGCATGGCGGTCACGCCGTCGCACGCGCTCGAGCACGGGTTCCTGTCCGGCCGCCACCGCACGCGGATCCGAGGAAGCCTCTCCGTGCGCGGTGCGCAGCTCGCCGCCAGCCTCAACCGACGGGGCACCCGCACCCTGCGTGCGCTCGACGCGGTGGGCGCGGAGCTGGGCGTCCCCGACGCGGCGGTCGCCGTGGCGTGGCTCCTCGCCCAGAAGCTCGTGACGGCGCCCATCGTCAACGCGTACGCGCCTCAGCACGTCGAAGAGCTGGTGCAGGGCGTGGGCGTGCGCCTCAGCCGCTCGCAGCTGACCGACATCGCGCGCGCCTCGGAGTGACCGACCCGGGTCCGCCCCGTCGCTGACGTAGGGTGGAAGGGCGCCGTTCCCGCGCACGCCGACCCCGACGAAGTGAGAGCCGTTGACGCACTACCTGTACCTCGTGCGGCACGGCGAGCATCAGGATGCCGAGCACGGCCTCGTCGACGGTCCCCTCTCGCCGCGTGGCCGGCGCCAGGCATCCCTCATCGCGGACCGCCTGTCCGGCGTGCCTCTCGACGCGGTGTGGCACTCGCCGCTCGAGCGGGCGGCGCAGACCGCGCGCGCGGTCGCCGACCGGCTGCCGTCGGTCTCGCCCGAGCCGACCGCCCTCCTCTTCGACTGCGTGCCCACGGGCATGACGCCCGAGACCCCCGCGGTCTTCGAGCCGTTCTTCGGCGCGGTCACCGAGGCGGAGGTCGAGGCGGGGCGCGCGCAGATGTCCGACGCGGTGGGCGAGTTCCTGGCGCGGAAGACGGGCGAGGTGCACGAGCTCCTCATCACGCACAACTTCGTGATCGCATGGTTCGTCCGTGAGGTGCTCGGCGCGCCCGACTGGCGGTGGATGACGCTCAACCAGGCGCACTGCGGCCTCACGGTGCTCGCCCAGAAGCAGGGCCGGCCGTGGACCCTCGTGTCGCACAACGACCTCGCGCACCTGCCCGTCGAGCTGCGCACCGGGCTCCCCGACCAGTACCCCGTCTGAATCCGGTTCGTCCGGCCCTCGGTGCCATCCGGCGGGACGAGGATGGGACGCATGGCTCAGCGGTGGATCGCGACGGATTTCGGAGACCTCGACGTGCTGCGGTTCGAGGAGTACGACCCCCCGGCTCCCGCTCCGGGTGAAGTGACCATCGCCGTGCGCGCCGCCGGCGTCAACCCGGCCGACTACAAGCACATCCGCGGCAGCCGCGCGCCCGGCGCCGCCGAGCCGCCCCTGCCGATCGGCTACGAGATCGCGGGCGTCGTGTCGGCGGTCGGCGGGCCGGATGCCGCAGGGGCTCCGACCCGGATCGGGTCGGGCGAGGTCGCCGTGGGTGACGAGGTGCTCGCGTTCCGCGTCGCGGGCGGCTACGCGACCGAACTCACCGTCCCCGCGCCCGATGTCTTCCGCAAGCCCGACGATCTTCCGTTCCCGGAGGCGGCGAACCTCCTCCTCGCCGGCGCGACGGCGGCCGAGATGCTGCACGTGACGCGCGTGCGCGAGGGCGACACCATCCTCGTGCACGGCGCCTCCGGAGCCGTCGGGGTCAGTGTGCTCCAGCAGGCGCGTCGGCTCGGCGCCCGGACGATCGGCACGTCGAGCAGGGCGAGCTTCGACACCGTCGAGCGCTTCGGCGGCACGCCGGTGGCGTACGGCGAGGGGCTCGGCGAGCGTGTCCGTGCCGCCGCCCCGGACGGCATCGCGGCTGCTCTGGACTGCGTCGGCACCGACGAGGCGATCGACGTCTCCCTCGGCCTCGTCGCCGACCGCTCGCGGCTCGTCACGATCGTCGCCGGCACGCGGGCGAAGGAGGCGGGGTTCGTGATCATCGGCGGTGCGATGCCCGCGAGCAAGGCCTACCGAGACGAGGTGCGCGCGGAGCTGGTGCGCCTCGCGGGCGCCGGGGAGCTCGTCGTGCCGATGGCGCGCACCTTCCCCCTCGCCGAAGCCGTGGCGGCACTCGAACTGGTTCGCACGGGGCATCCCGGCGGGAAGGTCGCGCTCATCCCGTAGTGGCGGCGAGCCGGCCGCGGCTGCTACAGCGTCTCGCCGCCCTCTGCCGGCGCGAGGCGGAGTCCGTACCAGCGGGTCGCGTTGGGATTGTCGTTGTACGGCTCGATCTCGCGGAAGCCCGCGCTCGCGTAGAGTCCGCCGGCGGCCTCGAGAGTGTGATGCGTGTCGAGCACGAGCTCGGCGGCATCCCATCTCCTCGCCCGCCGCTCCAGGTCGTCGAGCAGGAGGCGACCCCATCCGCGACCCCGCGTCTCGGGGCGCAGGTAAAGGTGCTTCACCTCGTAGCGGCCTCCGAGGGATCCGTCCGCGACGCGGCGGATGCCCCCGCAGCCCACCGCCAGCTCCGCGTCGTCGTAGAGCACGAGGAAGACCCCCTCCGGCGGGGTGAACGTCTCCACCGACGGGAAGACCGTGGTGTACGCGTTGCCGGGGAAGCTCTGCGCGCGAAGGGCGAAGTACTCCGTGAGCAGCTCGCGGGCCACCGGGTCGTCCACCGGGACGGGGCGCAGTTCGACCATGCCTCCGAGCCTACGGCGCCCGGGAAGCGCTCCGGCGGGACCGGCTCCCGTCGCATCTAGGCTGGACGCATGACGACTCGCGTGGCCCTCGTGGGCGGCACCGGCAGGCTCGGCGGGATCATCCGCGAGGTGATCGAAGCGGAGGAGGGCTTCGAGCTCGTCGCGATCCTGTCTTCGCAGTCGGCGCTGTCGGATCTCGACGGTGCCGACCTCGTGGTCGACGCTTCCACCCCCGCCGTGTCCATCGACGTCGTCCGCGCCGCGATCGAGCGCGGCATCAACGTCCTCGTCGGCACGTCGGGCTGGTCCGCCGAGCGCATCGCCCTCATCCGGCCGCTGGTCAAGGCGGCGGGAACCGGCGCCGTCTTCATCCCCAACTTCTCGCTCGGGTCGGTCGTGGGGTCTGCGCTCGCGGCCGCGGCGGCCCCGTTCTTCCCGTCGATCGAGATCGTCGAAGCGCACCGGGAGACGAAGATCGATTCGCCCAGCGGCACGGCGGTGCGCACGGCCGAGCTCATCGGCGCCGCCCGCGCTCAGGTCGGCCCGGTCGAGTCGCCCCACGTCGACCAGAGGGCCCGCGGGCAGCAGGTCGCCAGCGTGCCGATCCACTCTCTGCGCCGCCCGGGCGTGGTCGCACGTCAGGAGACGATCCTGTCGGGGCGGGGGGAGTCGCTCACGATCGTCCACGACACGGTCGAACCCGCCCTCGCGTACGCCCCCGGCATCCGTCTCGCCCTCGCTGGCGCGCGTGCGGCGACGGGGGTGGTCGTGGGGCTGGACAGCTTCCTCGACATCGGCCTGCGCGTGCCCGGCGCGGGCGACGACCGCCCGGTCGCGGAGGGCGACGTGCCGGGCCAGGTGGCGCGGGCCACGAGCGCGTGAGGGCCCGCATCGGCGTCGCCGTCATGGCGGTGCTGCTCGCGCTCTACATCGCCCTCGTCGCTCAACGGGGCTGGTTCCTGATCGCAAGCGGCGACCCGATCGCCGTGGCCATGGGCGTCGCTCTCTTCGTGCTTCCGCTGCTCGCCGTGTGGGCGCTGGGTCGCGAGCTCTGGTTCGGCGTGCGGGCAGAGCAGCTCGGGCGGCGGCTCGAGACGGAGGGCGGCCTCCCCGACCAGGAGGTGGGTGTGCGCCCGAGCGGGCGCGTCGTGCGCGCCGACGGCAACGCCGTCTTCCCGGCGTTCCGGGCGGACGTCGAGGCGCATCCCGAGGACTGGCGCGCGTGGTACCGGCTGGGCCTCGCCTACGACAGCGCGGGCGACCGGCGCCGCGCCCGCGAATCGGTCCGCAAGGCGATCGCGCTCGAAGCGGCCGAACGCAAGCGGGGCTAGCTCGCCGACGCGGGAGTGGACGAGCGAGCGGCCGGAACGGCCGCCGCCACCGCTTCTTCGACGGTCGCGTGGGCGAAGGAGAAGCCGGATGCCTCGAGCACGCGCGGCCGCACGTCGGCGTCGGTCGTGAGCAGGGCCTCGGTCGCGTCGCGGCCGAGCACGAGCCGGATGGCCCCGACGGGAGCGCGCAGCAGGAACGGGCGGTTGAGCCGCCGGGCGAGCGCGAAGCCGAGATCGTTCGCGTGCGCCGGCGTCGGCCCTGTGAGATTGACGGGGCCGTCGATCCCGCGCGCGATGATGTGGCGGATCGCGGCGATCTCATCGTCGAGCGAGATCCACGGCCAGATCTGCGTTCCTCGGCCGATCGGCCCGCTCACCCCCAGCTTCGTGAGGAGGATGAGCGGCTTGAGCACGGCATCGGGGTGCACGAGCGGCGCGGTGCGAAGGAGCGCGACGCGCGCCTGCGGTCCGGCCGAGCGGGCGGCATCCTCCCATTCGCCGCACAGGTCCGCGAGGAAGGACTCCCCGCGCGGGGAGTCCTCCGTCACCGTGCCGCGGGGAGCCGAGCCGTAGTAGCCGACCGCCGAGGCCGAGACGAAGGCCGGGGCATCCGCTCCGAGCTCCCGGACGGCGCGGGCGATCGTCTGCGTCGGGGTGATGCGCGACCACACGAGGGTGTGCTTGTACGACGACGTCCAGGGGAAGCGCCCGATGCTCGCGCCGTTGAGTCCCACGACCGCGTCGGCGCCCTCCAGCACGGCAGGATCGAGGGGCGAGGCGTCGGTCAGCCATTCCACCTCGTCGGACGTCTCGGCGGGCCGTCGTACCAGCGTCGTGACCGCCACGCCGTCGCCGCGGAGACTCTCGACGAGCGTCGATCCGATGAGGCCGGACGCCCCCGCGACGACGACGCGGCGCGGCATCCGCTCTTCCCCGGAGGGATCAGGCAAGCGACGCCTCGATGGTGATCTCGATGCCGGCGAGCGCCTGCGAGACCGGGCAGTTCGTCTTGGCGTCCTCGGCGATCCGGGCGAAGTCCTCGGGGCTGAGGCCCGGGACGACGGCTTCCACGTTGAGGTGGCTGCCGGTGATCCCCTTGCCGGGGATGAACGTGACCGAGGCGGTCGTCTCGATGCTCTCAGGCGGAGTGCCGTTCTGCGTCAGCTCGTTCGAGAAGGCCATGCTGAAGCACGACGAGTGCGCCGCGGCGATGAGCTCCTCAGGGGTCGTCACGGAGGTCGAGCCCTCGCTGCGGGCCTTCCAGTTGACGGGGAAGGGGCCCTGGTTGGAGCTCTCGAGGGCGATCTCGCCCGATCCCTCCGTGAGGCTTCCCTTCCACGAGGTGCTGGCTTCGCTCGTAACGCTCATCGTGTCCTCCGTGTCGCGGTCGCGGGCCTCGTCGAAGCCCTTCGGTCAGCCTAACGGCGCCGTCCATGCGAGGGAACGGATTCGACCCCCGAGCGGTGCGCGCGGCCGCGACCCTCGCGTCACACGGCGGCCGGGCGAGCGCGGCCGACGATCCCGAAGCGCTGAAGCAGCAGGTAGAGCTGGCAGCCGAGGCAGAGTCCGAAGGCCGCGTTCAGGAACGTCGCGACGAACGCGGCCGCGGCGGCGATCGGCAGCGCCCACGGGACGCCCAGGAGCTGGAGCACGAGGCCGATCGCGACCACGAACAGGCCGACGCCCTGCGCGAAGCGCGGAGGGCGGGGATCCTCGAGCTCGGTGGCAGGCGTCAGCCGGGGCTGCACGACCCGGCGGTACAGCACGCCCCACGGCGCCGTGCGCGGCGAGAGGACGCCCCACAGGAAGAGCAGCGCCGTGACGAGGAGGAGCAGGAACGCGGGATCGAGAACGCGCTGAGCGAGGGATGCCTTTGCCAGCGCCCACGTGCCGTCGGCGTCGCGCTGCGTCGGCAGGCCCGTGAGACCCAGGAAGAGGTCGACGAGGAGCAGCAGGGCGGTGATGCCCGCCGCGAAGCGGGGCCCGCGGGGATCGATCCCGGTGCGGCGGTCAGGCGTGGCGGACATCGGCTTCCTCCGTCAGGCGATTGAGCTCGAGTTCGACCACGTCTCGGCTCGGTATGCCCCCGAATCGGGTCTGGATCACGCCGTCGCGATCGAGGATGAGGGTCGTCGGCGTCTGCATCACGTGGAAGTGCCGCGCGATGTCGGGACGGTGGGTCAGATCGATGTCGAGGTGACGCACTCCCGGACGCGAGTCCGCAACCGACGACAGCGTGCGGTGGACGCCGGGGCATCGCGCGCACAGTTCCGTGCTGAACTGCAGGAGGGTCGCCGTCTCACCCAGTGCGTCGGCGCCCAGACGCTCCGGCTGGACCACCTCGTGCGGGATGTGGCGCTGCGGCCGGTTCTGCTGCCAGCGCAGGTACAGGCCGACGGCGACGGTGGCTGTGAGCAGCACAGCCAGTACGATCGTCGCCCCCAGCAGATCCATGACAGGACAGCGTAACCCTTTTCAGCTGAATGGATCCCGACCGCGGCGAATGTGACCTGCGGCCCGTAACAGATGGCACTGGGTAGGGTGGCAGCGTGAGCGACGCCGCAGACACCCCCGAGATCGAATTCCGCAGCGACGTGACGGTGGAGCTGGTGCGGGCCAGCGCCGCCGATTCGGACGTGCTCTTCGCGGCCCGGGTCTCGACGCAGGGGGAGCAGACACTGGATGCCGCGGCCTCGGGCGCCGAGGCATCCGGTCGCGATCGCGGTCTCATCAACTACCTGATGCGCGACCGGCACGGCTCGCCGTTCGAGCACAACTCGATGACGTTCTACGTCCAGGCGCCCATCTTCGTCTTCCGCGAGTTCATGCGCCACCGCATCGCCTCGTACAACGAGGAGTCCGGCCGCTACCGGGAGCTGCGCCCCGTCTTCTACGTCCCGGCGCGCGAGCGCAATCTCGTGCAGGTCGGCAAGCCCGGCGCGTACGAGTTCCTCCCCGGAACCGACGCGCAGCACGACCTCGTCGACAGCGCGACCCGCGCGGCCTCCGTCCAGGCGTTCGAGGCGTATCAGCGCATGCTGGAGGCAGGGGTGGCCCGCGAGGTGGCGCGCATCGTGCTTCCGCTCAACATCTACTCGTCGATGTACGTCACGCTCAACGCGCGGTCCCTCATGAACTTCCTGTCGCTTCGCACGAGGGTGGAGGGCACCCACTTCCCGTCATTCCCGCAGCGGGAGATCGAGATGTGCGCCGAGAGGATGGAGGCGTTCTGGCGGGAGCGGATGCCCCTCACCCACGCCGCATTCAACGCCAACGGCCGCGTCGCTCCGTGACGTCGTCGAACACCGCCCTCATCACGGGCGCGAGCTCCGGCCTCGGAGCCGAGTACGCCCGCCAGCTCGCCGCCCGCGGATTCGACCTCGTGCTCGTGGCGCGCGACCTCGAGGCCCTGGAGCGGATCGCCGCCGAGCTGCGCTCCCGGTCCGGGGTCGACGTCGAGGTGCTCCGCGCCGATCTGCTCGACCCGTCCGAGCGCGAGGAGGTGGAGGAGCGGATCGCCGCCGACGATCCTCCGATCGACATCCTCGTCAACAACGCCGGCTTCGGCCTTCCCCTGGACTTCGCCCGCAACGACATCGAGGACGAGGTGCGGCATCTGCAGCTGCACGTCGAGGTGCCGATGCGACTGACGCACGCGGCGCTGGGGAGGATGCTGCCCCGCCGCCGCGGCCGGATCATCAACGTCGCCTCGGTGGCCGCCTTCCTGCCGCGCTCGACCTATGGCGCCTGCAAGCGCTGGCTCGTGGACTTCAGCCGCTGGGCGAACGCGCAGTACGGACCGCGCGGGATCTCGGTCACCGCCGTGTGCCCCGGCTTCACGCATACGGGCTTCCACGAGCGCATGGGCCTTCCGCCGGGGGAGGAGGGGGTCTCCGGGTTCCTGTGGCTCGAGGCATCCGATGTCGTCGCCCAGTCCCTCCGCGACGCCGCGCGCGGCAAGGCCGTGTCGGTCCCCTCGCGGAGGTACAAGCTGCTCACCGGCGTGGTGCGCATCCTGCCCGCCTCGTTCGCGGCGGGCCTCGGCCAGCGCGGGCGCTGAGGCTCGCGGACGGCACTCCGCCCCTCGACCGCCGCCCGCGTATCAGAGGGGGAGTGGCCCACGCCGCCCGACCGATAGCCTGGAGGCATGACGCACACGGGCAATCCCTTCGGACAGGTGCTCGTCGCGCTCGTCACCCCCATGACGGCCGACGGCGAGGTGGACTGGCCCGCCGTCGAGAAGCACATCGACGACGTCATCGGCGCGGGTGCCGACGGCATCGTCGTCACGGGCACCACGGGGGAGACCAGCACCCTCACCGACGCCGAGAAGATCCGCCTCGTCGAGGTGGGGAAGGATGTCGCGGCCGGACGCGCCGCGATCATCACCGGCGGCGGCTCCAACGAGACCGCCCACGCGATCGAGCTGTACAAGGCCAGCGAGAAGGCCGGCGCCGACGGCATCATGATCGTCACGCCGTACTACAACAAGCCCACGCAGGCCGGCATCCTCACGCACTTCCGTCTCGTCGCCGATGCGACCGACCTCCCGGTGATCCTCTACGACATCCCGGGTCGCACCGGCGTGCCGATCCGTTACGAGACGATCCTGCGCCTCGCCAAGCATCCGAACATCCTCGCCATCAAGGACGCCAAGGGCGACTTCAGCGAGGTGAGCCGGGTGCTCAACCAGACCGACCTCATGTACTTCTCGGGCGACGACGCCAACGTGCTCCCGCATCTGGCCATCGGTGCGACGGGACTCATCGGCGTCACGGCGAACATCGCCGCACAGCCGTACCGCGTCATCGTGGATGCCGTGAACCGCGGCGACCTCACGGAGGCGACGGCGGCGCACCAGCAGCTCGAGCCGCTCGTGCGCGCCGTCATGACGCACGTTCCGGGCACGGTGTCGGCGAAGTACATCCTCCACGGGCTCGGCCGGATCGGCAGCCCGCGCGTGCGGCTGCCGCTGGTGGGCCCGGAGGAGTGGGAGGCCGCGAAGATCGAGGACGAGCTCGCGCTCGTCAAGGACGTCCCGGGGGCGGACTTCTCGAACTTCCGCCCCGATCGCAACGCCGCCGCCGGCGGCGCACTGCCCAAGGTCTCGGGAACGACGAGATGACCTGCGCCGCGGCGGCCGACTAGGCGCCGCGGGGCAGCAGACGGTCGCGCCGCGAGCGCGGCATCCGGAGGAAGGCGCATATGCCCAGCACCGTATACGACCCGCCCGAGCTCGAGGCCGGCACGCTGCGCGTGACCCCGCTGGGCGGTCTCGGCGAGGTCGGCCGCAACATGACGGTCTTCGAGTACGGCGGCAAGCTGCTCGTCGTCGACTGCGGCGTCCTCTTCCCCGAGGAGCACCAGCCCGGCGTCGACCTCATCCTGCCCGACTTCGAGCCGATCAAGAACCGGCTGGACGACATCGTCGCGGTGGTTCTGACCCACGGCCACGAGGACCACATCGGCGCGGTGCCCTACCTCCTCCGCCTGAAGCCCGACATCCCGCTCGTGGGCTCCGGGCTGACCCTCGCCCTCGTCGAGGCGAAGCTCAAAGAGCACCGCATCAAGGCGTACACGCTGACGGTCGAGGAAGGCCGGCGCGAGCGGCTCGACCCGTTCGACCTCGAGTTCGTCGCCGTCAACCACTCGATCCCCGACGCGCTCGCCGTCGCGATCCGCACCCCTGCGGGCATGGCCCTGGCCACGGGCGACTTCAAGATGGACCAGCTGCCGCTGGACGGGCGCCTCACCGACCTCCGGGCCTTCGCACGCCTCGGCGAGGAGGGCGTCGACCTGTTCCTCGTGGACTCCACCAACGCCGACGTCCCGGGCTTCACGCCGCTCGAGCGGTCGATCGGGCCCGTGCTCGACCAGGTGATCGCGAAGGCTCCGCGGCGCGTCATCGTCGCGAGCTTCTCCAGCCACGTGCACCGCGTCCAGCAGGTTCTGGATGCCGCGGCCGCCCACGGTCGCCGCGTCGCCCTCCTCGGCCGCAGCATGCTGCGGAACATGACGATCGCCGAGGAGCTCGGCTACCTGCATGTGCCCGAGGGCGTCCTCATCGACTACAAGAAGGCCCGCGACCTGCCGGACGACCAGATCGTCTACATGTCGACCGGCTCGCAGGGCGAGCCCATGGCCGTGCTCAGCCGCATGGCGAATCTCGACCATGAGATCGAGCCCGGTCCGGGCGACACCGTGATCCTCGCCTCGAGCCTCATCCCCGGCAACGAGAACGCCGTCTACCGCGTCATCGACGGCCTGACCAAACTCGGGGCCCACGTCGTGCACAAGGGCAACGCCCAGGTGCACGTCTCGGGGCACGCCGCCGCCGGCGAGCTGCTGTACTGCTACAACATCCTCAAGCCCCGCAACGTCCTGCCCGTGCACGGGGAGTACCGCCACCTCATCGCCAACGCCCGGCTGGCCCAGGACACCGGGATCGATGAGGACCGCACGCTCATCGCCGAGAACGGCTCGGTCATCGACCTGCGCGAGGGCCGGGCCCGCGTCGTCGGACAGCTCGACCTGGGATTCGTCTACGTCGACGGCTCGACGGTCGGAGAGATCACCGACGCCGACCTCAAGGATCGCCGGATCCTCGGCGAGGAGGGCTTCATCTCGGTCATCGTCGTGGTCGACGCGGCGACGGGGAAGATCATCTCGGGTCCCGACATCCATGCCCGCGGCTTCGCCGAGGACGACGCGGTCTTCGAGAGCGTCAAGCCCAGGATCGCGGCCGCCCTCACCGAGGCCGCCCAGTCCGGCGTCCGCGATCAGCACGCGCTGTCGCAGGTGGTGCGCCGCACGATCGGCCGCTGGGTCAACCAGTCACTGCGCCGACGGCCCATGATCGTGCCGCTCGTCATCGAGGCGTGACGATGCCGGCACGCCGAATCCCGACCGCTCGCTAGAATCGAGCATGCCCTCGACCATCCGCGTGCGCCCCGCTCAGCAGGGCGACGGCGCCTTCCTCGGCGACATGGTCGTCGAGGCGGCGAACTGGCGGCGGGGAGGCTCGCGCCCGCGCCACGAGGTGCTGACGAGCTCGGAGCACAGCCGCTACGTCGCGGGCTGGATGCGTCCGGGCGACGCCGGCTTCGTGGCCGTCGACGGGCAGGACACGCCGATCGGCGCCGCCTGGTACCGCATGCTCCCCCGCACCGACCCGGGCCTCGGCTACGTCGGCACGGGCGTCCCCGAGCTCATCATCGGCGTGCGACCGATCTGGCGTGCGCACGGCGTCGGCCGGCAGCTGCTCCAGCGGCTGTGCGACCACGCCCGCGCGGAGGGCTTCGCCCGCATCAGCTTGAGCGTCGAGCGCGACAACTTCGCCACGACCCTCTACCGCTCGGAGGGCTTCGCCGTGACGCAGAGCGGCATCGGGCGCGACACGATGGTCAAGCGGCTCCGCTGAACGCCCCGAGTCGCTCCCGGCCGAAGTCGGCGGTCCGACGTAGCGTGGGGGGATGGCCAGGAGCTCCAGCCCGACCACGAATGGTCGCGCGCCCGCGAAGGGCTCGTCGTCGCGTGCCCGCAAGCCGGAGCCCGCGCCCAAGCGCTACGTCGGCGACGCCGACCGGCCGCCCGTCATCGTCCGCGCCTGGCTCGGTCTCGCGCACGCCGCGGGCGGCCTCTTCCGCGCCTTCGGGCCCGAGACCCTCGAGAAGGACCAGCGCCGCGACGGGTTCCCCTTCCTGCTGGTCCTGCTCGCGATCGCCGGGGCCGTCGTGGAGTGGTTCTTCATCGGGTCCGATGTCGCCAAGACGATCAGCGCCTACTCCGCGGGCGGACTCGTCGGCCGCGTCTCCTTCGTCCTGCCGGTGCTCCTCATGCTCCTCGCGGGATGGCTCTTCCGGCATCCGTCCTCGGTCCACGACAACGGCCGCATCGGCATCGGCTTCGGCCTGTTCGTCCTCACCGTCGCGGGCTTCTGCCACGTCCTGGGCGGCCGCCCGCAGCCCCGCGAAGGGCTCCCCGCGCTGAGCGAGGCCGGCGGCGTCCTCGGGTGGATGGTGGGTGAGCCGCTCGCGCTCCTGCTCACGCAGGTCGGCGCATGCATCGTGCTCGCGCTGCTGGCCGCGCTCAGCATCCTGATCCTCACCAAGACGCCGCCGAACCGCATCGGCAAGCGCCTGGGCGATCTCTACGCCTGGATGTTCGGCGACGAGCGTCCCGAGCGCGCGGCGGAAGAGCCTCCCCCTGCGGACGCGCCGGACGAGCGGACGGATGCCTCGCTGCCGTGGTGGCGACGCAACAGGTCCGGACGCGAGCAGGACCCCGATGACGGGATCGGCTCGCAGGATCTCACCGAGCTCCTCACCCCCGGCGCCTCGAAGGGCGGGTTCGAGCAGGCCATCGCCGCCGAACCCGCGCCGCCGATGGTGGCGGAGCCGGACGCCCTCACGGAGGTTCTCGACCCGGCCGCGCTCTCCGGCATCGGGAAAGGGCGGAAAGCCGACACCGCGCTGCGCGACGACGACGGCGCGCCGGACGACGAGCTGCCCGGGCTCTCGGGCATCGGGACCGACGCACCGCACGCCGCCCCGGCGCTGCCGTACCGTCTTCCCTCGGTCAACGCCCTCGCCGCCGGCACTCCGCACAAGGCCCGCTCGGCCGCGAACGACGAGGTCGTGCGCGCGATCACGAGCGTCCTCCAGCAGTTCTCCGTCGATGCCCGCGTCACCGGTTTCTCGCGCGGTCCGACCGTGACGCAGTACGAGATCGAGGTCGGCCACGGCGTCAAGGTCGAGCGCATCACGGCTCTCCAGAACAACATCGCCTACGCCGTCGCATCGAACGAGGTGCGCATCCTCGCGCCGATCCCCGGCAAGAGCGCGATCGGCGTCGAGATACCCAACACCGACCGCGAGATCGTGACGCTCGGAGACGTGCTGCGCTCGCGGGCGGCCCAGCAGTCGACGCACCCCATGACCATCGGCGTCGGCAAGGACGTCGGCGGCGGCTATGTGGTGGCCAACCTCGCGAAGATGCCCCACCTCCTCGTCGCCGGCTCCACCGGCTCGGGCAAGTCGAGCTTCGTGAACTCCATGATCACGAGCCTCCTCATGCGGGCCAAGCCCGCCGACGTGCGCATGGTGCTCATCGATCCCAAGCGCGTGGAGCTGACCTCGTACGCGGGCGTCCCGCACCTCATCACGCCGATCATCACGAACCCCAAGAAGGCCGCGGAGGCGCTGCAGTGGGTCGTGAAGGAGATGGACATGAGGTACGACGACCTCGCGTCCTTCGGCTTCCGCCACATCGACGACTTCAATCGCGCCGTCGTCGCGGGCGAAGTCGACGTGCCGCCCGGGAGCCAGCGGGTGCTCAAGCCGTACCCGTACCTGCTCGTCGTCGTCGACGAGCTCGCCGACCTCATGATGGTCGCCCCGCGCGATGTCGAGGACTCGATCGTGCGCATCACGCAGCTCGCGCGGGCCAGCGGCATCCATCTCGTCCTCGCGACGCAGCGGCCCTCCGTCGACGTGGTGACCGGGCTCATCAAGGCCAACGTGCCGTCGCGCCTGGCCTTCGCCGTGACCAGCGTCACCGATTCGCGCGTCATCCTCGACCAGCCCGGGGCCGACCGCCTCATCGGCCAGGGCGACGGGCTCTTCCTCCCGATGGGCGCTTCCAAGGCGCTGCGGGTGCAGGGCGCCTGGGTCAGCGAGGAGGAGATCGAGAAGGTCGTCAAGCACGTCACGCAGCAGGCGCGACCGGAGTACCGCGACGACGTGGAGGCCGTTGCCGAGAAGAAGGAGGTCGACGCCGACATCGGGGACGACCTCGAGCTGCTGCTGGCCGCCGCAGAGCTCGTCGTCTCGACGCAGTTCGGATCGACCTCGATGCTGCAGCGCAAGCTCCGCGTCGGCTTCGCCAAGGCGGGCAGGCTGATGGACCTCCTCGAGTCCCGCGAGATCGTCGGGCCGTCCGAGGGCTCGAAGGCGCGCGACGTGCTCGTCACCGCCGAGCAGCTGCCCGGCGTCCTCGCTCGGCTGCGGGGCGAAGACGATCCCGGTGCGCCGGCCGCGGCATCCGGATCCGCCCCCCTGACTCGGGACTACGGCCCGGACGCCGTAGAGTCGCAGTACGAGGGGTATCCGGTGGTCGAGAGCGACAGCGACGAGGATGCCTGGGGTCTGACGGGACGGGACTGATGACGGCGATTCCGCGGCAGCTGCCCAACGCCATCACGATCGTCCGCATCCTGTGCGCGCCGGTCTTCCTGTGGATGCTGCTCGCCGACGGGGGAGCGGACGGCCCGCTGCGCTGGTGGGCCGCCGTCCTGTTCATCGTCGCGATCGCGACGGACGGGATCGACGGCTACCTCGCGCGCAGGCACGACATCGTCACCGACCTCGGGAAGCTCCTGGACCCGATCGCCGACAAGGTGCTCACCGGGTTCGCGTTCCTCGGGCTCTCGATCCTCGGCGAGCTGCCGTGGTGGGTCACGATCGTCGTGCTCGTCCGCGAGGTCGGCATCACGGTGTACCGCTTCATGGTCGTGAGCGATCATGTGCTCGCGGCCGCCTGGATGGGCAAGCTCAAGACCCTCGCCCAGGGCGTCGCGCTCGCGCTCGCGCTCCTTCCCCTCTGGACGGTCGTCGGAGACTGGATCTGGTGGGTCAACGCCGTCACGATGACGATCGCGGTCGTTCTCACCATCGCGAGCGGCATCGACTACGTGGTGAGCGAGGTGCGCGCCGCCCGGTCCAGACGAGAAGGGAGCGCACGGTGACGCCGGTGCCATCGCTGGACGGGGGGCTCCCCGACGACGCCGAGATCACCCTCGCCCGAGACCGACGCTCGGACGCGAAGCGGCTGCTCGATCGGCTCGGCGAGCTGGGCTGGAGCGTCGGGGTCGCCGAGTCGCTCACCGGGGGAATGGTCGTCTCGACGCTCGTGGGAGTGCCCGGCGCGTCCGCGGTCGTCCGCGGCGGCATCGTCGCCTACGCGACGGAGCTCAAGCACTCGCTCCTCGGCGTGGATCCCGCGCTCCTCGAGGCGCACGGGGCCGTGCACCCGCGGGTGGCCCGTCAGATGGCGGAAGGGGTGCGCCTGCGCCTCGCGCTCGGAGAGGAGCCGTGCGACGTCGGGATCTCCACGACGGGGATCGCGGGGCCCGACTCGCCCGACGGACAGCCCGTCGGCACCGTGCATATCGGGATCGCGACCCCGCTCGGCACCCGCGTCTCGTCGCTCGAGCTGCGCGGAACGCGTGAGGAGATCCGGGTCGAGACGGTGCGTCAGGCTGTGCGGACGGCGCTCGACGCGCTGTGACCTCGACGCCGGGAGCGGTCTTCGCCCGCACGGGAATGCCCGACGTTTCGAGTCGGTTACATTCGGTGATTCCCACCCGATACCCAGCGCACAGGATTAGATTGACCGTAGACGGTGTTGTACTGTTGTCCACCCGGATGACGGCGGAAGTGAAGAGGGGGCCCGCATGATCCTGGTTCGTCACGAGATCGGCGAGGTCCTGCGCGACTTCCGCCTCCAGAAGGGCCGCACTCTTCGCCAGGTCGCCAGCCGCGCAAGCGTCGCCCTCGGCTACCTCAGCGAGGTCGAGCGCGGTCAGAAGGAGGCGTCGAGCGAGATCCTCGCCTCGGTCGCCGATGCACTCGACGTCCCCATCTCCACCATCATGCGTGAGGTGGGAGACCGCATCTCGGTCCTCGAGGGCCTGCAGACCTTCCCCGACGTCGTCCCCGACGACCTGGCCGGTCTCGATTCCGACCTGCAGCCCGAGCTGTCGCTGCGCTGATCCTTCCCGCTGCCCAGGAACCGGCTGGAAGTACGTCCGCCCATGCGCCGCAGTGAGTTCGAGCGCGCCGTCGAGGCCGAGTTCGGCCCTCGCGCGGGCGCGCTGATGGCGGATCTCGTGCTGCCTGCTCTCGGCGACCGCACCGCCAGGCAGGCGATGGATGCCGGCATCCCGCCGCGAGAGATCTGGCTCGCGCTCTGCGCCGAGACCGACGTGCCGCCCGAGCGGCGCTACGGCGCGGGGCGCCTGGAGCCGAAGCGACGCTGACACCGCTCCCGCGGCGCGTCGTCGATCCCTCGGGTCGCTGCGCCCGCTCGGCCGCCGAACGCCGCTTCCGCGGCGTGTCATCGAACGTGCGTTCGATGGAGGAATAGGCTCCTGCACAGCGGGTGTCGAAGAGCGCCTGTCCACCGTTCGGGAGGGAGCGACGACCGATGTCGGAGCCCCTCTCTAACGTGAGCAGCGTCGAACGACACCTCACGCCTTGTCGCAGCATCCGTCCCACCGGGTCGGAGCGCGACAGCCTACAGGCGACGGAACGCGAGCATTAGGAGCACGCCATGCCATCAGCAGTTGACCGCGAGAAGGCCCTCGAGTCGGCTCTCGCACAGATCGACCGGCAGTTCGGGAAGGGCTCGGTCATGCGGCTGGGCAGTGACGAGCGCGCACCCGTCGAGGTGATCCCGACCGGCTCCATCGCGCTCGATGTCGCGCTCGGCATCGGCGGTCTGCCGCGCGGCCGCATCATCGAGATCTACGGTCCGGAGTCGTCCGGCAAGACGACGCTGACGCTGCACGCGATCGCCAATGTGCAGCGCGCCGGCGGCATCGCCGCGTTCGTCGACGCGGAGCACGCCCTCGACCCCGACTACGCGCAGAAGCTCGGCGTCGACATCGACCAGCTCCTCGTGTCGCAGCCCGACACCGGTGAGCAGGCGCTCGAGATCGCCGACATGCTCGTGCGCTCGGGCGCCATCGACCTCGTCGTGATCGACTCGGTCGCCGCCCTCGTGCCGAAGGCCGAGATCGAGGGCGAGATGGGCGACTCGCACGTCGGCCTGCAGGCCCGCCTCATGTCGCAGGCGCTGCGCAAGCTCACGGGTGGTCTCAACCAGACCAACACCACGATGATCTTCATCAACCAGCTGCGCGAGAAGATCGGCGTGTTCTTCGGCTCGCCCGAGACGACCGCCGGCGGCAAGGCGCTCAAGTTCTACGCGTCGGTGCGTCTCGACATCCGCCGCATCGAGACGCTGAAGGACGGCGCCGATGCCGTCGGCAACCGCACGCGCGTCAAGATCGTCAAGAACAAGATGGCGCCGCCCTTCAAGCAGGCCGAGTTCGACATCCTCTACGGCGTGGGCATCTCGCGGGAGGGCAGCCTCATCGACTTCGGCGTCGAGCATGGGATCGTCAAGAAGTCGGGTGCCTGGTACACCTACGACGGCGAGCAGCTCGGCCAGGGCAAGGAGAACGCCCGCAACTTCCTTCTCAAGAACGAGGATGTCGCGGCCGAGATCGAGTCGAAGATCAAAGAGAAGCTCGGCATCGGCGTGCCTCGGAACTCCGAAGCTCCCGCGGAAGACGAGCTGGCGAAGCGCCGCCCGGCCTGATGCGTCGGCGTGACGGGGACGAGCCTCACGGCCGCGAATCGCGTGAATCCGGGCTCGCCCCCGTGATCCCGCTGTTCGGCGGAGCGACCGACGTCGACGACGAAGGGGTGGGCGAGGCGCGATCGACGGCGGGCGAAGCGTGGCATCCCACCTGGGTGTCAGAGCGGCCGGGGGGAGCGGGTGACGACCGATCGGTGACGCACTCGCGCGAACTCGCCGAGAAGGGGCTTCTCAAGAAGCTCCGCACGCGGTCGCTGTCGATCTCGGAGGCTCGTGCAGTGCTGCGAGAATACGACCTGGTCGATGCGGACGCAGACGGCGTCCTGGCATCTCTCGAGGAGTACGGCTACCTCGACGACGCGGCGCTCGCCGAGCAGCTCGTGCACGCGGGAGTCGACCGGAAGGGCCAGGGACGCGCCGCGATCGCGCAGACGCTCGCCAAGCGCGGCATCCCGCGCGACGTCGCAGATGCGGCGCTGGCCGCCTTGCCCGACGACGACCTGGAGCGTGCCCTGGACTTCGCGCGCGGCAAGGCCGGGGCGATGGGCGCGCTTGATCGCGATACCGCGCTGCGCCGGCTGACCGGTCAGCTGGCTCGCCGCGGCTTTGCGGGCTCGCTGTCCCTCACCGCGGCGCGGATGGCTCTCGAAGAGGCACCGGGAGGGTCCTCGGGCGTCCGCTTCCGCTGACCCGCGGCGCGGCCGTGTCGTTGTGGCTGCATCGGCGCGGCCGCGTCCGGGTCGGTTCCGGAGGCCGCGCAGAACGGCGACTCGTAGAATGTGTACATCATGTCTTCCCCTTCTTCCGCGCCCGCGCTGATCGCGCCTTCGCCGGCCGCGACGGCGGTCGACGGGCGCCTGCGCACGTACGAGGTGCGCACGTTCGGCTGCCAGATGAACGTCCACGACTCCGAGCGGCTCTCGGGCTCGCTCGAGAGCGCGGGCTACGTGCGCGCGGAGATCGGCGAAGAAGCCGACGTCGTGGTGATCAACACGTGCGCCGTGCGCGACAACGCGGCGGGCAAGCTCTACGGAACCCTCGGGCACCTGAAGTCGCGCAAGCAGCAGCACGACGGCATGCAGATCGCCGTCGGCGGCTGCCTCGCACAGATGGACAAGCAGGCGGTGCTCGACAAGGCGCCCTGGGTCGACGTCGTCTTCGGCACGCACAACATGGGTTCGCTTCCGAGCCTTCTCGAGCGTGCGCGGCACAACGGGGAGGCCGAGCTCGAGATCCTCGAGTCGCTCGAGGTCTTCCCGTCGACGCTGCCGACGAGGCGCGACTCCGTCTACAGCGGGTGGGTCTCGATCTCGGTCGGCTGCAACAACACCTGCACCTTCTGCATCGTGCCGAGCCTGCGCGGCAAGGAGAAGGACCGCCGGCCCGGAGACATCCTCAACGAGATGCGGCTGCTCGTCGACGACGGCGCCATCGAGGTCACGCTCCTCGGCCAGAACGTCAACTCCTACGGCGTCGAGTTCGGCGACCGCCAGGCGTTCGGCAAGCTGCTGCGCGCGGCCGGAGAGATCGAGGGACTCGAGCGCATACGCTTCACCAGCCCGCACCCCGCCGCGTTCACCGACGACGTCATCGACGCGATGGCCGAAACGCCGGCGGTCATGCCGCAGCTGCACATGCCGCTGCAGTCGGGAAGCGACCGCATCCTCCGGGCGATGCGCCGCTCATACCGCAGCGACCGGTTCCTGGGCATCCTCGACCGCGTGCGCGCCAGGATGCCCGACGCCGCGATCACGACCGACATCATCGTCGGCTTCCCCGGCGAGACCGACGAGGATTTCGAAGAGACGATGCGCGTGGTCGAGGCATCCCGCTTCTCGAGCGCGTTCACATTCCAGTACTCCATCCGCGAGGGGACGCCCGCCGCCACGATGGAGGGTCATGTGCCGAAGGCCGTGGTGCAGGAGCGTTACAACCGCCTCGCCGCGCTGCAGGAGCGCATCTCGCTCGAAGAGAACCACCGGCAGCTCGGGCGCGAACTGCAGGTCCTGGTCTCGACGGGCGAGGGCAAGAAGGATGCCGAGACGCACCGCCTCACGGGGCGCGCCGAGGACAACCGGCTCGTCCACTTCGAAGTGCCCGTGGGTTCGGATCTGCCGCGACCGGGCGACGTGGTGAGCGTCACCGTGACCCACGCGGCTCCCTTCCACCTGCTGGCCGACTCGACCGACGGCGCGCCGCTGCGCATCCGTCGCACGCGCGCCGGCGACGCGTGGGACCGCTCGCTCGCGGAGTCGTGCGCCGTGCCCGCGCCGCCGGCAGGCGGAACCGGCGCGAAGCGCGCCGTGTCGCTGGGTCTGCCGACTCTCCGCGCCGGCGTATGAATCGGTGAGCCGGTCGCCCGCGCTCTGGGCCCTCGTCGGCGCGACCGGCACGGGCAAGACGGCGCTCTCGCTCGACCTCGTCGAGGCCCTCGGCGCGCGAGGACGGTCGGCCGAGATCGTCAACGCCGATGCGATGCAGCTCTACCGGGGCATGGACATCGGCACGGCCAAGCTCCCCGAGCACGATCGTCGCGGCATCCCTCACCACCTTCTCGACGTGCTGGACGTGACGGATGACGCGGCCGTGGCGTGGTATCAGGATGCTGCTCGCACCGCGATCACCGGCGTCCACGCGCGCGGGTCCGACGCGGTGCTGGTCGGAGGATCGGGGCTCTACGTCTCGAGCGTGCTGTTCGACTTCCGCTTCCCGCCGCGAGACCCTGCCCTGCGCGAGACCCTGGAGGCCGAGCTCGACGAGCAGGGGCCGGGCGCGCTCCACGCCCGCCTGCGGCAGCTCGACCCCGCCACCGCCGAGCGGATGGACCCGCGCAACGGGCGCCGCATCGTCAGGGCGCTCGAGGTCCTGGCGACGGGGTCGCCGACGCACGGGGCGGCGCTCCCCGAGGCGCCGGTCCTCTGGCACCCCGAGACCCGGATCGTCGGCGTCTCGGTGCCGCGACAGGACCTGGTCGAGCGGCTGGACGATCGGGTCGAGGGCATGTGGCGCGACGGCCTCGTCGACGAGGTGGCGTCCCTTCGGAAGCGCGGACTCGAGCAGGGGGTCACGGCCCGACGCGCGATCGGCTACGCGCAGGCTCTCGCGCAGCTGAACGGCCAGCTGGCGCAGGAGGAGGCGATCGCGCAGACGCAGCAGCTCACACGGCGCTATGCGCGCCGCCAGGTGTCGTGGTTCCGCCGTTATGAGGACGTGCAGTGGGTGGCGGCGGGGCACGCGGCATCCGCTCTCGTCACGGAGCTCACTTGACGATCGTCGTGCGCCCGTTCGCTCCGGGCGAGACCGAGGCGGTCATCGCGCTGTGGCATGCGGCGGGCGTCACCCGGCCGTGGAACGATCCTCGCCTCGACATCGAGCGGAAGCTCCGGGTGCAGCCCGAGCTGTTCCTCGTGGCGGCCGAGCGCGACGCGGTGATCGGCCGCGACGCGGTGATCGGCACTGTCACGGCCGGCTACGACGGGCCGGCCGCGGCATCCTGAACCCCGGCGCGCTGCAGGATCCCTAGAATCGGAGGATGCCTCTCGTCCCGTTCACCAAGGGCCACGGGACGGGGAACGACTTCGTGATCGTGCCCGACCCCGCCGGCGAACTCGATCTCTCCGACGATCAGATCGCGGCTCTGTGCGATCGCCGGTTCGGCGTCGGCGGGGACGGGGTGCTGCGCGTCGTGCGGACGACGGCGATCGACGAGGGAGAGGCCGCTGCGGCGGCCGGCGCCGAGTGGTTCATGGACTACCGCAACGCGGACGGATCGAAGGCCGAGATGTGCGGCAACGGCATCCGCGTCTACGTGCGCTACCTGCTCGAGGCGGGACTGGCCTCGCTCGACGATGGCGCGACGATCCTCATCGGCACGCGCAACGGCCCGCTGCCGCTGACGCGCAGCGAGCTCGGATTCGAGGTCGACCTCGGACAGTTCCGGATCGACGATGCCGAGACCCTCGTGCGCGCCCGCGGGCTGCCGGTGCCGCGTCCGGGGCTCAGCATCGATGTGGGCAATCCGCACGTCGTCGTCGCGCTCTCGGTGCCCGGCGAGCTCGACACCCTCGACCTGTCCGTTCGTCCCCAGCTGCACCCCGAGCCGCAGCGCGGCGCCAACGTCGAGTTCGTCGTCCCCGACGATCCGCTGGTGCGAGACGGCGTCGGGGCGATCCGCATGCGGGTCTTCGAGCGCGGGGTCGGCGAGACGCTGAGCTGCGGCACGGGGGTCGCCGCCTCCGCGCTCGCCGTGCGGCACTGGGCAGGCTCCGCCGCGCCCGATCGCTGGGTCGTGGATGTCCCCGGAGGACGCCTCGGCGTGCGCGTGACCCACGTGGACCACGAGCGCCACGTGCTGCTGTCGGGACCTGCGACCCTGGTGTTCTCCGGCGAGGTCTCGCTCGTCTGAGGTCCCCCGCCCCTCGTGATCGCGCGACGCGGACCGGATCAGGGCAGCTCGACCGCGCCCGTTCGCGGCGTCCCGTGCCGACGCACCTTGATGACGCGGAACCCGCGACCGGTCGCCGCTCGGTGGACGCTGTAGCCGTTCTCGAAGGTCGCGGAGAGCCAGCGCTGCAGCGAATCCGACCCGAGATTCCGCTGCACGACGAGCCAGGCGTCCGAGCGCTCGTCCAGGCGGGGGATCCAGCGCTCGAGCAGGCCGTGCAGCTCGTTCTTGCCGACTCGGATCGGGGGGTTGGAGCGGATCGTGCGGAAAGAGACCTCGCCGGGAACATCGTCGGGCAGCACCGCGTTGACATTGGTGACGCCGAGCGCGTCCGCGTTCCGTCGGACGAGGTCGAGCGCCCGCTCGTTCACGTCGACGGCCCAGACCGTTGCCCGGGGCGATTCGAGCGCGAGAGTCAGCGCGATCGGGCCCCAGCCGGAGCCGAGGTCGAGCAGATCACCGCCGGGTGGAGCCGGAGGAGTGCTCGCCAGCAGGACGCCGGTACCCGAGTCGACGTGATCGGGGCTGAAGACCCCTCCCGCGGTCGTGACCTCCACGTCGCGGCCGGCGAGGCGGACCCGGATGCGTCGCAGGTTCTCGGGACTGGCGGGCGACGCGCTGAAGTAGTGGTCCCCCGTCATGGCGTCGAGCGTAGCGAAGAAGCGCCGGTGCGCGGGAGGGTGAGGGCGCGGGAGCGTAGAGTTTGAGGGCCTCGGCTTCGGGCGCCGCGGGCGGATGGAAGATGTCGACCATTCGACCCGAGCGCTGCGATCAGGCATCCCGGAAGGAACACATGACAGACACCACGACACCCCAGAGCACGGACGAGACCCCGGTGGACCCGGTGGACCGGGTGCTGGCGCGCGCCGACGCGCGATCTGGTGTGCGGGTCTTCGGCGCCGCACAGGCGCTGCAGGACGAGACGACGATCTCGCGGGCCGACACCGACGGCGAGCAGTGGGACCGGGAGGAGCGCGCCGCGCTGCGCCGTGTCCCGGGCCTGTCGACGGAGCTCGAGGACGTCACCGAGGTCGAGTACCGGCAGCTGCGCCTCGAGAACGTCGTCCTCGTCGGCGTGCACCCGCAGGGCGAGCAGGAGGATGCCGAGAACTCGCTCCGGGAGCTGTCCGCTCTCGCCGAGACAGCCGGAGCGGTCGTGCTCGACGGCGTCCTGCAGCGGCGTCCTCACCCCGACCCCGCGACGTACGTCGGGCGCGGCAAGGCCGAAGAGCTCCGCGACATCGTGGCTTCGGTCGGCGCCGACACCGTCATCGCCGACACCGAGCTGGCCCCCAGCCAGCGTCGCGCGCTCGAGGACGTCGTGAAGGTCAAGGTCATCGACCGCACCACCGTCATCCTCGACATCTTCAGCCAGCACGCGAAGAGCCGCGAGGGCAAGGCGCAGGTCGAGCTCGCTCAGCTCGAGTATCTCCTCCCGCGCCTGCGCGGGTGGGGTGACTCGATGAGCCGGCAGGCCGGTGGCCAGGTCGGCGCCGGTGGCGCGGGAATGGGCTCGCGCGGTCCTGGTGAGACCAAGATCGAGCTCGACCGACGACGCATCCGCACCCGCATGGCGCAGCTGCGCAAGCAGATCCGGGAGTTCGCCCCGGCGCGCGATGCCAAGAGGGCCGAGCGCAAGCGCAACACCGTCCCGTCCGTCGCCATCGCGGGGTACACCAACGCCGGCAAGTCGTCCCTCCTCAATCGCCTGACCCGGGCGGGGGTGCTCGTCGAGAACGCGCTGTTCGCGACGCTGGATGCGACGGTCCGCCGTTCCGAGACGGCCGACGGACGCACGTACACGCTCACCGACACCGTGGGATTCGTGCGCAACCTGCCCCACCAGCTGGTCGAGGCGTTCCGCTCGACGCTCGAGGAGGTCGGCGAGGCCGACGTCATCCTCCACGTCGTGGACGGCTCGCACCCGGATCCCGCGGCGCAGCTGAAGACCGTGCGCGACGTGATCGGCGATGTCGGCGCGCGCGACACCCGCGAGATCGTCGTGTTCAACAAGGCCGACCTCCTTGCCGAGGACGAACGGATGCTGCTGCGCGGCCTCGAGCCGCAGGCGCTCTTCGTCTCGTCGCGCACGGGTGAGGGCATCGACGCGCTCCGCGCGGCGATCGAGTCGGCTCTGCCTCTGCCCGAGGTCGAGGTGCGGGCTGTCGTGCCCTACGACCGCGGCGACCTCGTTTCGGCCATCCACGAGACCGGGCACCTCGTCTCGCAGTCGCACGAGGCCGACGGGACGGCCGTGCACGCCTACGTGTCGCCGCGCCTGGCCGCGGAGCTCGCGCCCTTCACCGGCTAGCCCGAGCCCGGCTCCGAGGTCAGGTCGAGCGCCGGGACGCCCGGCGTGTCGAACCCGAAGACCTGTCCCAGGAATGCGTAGGACTTCTCCAGGACGTCGATGACGGTCTCCGCCTTGCGGAAGCCGTGTCCCTCACCCTCGTACAGCACATACGCGTGGGGTACGCCGCGGGCGACGAGGGCATCCCGGATCGACTCGGACTGCGACGGCGGCACCACCTCGTCGTCGGCGCCCTGCAGCAGCAGCAGGGGCACTCGGAAGCGCTCCGGTCGGCTCAGCGGCGACCGCTCCGAATACACCTCCTCGGCGGCCGGCAGCGGGCCGATGAGGCCATCGAGGTAGTGCGCCTCGAAGTCGTGCGTGTCCTCGGCGAGGGCACGGGCGTCGCCGACCCCGTAGCGCGAGATCCCCGCCGAGAAGACGTCGGTGCCGACGAGTGCAGCGAGGACGGTCCAGCCGCCCGCGGAGCCTCCCTCGATCGCCAGTCGTGCGGCATCCGCGCGCCCTTCTCCCGCCAGGCCCGCCGCGGCCGCGGCGACATCGTCGACGTCGACGACGCCCCACTGACCGCGCAGGCGCTCCCGATAGTCCCGTCCGTAGCCGGTGGAGCCGCCGTAGTTGACGTCGAGGACGCCGATACCGCGGCTGGTGAAGAACGCGACCTTGCCGGATGCCGCGCCGGCGACGTGCGACGTCGGCCCGCCGTGCACGAGCACGACGTAGGGCGGGCGCGCGTCGACGGGTCCCTCGACGTCCGGATGCGTGGGCGGGAAGTCGAACGCGTGCACGGGCCCGTGGGGCCCGTCGAACGTCACGGCGCGGGGCTGCGGCATCCACTCGTCGCCCCAGGGCGCCGCCGTCCCCGCGATGCGCTCGGACGTCCGCTCCTCGACGTCGACGAGCCAGATGCCCGGCGGCGTGGCCGCACCCGATCCCGACACCAGCACGCGCGACCCCGAGGCGTCTTCGATGACCGCGTTCGCCGTGACTACGAGTCCGAGCGACTCCGAGACCCGAGTGCGCGGGTCGATCAGGACGACGTCATCCGACCCGTTCGTCCGGACGGCGACGATGCGCCCGTCCTGGAGGGGCGCATACCAGCGGGATCCCAGCACCCACAGCGGCCCGCCCGTGTCGGCGTCGGCGGGCGCGACGTCCTCGTGGTCGAGATCCGCGTCCAGATGCATGCGCCAGATGTTCCAACGTCCGGTCTGATCGTCGAGGTACAGCAGGTCGTCCGCGTCGGTCCACACGGGCTGCAGGCTCGACGTCGCGCCGGTCGTGATCGTCGTCCACTCCGCGACGATGCCGCCCTGCATGCGCCCCACACGCAGCTCCGTGCGGTCCCACGGCATGTCGGGATGATTCCAGGCCACCCAGGCGAGATGACGTCCACCGGGTGACAGGGCGGGCTGCGCCACGAAGTCGCTGTCGGCAGTCAGGTCGACGACGCGCCACAGCCCGCGCGTGGCCACCGAGACGACGTCCCGCCGGGGCGCGGGGGTCTCGCCGTGGATCTCCCGGACCGCCAGCAGCACCCCCTCCTGGTAGCTCAACCCGCCGAAGCGGACTCCGGGCTCGGCCGCTGTGAGCGGCACGGGCGGCTCGCCGGGGGACGCCGCCCAGATCCGCTGGTCCGCCTTCTCGACGAAGAAGAGGCGCCCGTCGTCGGAGGCCGTCCACGACCCTCCGCCGTACTCGTGCACGCGGGAGCGCGCGTTCCACGGGAACGGCAGCACGTCTTCGACGTAGCCGTCGGCCCGGCGCCGGCGCACGGCGGTGCGCCCGCCCTCCTCGGGAAGGCTCTCGCCCCACCAGATCTCGTCGCCGACGAAGCGTGCACCCTCCAGCCGGGGCGATGCCGCCGACACCGCCGCCGCCGTGACGGGGGACGGCCAGGATCCATACGGAATCTTCCGCGCCATGGGGCCCAATCTACGCCGACGGCACATACCTATCGAGATATGCCTCTGCCGTTATGGAACTCGAAACAGTCGGTCATACAGGTCGTGCCCGCCTCGGCAGCTCCTCTACCGTGGTCGCATCGTCGTCCCGTCACCGGGGCGTGGAGCGACAGCCGAGCCCGGCACCCGCCCGCGATGACACCGTGCCTCCTCCCGCGAGGGCGTGCACGGCGCCGCGGCCGCCCGGCCGGATCCGTCCTCTCCCGATTGCACGCCATGCCCGCTGATCAGCGCTCCACCGGCTCGGTGCCGTTCTCCTTCGAGCTCTACCCGCCCCGCTCCGACGCGGCTGCGTCAGAGCTGGGGGAGACCATTCGCGTGCTCGCCGACGCCGGTCCGCAGTTCATCTCCGTGACCTATGGCGCGGGCGGCTCCACCGGCGGGGCCTCGCTCGACGTCCTTCGCCGCATCAGGGCGACCGGCGTCGAGCCGCTCGCGCACCTCACGTGCGTCGGGAACACGTACGAGGGCGCCAACAGGCTCATCCGGGAGTTCCTCGACGCCGACATCACGAGCTTTCTCGCGCTGCGCGGCGATCCGCCCGCCGGGGCGTCGGAGGACGACGCGTTCCTGGGCGACCTCGAGAGCGCCGCGCAGCTCGTCCAGCTCATCGACCGGGTGCAGGCCGAGCGCGCGCCGTACACCGAGGCCTCGATCCCCGGCGTGCCGGGCGCCGTCCGCGTCGCGGGCCGCCGCCGCGTCGACATCGCGGTCGCCGCATTCCCCAACGGGCATCCTCGTTCCCGGCATCCTCGGGAGCACATCGACGCCCTGCTCGCGAAACAGGCGGCGGGGGCGACCTTCGCCATCACCCAGGTCTTCTTCCACGCCGACGACTACCTCTGCTTCGTCGAGCGGGCGCGTCGGGCGGGTGTCGGCATCCCGATCCTCCCCGGCATCATGCCGATCGTGTCGCCCGGGCGCCTCCGCCGCGTGCTGGAGCTCACCGGCGAGGAGCTGCCGGGCGAGCTCGCCGTCGCGCTCGAGGTCGAGCCGACCGCCGAGGGGCGCCGCGCTGTCGGGGTCTCCGCCGCAGCCCGCCTCACGCGGGAAGTCGTCGACGGCGGCGCCCCGGGCGTCCATCTGTACGCCTTCAACTCCCACGACGCCGTCCTCGCGGTGCTCCGCGAGGCCGGCATCCCGACCCGCCGATCCGAGCCGACCCGCCGATCCGAGCCCACCCGCCGATCCGAAACCCACCACCCATCCGAACTGGAGGCCGCACGATGACCGACACACCCACCGCATTCCCTGCCGGCACGATCCTGGGCTACCCCCGCATCGGGCGTCGCCGCGAACTCAAGCGCGCCGTCGAGGCGCACTGGTCGGGCGCGCTCGACGAGGCCGCGCTCGAGACGACCGCCGCCGACCTGCGGCGCGCGACGCGCGAGCGGCTCGCGGAGCTCGGGCTCGGCCGGGACGACTCGTCGATCCCCGAGTCCTTCTCGTACTACGACCAGGTCCTGGATGCCGCGGTGGCCGTGGGCGCGCTGCCGCAGCGCTTCGCACACCTCCGGGGCCCAGACGGCGCGTTCGGACTCGAGGCCTACTTCACCGCCGCCCGCGGCGCGGGCGCGATCGCCCCCCTCGAGCTGACCAAGTGGTTCGACACGAACTACCACTACCTCGTGCCCGAGATCGGCCCCGAGACCGTGTTCGCGCTCTCGACCGACCGCTTCGCACGCCAGATCGTGGAAGCGCGCGCCGACGGCTTCGTCACGCGGCCCGTCGTCGTCGGCCCCGTCACGCTGCTCGCGCTCGCGAAGGCGTCGGATGCCGCGCCCGACGGCTTCCGCCCGCTCGATCGTCTCGCCGACCTCCTGCCCGTCTACGCGGAGCTGCTCGCCTCCCTCCGCGCGGCCGGCGCAGAGTGGGTGCAGCTCGACGAGCCGGCACTCGTGAGCGAGAGCCTGCCGGCTCCTGCCCACGAGCTCGCCGTGGCTGCGGCCAGCGCCTACGCAGTCCTCGGCGCCTCTCCCGACCGACCCGACATCCTCGTGGCGACCCCCTACGCGCAGCTTTCCTCCGAGGCATGGGCGGTGCTGGCCGCGGCGCCTGTCGAGGCGATCGCGGTCGACCTGACCCGCGGAACCGTCCCGGCGGCGGTGCCGGGCCTTGCGGACAAGGTGCTGGTCGGCGGCGTGGTGGACGGTCGCAACGTCTGGCGCGGCGACCAGGAAGCCGCGTGGCGGAGGCTCGAAGAGCTCGCCGACCTCGGTGCCCGCGCGATCTCGGCCGGTACCTCGACCTCGCTGCAGCACGTTCCGCACGACGTCGCCGACGAGCCCGACCTCGACGCCCGCCTCGTCTCCTGGCTTGCGTTCGCCGATCAGAAGGTCGGCCAGGTCGTGACTCTCGCCCGGGGTCTCGTCGAGGGCCACGGGGCCATCGCGCGACAGCTCGCGGAGGCATCCGTCGCCCTCGAAGACCGCCGCGGCGCGCCGGGCGTGCGCGACGGCGCCGTGCGGAGGCGCGCCGCGGCGCTGACCCCCGTGGACTTCGAGCGGGGCGACTACGAAGAGCGCGTGGCCGCACAGGAGGCGGCTCTCGGGCTCCCGCTCCTGCCGACCACGACGATCGGATCGTTTCCGCAGACGCCGGACATCCGGCGGCTCCGCGGCCGGCACGACCGCGGCGAGATCTCGACGGAGGAGTACGAGCAGCTGCTGCGGCTGGAGATCACGGCGGTCGTCGGGCTCCAGGAGGAGCTCGGCCTCGACGTCCTCGTGCACGGCGAGGCGGAGCGCAACGACATGGTGCAGTACTTCGCCGAGAATCTCGACGGCTTCGCCGTGACCCGCAACGGCTGGGTGCAGTCGTACGGCTCGCGTGCGACGCGCCCGTCGATCCTGTGGGGCGATGTCTCGCGTCCGGCACCGATCACGGTGCGCTGGTCCGCCTTCGCGCAGTCGCTCAGCGAGCGCCCGGTCAAGGGCATGCTCACGGGCCCCGTGACGATCCTCGCGTGGTCGTTCGTGCGCGACGACCAGCCGCTCGGCGAGACGGCCGACCAGGTCGCCCTCGCCCTGCGCGACGAGATCGCCGATCTCGAGGCCGCCGGCATCGGGATCGTCCAGGTCGATGAGCCGGCGCTGCGGGAGCTGCTCCCCCTCAAGGTCGCAGAACAGCCGGCATACCTCGACTGGTCGGTCGGCTCATTCCGTCTGGCGACGGCCGGCGCGGCGACGGCGACGCAGGTGCACACGCACCTCTGCTACTCCGAGTTCGCGGTCGTGATCGACGCCATCGCGGCGCTCGACGCGGACGTCACGTCGATCGAGGCGGCGCGCAGCCGCGGCGACGTCATCACCGACATCGCGGAGTCCGGCTTCTCCCACGGCGTCGGCCCGGGCGTGTACGACATTCACTCGCCGCGCGTGCCGTCGGTCGGAGAGATCGCCGACCTCCTGCGCCGCGCCGTCGACGAGCTCCCGCTCCGGCAGGTCTGGGTCAACCCGGACTGCGGCCTGAAGACGCGTGCCTACCCCGAGACGGTCGCGTCGCTCCAGAACGTCGTCGAGGCGACGCGCCTCGTGCGCCAGGGCATCGAGGTCAGCGTCTAGGACGCGGCTTCTTCGCCGGCGTGGATGCCTCGGCGCCGCCTTCTGCGAGGGGCGGAGCCGAGGCATCCGGAACACCCGCGGCGGGCGCGTCCGCCGGGACGAGCTCTTCGGCGGCGTGCCCGTCGGGTGTGATCTCGGAGTCGCTCCAGGCCTGGAGCGCCGCGGCCGACGCCTCGGCGTCTGCGGCGGCCGCTTCCGCGTCGGCGGCGGCGGCCTCCGCGTCGGCGAGCGTCTCGTCGATCGTGGGAGCGACGAGCTCGTCGGGCCGCTTCTGGAGGAGCTCGAGGATCCATGCGACGCCGAACGAGACGAGGAGCACGAGCACGACGTCGCCGAGCGACAGCGGGCGCAGCGCGTAGAGCCACAGCACGGCGAGCACCGCGATGATCGTGCGCACGAGCACCCGGTAGCGGGCGAGCCACAGCCCGAACGCGCCGGTGTTGAGGCCGGCGCCGGCGAGCGACCGGCGGGCGGAGGCGTTGAGTCCGCCGATGAAGCCGCGCGAGCGCCTCGCCGGCGCCGACGAGCCCAGGAACCAGCCGAGGACGGCGATGAACACGCCGAGCAGCGCGACGATCGACGCCGTCTGCCGCATCGAGTCGATCATCCGGGTGTAGATGACATCCAGGCCGGCGACGGAGAGGTCCAGCTGGGCCGCCACCTGGCCGACGACCGGATAGCCGATCGCGAACCCGAGCGCGAGGGCGCCGCCGCCGAGCGCGAATCCGATGCCCGTTCCAATGATCGCGACGCTGCGCTTGCGGGCGATGAGGATGCCGAGCCCGAACAGGGCGAGCGTGATGACCGGCAGCCACCAGCCGAGGGTCGTCGCGAGGGCGTAGACCGTGCGGATCGTGACGAGGGTCTCACCCGTTCCGACGATCACGACCTTGTCGACCGCGGGGATGATCTGCGCGACGCCGACTCCCTGGTCGAGCAGGTTCTGCTTGACGCGCTCCACGATGGTGCCGAGCTGGATGCCGACGCCGTCGTCGGTCATCACGACGACGCCTCCGCCGTCCGACGTCGCGGCGGTCGTGAGGGCCCGGTGCACGCCCCGGGTCGCGGTGGCCCACACGTCGGCGAACTGGTCGGACTGCACGACGCGCGTGACGGCGGTCGTGACGAGGTTCTCGAGGCCCTGGGCGGCCGGGGCCTGGAGGAGCTCGAGGGCGCTCTGGGCGCGGGGCGGCAGGCCGAGCTGCGAGATGCCGTCGAAGACGTTGGACGTCAGTTCGGTGAAGTCCACCTGGGCGTTGACGGCATCCATCGTCTCGTCGATGAGCATGTTCTGCACCGCGGGACTGTCGGCCAGCGGTGCGAGGGTGTTGACGAACTGCTCCTCATCGACCAGCTCGGCCCGCGCCCACGCGGTGACGATGGACACGGGCACGAGGAGGGCCGCGATGACGATGAGAAGCGCGGAGACGAAGGCGCGCCACCGGCCCGGCCGTCGCGCGGCGCCGGACGACCCTTCGCCCGGGAGCGGCTCGACGGGGGTCGTGCGGAGCGAGTCGTTCTCGGCGCGCAGCCGGTCGACCTCCGCGCGGAGGTCGTCGATCTCGGACGTCGCCATCTTCCCCACCTCTCATCGAGGCGGTCCCCGCCGCCTTGCCGCCATTGTGCCCGCGGGGCGCGAGGTTGACCATGGCCGGGCCTGCGCGCTCGCCCACGACGGGCGAGGCGCGTCCGAGCCGTGCTCGTCGGCCGGGCGCGGCGGCAGGGCCCGGCGCGGCGGCGGGACAGGGCCCGGCGCGGCGGCAGGGCCCGGCGCGGCGGTCAGACGGCGCGGAGGACCGCGACGACCTTGCCGAGGACGACCGCCTCGTCGCCGAGGATCGGCTCGAACGCCGAATTCCGCGGGAGGAGCCAGGTGTGCCCGTCGCGCTGCCGGAACGCCTTCACCGTCGCCTCCCCGTCGAGCATGGCCGCCACGATGTCGCCGTTGTCCGCGGTTGCCTGAGACCGGACCACGACCCAGTCGCCGTCGCAGATGGCTGCGTCGATCATCGACTCCCCGACGATCTTGAGCATGAACAGGTCGCCCTTTCCGACCAGCTGCCGAGGAAGCGGGAAGATCTCCTCGATCTGCTGATCGGCCGTGATCGGGACGCCCGCCGCGATCCGGCCGACGAGCGGGACCAGGGCCGCGTCGCCGACGGCGGGAGCGGTGTCGGCGGGGTTCTCGGCCGCCGCGCCGGGCAGGTCGATGAGGACCTCCATGGCGCGCGTCTTGCCGGCGTCCCGGCGCAGATAGCCGCTCAGTTCGAGCTGGTTCAGCTGGTGCGTGACGCTCGACAGCGACTTCAGCCCCACCGCGTCGCCGATCTCGCGCATGCTCGGCGGATACCCGTGCCGCGCGATGGACCGCTGGATCACCTCGAGGATCGCGAGCTGCTTGTCGCTCAGGCTCTTGCGCCGCCGGGTCTGAGGCCGTTCGCGGCCGCTCGGATCGCTCATCTCGCAGCTCCTGTCTCGCGCCGGGGAGGGCAGCGGTCTTCGAATGTCGGAGGCCCGTGGTGGGGTGTCTGTGTCGAAACCGTATCCGGTCGAGAAGGCGATGGCGAGCAGCAGCGTGCGCGTGTCGCGTTCGACGGTCGGGGCGGAGCCGACTTCCTTGACACCGGATTGTATCGAAGATAACTTCGGAACGCAGGTTCGCATCCCGCCGCTCCCGGCCGAGCGGCGGATGCGAATCTCTTCCCTCCAGGAGGACACCATGACCGCGATCGGCTTCGAGACCCCCCGGCTGACGGCCCGGGCCGTTCCCGCCACCCGCCTGCGCCTCACCGCGCGCGGACGCCGCGTGCTGACGCTCCTCGCGGCGTACCCCGCGCTCGTGGTCCTCGGCGTCGCCGTCTTCCTGGGCGGGTCGTCCGCCCTCGCGTCGCGCGACGCCGGCGCCCCCGCCGGATCGTTCGAGACGATGACCGTCAGCGCCGGCGATTCGCTCTGGTCGATCGCGCAGGAGATCGCCCCTGGTGCCGATCCCCGTGACGTCGTCGACGCCATCGTGCGGCTCAACGCGCTCGAGGGCGTCGAGGTCTCGGCGGGGCAGCGGATCGCCCTGCCGACGGAGTATGCGCCCGGCTCCTGAGCCGCGGCCGCCACGGCTGCGCCGCCTACGATGGGAGGGGTGAGCAGCAGTCTCGATCAGCTTCCCCTCCGCGACGATCTGCGTGGACTGAAGCCGTACGGCGCACCCCAGGCGCCGCTCCCGGTGGCGCTGAACGTCAACGAGAACACCCATCCGGTGCCGCAGGAGGTCGCCGACGACATACTGGATGCTGTCGCGCAGGCGCTGCGCGATGTCAACCGGTACCCCGACCGGGAGTTCACCGATCTGCGCGAGAGCTTCGCCGACTACCTGGGCCACGGCCTGACCCGCGATGAGATCTGGGCGGCGAACGGGTCGAACGAGGTGCTGCAGCATGTCCTGCAGGCGTTCGCGGGACCGGGCCGCACGGCGTTCGGCTTCTCGCCCACGTATTCGATGTACCCCCTGCTCGCGCGGGCGACGGGAGCGACGTGGGTCGCGGGCGAGCGCGCTCGCGACTTCGTCGTCGACGCCGAGAGCGCGGCATCCCAGGTGGCGGATGCCTCGCCTGACGTGGTCTTCCTCTGCGCGCCCAACAACCCGACCGGTACTCCGATGGGCCTCGACGTCATCGAAGCCGTGTACGACGCGACCGATGGCGTCGTCGTCGTCGATGAGGCGTACTTCGAGTTCGCTCCGCGCGACGAGCGCTCGGCGCTCACGCTGCTTCCGGGCCGCGAGCGGCTCATCGTCTCGCGGACGATGAGCAAGGCCTTCGCCTTCGCGGGCGCGCGCGTCGGCTACCTCGCCGCGGACGCGTCGGTCATCGACGCTCTCCGCCTGGTGCGCCTGCCGTATCACCTGAGCGCGCTCACGCAGGCCGCCGCGGTCGCCGCCCTCCGCCACGCGCCCACGATGCTCCACATGGTGGATGAGATCATCGCCCAGCGGGACCGCATCTCGGCGACCCTCGACGCGCTCGGCTACGACCCGCACGAGTCCTGGACGAACTTCGTGCTGTTCGGGAACGTCGACGACCCGGCACGCACGTGGCAGGACCTCTACGACCGAGGCGTGCTGATCCGCGACGTCGGGATCCCGCGGCACCTGCGGGTGTCGGCGGGCACCGAGGCGGAGACCACCGCCTTCCTGGACGCACTTGCCTCGATAGACTCGAAGGCATGACCGCACGCATCGCGTCGCTGCGCCGCGCGACGAGCGAGTCCACCGTCGAGCTCGAGCTCGACCTCGACGGGAGCGGCCGCAGTCACATCGACACGACGGTGTCGTTCTTCGACCACATGCTCACGGCGTTCGCCAAGCACTCGCTGACCGATCTCACCGTGCGCGCGTCGGGCGACACCGACATCGATGCGCACCACACCGCGGAGGACGTCGCCATCGTCCTCGGTCAGGCGATCCGCGAAGCCCTCGGCGACAAGGCCGGCATCGCCCGCTACGGCGACGCGCTCGTGCCCCTCGACGAGGCGCTCGCCCAAGCGGTCGTCGACATCTCCGGTCGTCCCTACCTGGTCCACTCCGGCGAGCCGGCGGGCTTCGAGCACCACCTCATCGGCGGCCACTTCACCGGCTCGCTGGTCCGGCACACGTTCGAGGCGATCGCTTTCAACGCGGGCCTCACCGTCCACCTGCGCGTGCTCGCCGGCCGCGACCCCCACCACATCGCCGAAGCCGAGTACAAGGCCTTCGCCCGGGCGTTCCGTCAGGCGAAGGCCCTCGATCCGCTCGTGGACGGCATCCCGAGCACCAAGGGCGCCCTGTGACGCGTCCCGTCGTGGCGGTGCTGGACTACGGGTCGGGCAACGTCCACTCCGCCGTCAAGGCGCTCGACGCCGCGGGCGCCGACGCGCGGCTCACGTCGGACCGCGCGCTCGTGCTCGAGGCGGACGGTCTCGTCGTGCCCGGCGTGGGCGCCTTCCGCGCGGTCATGGAGGCTCTGCGCGCCAGCCGCGGCGAAGAGCTGATCGGCCGGCGCCTCGCCGGCGGGCGCCCCGTCCTCGGCATCTGCGTCGGCATGCAGGTGCTCTTCGAGCACGGCGTCGAGCGCGGCGTCGACACCGAGGGACTGGGGGAGTGGCCCGGTGCGGTGACGGAGCTCGACGCACCGGTCCTGCCGCACGTGGGCTGGAACACCGTCCAGGTGGGCGAGGGCACCCGCCTCTTCCGAGGGATCGAGGAGGAGCGGTTCTACTTCGTGCACTCGTTCGGGTCGCAGAAGTGGACCATGCAGCCGCAGGCCCCGTTCCCGACGCCGACCCTGACGTGGTGCGAGTACGGCGCGACGCCGTTCCTCGCCGCGGTCGAGAACGGGCCGCTCTCGGCGACGCAGTTCCATCCCGAGAAGTCCGGGCGGGCCGGCATCCGTCTGCTGTCCAATTGGATCGACGGGCTGGGCGCCGCTACCCTCTGAACTCGTGCCTACCGCGGGGCCGATCCCGCGACCACGATCACGCACTGAGGATTCATGAACGACTTCGCCTCCCGGCCCGAACTGATCCTGCTGCCCGCCGTCGACGTCGCGGGCGGCAAGGCCGTCCGCCTCACGCAGGGCGAAGCAGGATCCGAGACGAACTACGGAGACCCGGTCGAGGCCGCCCTGGAGTGGGCGAAGCAGGGCGCGCAGTGGATCCACCTCGTCGATCTCGACGCCGCCTTCGGGCGCGGCACGAATGCGCCCATCCTGCGCAAGGTCATCAAGCAGGTGAAGGGCGTGCAGGTCGAGCTGTCCGGCGGCATCCGCGACGACGCGACCCTCGAGGCCGCCCTCGAGTCCGGCGCCGCGCGGATCAACCTCGGCACGGCCGCCCTCGAGAACCCGGAGTGGGCCGCCGACGTCATCGGCCGCTACGGCGACGTCATCGCCGTCGGCCTCGACGTCCGGGGAACGACGCTGGCCGCACGCGGCTGGACGCGCGAGGGAGGCGACCTCTGGACGGTGCTGGACCGCCTGGAGAACGCCGGCTGCAGCCGCTACGTCGTGACCGACGTCACGAAGGACGGCACGCTCCGCGGCCCCAACCTCGACCTGCTCCGCCAGGTCACGGGCCGCACTCCGAAGCCCGTCGTGGCCTCGGGCGGAATCTCGAGCCTCGACGACATCGCGGCGCTCCGCGACCTGGTGCCGCTCGGCGTCGAGGGTGCGATCGTGGGCAAGGCCCTCTACTCGGGCGCATTCACGCTCGCCGAGGCGCTGGATGTCGCCGGAGACTGATCCCGACGACCCCGACGGAGTCGAGGGCGGTCCCGGATCGGCTGGGCACCGCCACGCCGACCACGCCGCGGACTCCGCCGGCGTTCCGTGGCACGGGCGGAGCTTCCAGGCCAACCCGCACTCCGGCGACGACGGCTCGGCCAATCCGCGCCTGCTCGCCGCGCTCCTGGCGTTCCACGAGGGCACGGGCGATCCCGTCGCGGTCGTCGAGGCGTACCGCGCGGCGCGCCTGCTGATCCCCCTCGTCGCCGAGAAGGGCGACGTGGGGATCGGCGCGCACGGCCTCGCCGTCGACAAGACGCAGGAGCTGTCGATCGTCACCGTCGCCGCCCCCGACGGCAGGCGCGTCCTGCCGGTGTTCACGTCGGTCGACGCGCTCTCCCGATGGGATGCCTCGGCGAGGCCCGTCCCCGCCGACGGCCTGCGCACGGCGCTCGCCGCCGCCGAGGACGACACCGACCTCATCGTGATCGACCCCACGTCGCCCACCGAGTTCGTGCTGCGCCGCCCCGCGCTGTGGGCGATCGCCCAGGGGCACGCGTGGGAGCCGAGCTACGCGTCGCCCGAGGTCTTCGCGGGTCTGCAGGCGAGCATCGGCGGCGAGCTCGCCGTCCTCGATCTCGCCGTCGCGCCCGGCGACCCCACCGGGAGGCTCCGCGGCCCCGAACTCGTCGTACGCCTCACCCTCATGCCCGGCCTCGATCAGACCGAGCTCGACGCGGTCCTCGCGCGGCTCGCCAAGCGCTGGGCCGCCGACGACCGCATCGCGGTGCTCGTCGACTCGCTGACGGTGAAGCTCGTCCGCGGCAGCTGATGACGGACAGAGACCGATATGCGCCTCGGGTGCGGGGGAGGTGGAGTGATCTCGCGTATGCGACACGGGCTGAGGTACTCGATGCGGCGCAGCGGGGGAGGTCTCATCCTGACCCCGCCACCCAGGTGATTGTTCGGCGCATAGTCCAGGACGTTCTCGCCCGATGGTGGAATCGCCTGCCCGGCTGGGTGCTCCCGGCTGTCGCCGTCGGCATGCTGATCATCCTCATCGGCATGGCGCCGATGTTCGGCGATCTGGGGTGGGGCGCGCTGTGGTGGCTGTTGTTGATCCTCAACTTTGTCGCCCTTCTGTGCGGTCTCGGTGCTTGGTGGTCGCTGGGCGTGCACCAGCGGCTGTGGCGGCTCTACGAAAGTGCCCTTCCCCGCGAACCCGCCTCAGCCTTCTCGCGCTCGCTTGCGGCGATCGGCGGATCCCGCCGCCATTCGGCGCAACTGGACGCCGCGCAATCCGTTCAGTCGCGCCGATTCGCGGCCCCGCGCGCAGAACGCCGCAACCGAGGGCTGCCGTGAGGCGACCCCGGCGGATCTCTGCGGCGGCACGGCTCCGGCTCTTGCGACGCCGGCAGGTCGGGGCGAAGGATGGGCACGGCGACGGGGCCGGAGAGGCGCGCTGATGAGCGACGACACGCGGGAGCACAACACCATCCACGACTGGGCTCGGCACGACGCCGGGTCCCGAGACCCCCGGGGCGACCGGGCCGAAGCAGGCGACGCCGCCGACGGGCGCGACGGTTCGGGCGGCGAGTACCGCCGGCCTCTGCACATCGCGCATCGACGGGCGATGGAGTGGCTCGCCTCCGTCGAGGAACGGCCGATCCGGCCCGAGCTCGACGTCGACGGCATCCTCTCCCGGCTCGAGCACGAGCTCCCCGACGACGGACGGGATGCCGCCGAAGTGGTCGACGAGCTCGCGACCGCCGCAGAGCCCGGCCTCATGGCGATGGGCTCGTCGCGCTTCTACGGCTTCGTCATCGGCGGGGCGTATCCCGCCGCCCTCGCCGCGGACTGGCTCGTGTCGGCGTGGGACCAGAACACCGGCTCGCGTCAGCCGACGCCCGCGACCGCCGCCGTCGAGGAGACCGCGGCACGCTGGCTCGTGGACCTCCTGCGACTTCCCGCGGGCAGCGGCGTGGGCTTCGCGACCGGCGCCACCAGCGCCAACCTCGCATGTCTCATCACTGCGCGCGACGCCGTCGTCCGGGAACGCGGCGCCGACCCGGCCGCGGGTCTGCAGCACGCGCCCCGCGTGCGCTTCCTCGCGGGCGACGCCGTGCACACCTCGGTCGTTCTCGCGGGGAGGATGTCGGGCCTCGGCGCGCCCGTGACGGTCGGCGCCGACGCCCAGGGACGGATCGACGTCGCAGGCCTGGAGCGTGCACTGCACCAGGGCGAGGGGCCGGCGATCGTCGCGCTGCAGGCGGGGGACGTCCACTCCGGTGCCTTCGACGACTTCGCCGCCGCGATCGACGTCGCCCATCTCGCGGGTGCGTGGGTGCACGTCGACGGCGCGTTCGGACTGTGGGCCGCGGCATCCCCTCGCCTGCGGCACCTGACCGTCGGACTCGAGCACGCAGACTCGTGGGCGACAGACGCGCACAAGACGCTCAACGTGCCCTACGACTGCGGCCTCGCGATCGTGCGGGATGAGGCTGCGATGGCCGCGGCGCTCGGCGCACATGCGGCGTACCTTCCGGCCGTCGAAAGCATTCCGGACCCCTACGACCGGGTCACCGAGCTGTCCCGCCGGGCACGTGGCGTTCCGGTGTGGGCCGCCCTCCGTCACCTGGGGCGCAGCGGCGTCGTCGCGCTCGTGGAAGGACTCGCGGATGCCGCGACCGCCCTCGCGGAGGGCTTCCGCGCCATCCCGGGCCTCAGCGTGGTCAACGACGTCGTCTTCACCCAGGTGTGCCTGGCCGGGCCCACCGACGCGCAGACCGTCGCCCTCGGCGAGTGGCTGCGCGCCGAGGGCACCGTGTGGGCATCCTCGTCGCGCTGGCGGGAGCGCACGGTCGTGCGCTTCGCTGTGAGCAATCGCGGGACGGATGCCGAGGCGGTCCGCCGCACAATCGACGCGGTGGCCCGCGGCGCCGAGGCGGTCGGCATCGGCGGCTGACCGCCGTCCGCGGTCGCGCGGCGGGATGTCCGATCGCCCTTGACCGGCGGCGGGCCGGAGAGGACCCTGAGGGGCGGAGGCCTACGCCGGGGAACAGGGGAACCCGGACCATCTCTGCGCTGCTCGCCGCGCGGGCCTGACCAACCGAGAGTAGGAGCTCCCGCGCGCGCGGGACGAACGCAGGAGGTCGAGATGGCCGCAGGGGTCGAGGGTGTGTCGGATGCCGAGGAAGGGGTCTCGGGCCTGAGCCATGCCGCTCAGCGTGCGGGCGTGCTGGGGGTGAACGACAACGCCTCCGACCAAGCGGGCGTCGGCGTGCACGGACGAAGCCGCGCCACGGGCGTGTTCGGGGAGAGCGAGACGTGGCACGGAGTGTTCGGAACCAGCAGGTCGACGACCGGGGGTCACGGCGTGAGCGGCGACGCGGCCGTGGGCGTCTCGGGGATCGGGCGGTCGTGGATCGGGGTGTACGGCGAGACGCACGGCACCGAGAACGGGCCCGCGGGCGTGTGGGGCGACGGTCTCGAGGGCGGCGCGGGCGTGAAGGGTCACGCCCGCGCGCCGGGCGCCATGGGCGTCGGCGGCTTCCATTTGGCCACGGAGGGCGATGGTGGGCCGGGAGTGCTCGGCCAGAGCATCCGGGGTCGCGGGGTCGAAGGTCAGGGTGTCGTCGGAGTCGTGGGAACCGGAAGCCAATGGATCGGGGTCTTCGGCGAGACCAACGCGCCTCCCGAGGCCGGCGCCGCCGGCGTCTGGGGTGATGGGAAGGCGACGGCGGACGGCGTGAAGGGCGTGGCCACGGGCGCGGGGAAGGCGGCGGTATGCGGCTTCCAGCTCGGAGGCAACGGTCCGGCCATCTTCGGGCAGGGGAATCCGGCCGGTCAGTTCGCCGGTCGCGTCATCGTCGACGGCAATCTCGAGGTCACCGGCGATGTGCTGCTGGCGGGCGCAGACTATGCGGAGTCCATGACCGCGGTCGACCCCCACCTGGCGCCGGGAACGGTCGTCTCGGTGGGAGCCGACGGCCGAGTCCGTCCCTGTGAAGCGGAATACGACGTGGCCGTCGCGGGGATCGTGTCCGGAGGCGGGGGCGTCCGCCCAGCCGTCGTCCTGGATCATCACAGCGGAGGCGTCCCGGTGGCGCTCATGGGGAAGGTCTGGTGTCTCGCCGACGCCGGGGCCGGCCCCATCCGCCCGGGAGACCTGCTGACGACCTCACGCACGCAGGGCCACTCCCAGCGCGTGGCCGACGCCTCCCGGGCACTGGGTGCCATCATCGGCAAGGCCCTCACCCCCCTCGTCGAGGGGCGCGGGCTCGTCCGCGTCCTCGTCGCGACGCGCTAGGCGCCGGCGATGAGTCTGCGAGCGGACCTGGGTCCGAGTGTCGGCAGTGTGGATCGAGCCCGGGTCGCAGCCGGCCTGGTGCGCCCGGTGGGACTTCGAGAGGTGCTGGCGCGCTACGCGGTTCCGATCGAGTTCGACGAGCCCCTCGTCACCGCCGACGGCGTCGCTCTCGGAGGCCACCACCACGTCACGCTCCATCGTGACGGACGGTTCGTACACCGCGGCCACGCCCGAGCAACGGGATTCCCGTCGTTCGACTACGCCGTGCGGTCCGTCATCGGCGGGGGCGCCGCGGAGGCGATCGTCGCCGCCCAGGGGCGCGTGCACGGGACGAACGAGATCGGTGACCGGGAGAGCGCCTGGAACCAGGAGGGCCGGAACAACCTGCTGACCCTGCACTGGGCCGACCTCAAGACGGCACCGATCTCCACGTCGTTCACCCACGACACCGACATCTTCGGCGATGTGGGCGACGTGCTCGGCTTCGCGGCGCTCATCGCCGGCGGCGCCGTCATCGGAGGACCGGCCGGCGTCGCCATCGCCCTCGGCATCGCGGTGGCGGACCTCGCGGGCGTCGACGAGGAGCTCGGGATCGGAGGCCTCGTCGGCCTCACGCTGGCTGCGGGCATCCTCCTCGTCGGAGGACCGGCCGCCATCGTGCCGGCGGTCGTGGCGGGGATCGCCGCGGGCGCGGTGGCCGAGGCGATGGTCGAGGACCGGGGACTCACCGACGAGGAGTTCGCCTTCGCCGATCGCGTGTTCCGAGGGCAGTTGCCCAGGGAGCGCGTCCGGCTGACGAACATGCTCGGACTGGGCGGGCGCCCTTTCACGATGCCGTCGCTCGGGGACGCGATCCTCGTGAACCTGGGTGAGGGATTCGCCGATCCCGTACGCTATGCAGGGTTCGGCGACCCCGACAACGCCAACCGGCAGGCGCCCGGTCAGCTCTTCGTCCACGAACTCACGCACGTGTGGCAGATCGAGCACAGCACGTTCCTGCCGGGCATGATGTGCGAGGCCCTCGTCAATCAGTCGACGACGATCTCGGGCGACATGGGCGTCTACCAGTACGGGCCGCCGGACCGGGCATGGGCGGACTTCAACCTGGAGCAGCAGGCCAGCATCGTCGACGACTGGTTCGCGGGCTCCGGACGCCAGGCGCCGCCGGCGGGTTCGCCGCCCGCGCCGGCCTCGGAGACGGGAGCCTACTTCCGCTACATCAGGGACAACATCCGCACGGGCATCACGACGTAGTCACGTGACCGGCCCGGTCCACTTCTCGCCCGGGCCCTTGCCGATCGGGTCGGGGACGACGGATGCCTCGCGGAACGCGAGCTGGAGCGAGCGAAGGCCGTCGCGCAGCGACCGCGCGTGCATATCGCTGATCTCGGGGGCGCCCGCCGTGATGAGCCCGGCGAGGGCGTTGATGAGCTTGCGCGCCTCGTCGAGATCCTTCTGGTGGTCGGGATCGTCGGCGAGGCCGACCTTGACGGCTGCGGCGCTCATGAGGTGCACGGCGGTCGTCGTGATGACCTCCACGGCCGGGACGTCGGCGATGTCGCGGGTGGCGGATGCCGCGGCCCGCTCCTGGTCCTCCCAGCGGGCGAGGCGCTCGGCATCCGTGCCCTCGCTTCCCGAGCCCGAACCGTCCTGGTCGCCCTGAATCGTCTCCACGCCACTCTCTCTGCTAGACTATGGCGGGCTCCGGAGCGCTCTGCTCCGGAACGAAAGAGGATCACATCCCACCCGCGCTTGCCGCTCCAGGCTACCGGGTCCACGCACTCCGCCCCGTCCGCTTGCGGTCGGGGTAGCCCGCGATGCGATGCATGGCGGGAAGGGTGAGAAACAAGCCGGCGCTCGAGCGTCGTGCGAGTGGCGTGAGTCTCTTCCGCCCGCGACGCACCCGCGCTCGCGGTGGCCACCACCCGCACGAATGAGGAGTTCCGCATCAGCGATCCCCGCACCAATGAGCGCATCCGCGTGCCCGAGGTCCGACTCGTCGGTCCGAACGGCGAGCAGGTCGGCGTCGTCCGCATCGAGGTTGCGCAGCGTCTGGCTCAGGAGGCCGATCTCGACCTGGTCGAGGTCGCACCGAACTCGAAGCCTCCCGTCGTCAAGATCATGGACTACGGGAAGTTCAAGTACGAGGCCGCTCAGAAGGCCAAGGAGGCCCGGCGCAACCAGGCGAACACGGTCCTCAAGGAGGTCCGTTTCCGTCTGAAGATCGAGGCGCACGACTACCAGACCAAACTCAAGCGCGCCGAAGGCTTCCTCCAGTCCGGGGACAAGGTCAAGGCGATGATCCTCTTCCGCGGTCGCGAGCAGTCGCGCCCGGAGCAGGGTGTGCGCCTCCTCCGGAAGTTCGCGGAGGACGTGGCCAAGTTCGGGACGGTGGAGTCGAATCCCACGATCGACGGCCGCAACATGACGATGGTGATCGCACCGCACAAGAACAAGTCCGAGGTGAAGACCGAGCAGAACGCTCAGCGCGCCGCCAACAAGGAGGCGGCTCGCACCGCTCGCACCGGCGCACCCTCGGATGAGCCCGCGTCCTCGGTCCAACCGCAGGTGGAGACCGCCGAGTAGGGCCCCCAACGACTCCCGCTCCGAGCGGGACATCAGCTCCCGCCTGGTCGGGAAACACAACGAAGGAAGAAAGATGCCGAAGCAGAAGACCCACTCGGGTGCCAAGAAGCGTTTCAAGGTGACCGGCACCGGCAAGCTCAAGAAGCAGCAGGCGAACCTCCGCCACAACTTCGAGGGCAAGCCCACCAAGCGCACGCGCCGCCTGTCCGCCGACAAGATCCTCTCCCCGGGTGACGCCAAGGTCGCCAAGAAGCTCCTCGGCATCTGAGCGCCGACGCACGTTAGGAAGTAGAAGAAATGGCTAGAGTCAAGCGGGCTGTCAACGCCCACAAGAAGCGCCGCGTCATCCTCGAGCGTGCCTCGGGCTACCGTGGCCAGCGTTCGCGCCTGTACCGCAAGGCGAAGGAGCAGGTCACCCACTCGCTCGTCTACGCGTACCGCGACCGCCGCAAGCGCAAGGGCGACTTCCGTCGCCTGTGGATCCAGCGCATCAACGCCGCGAGCCGTCAGAACGGCCTGACCTACAACCGCCTCATCCAGGGCCTCGGCCTCGCCGGCGTGCAGGTCGACCGCCGCATGCTCGCCGAACTGGCGGTGAACGAGCCGGCCACGTTCGCGTCGCTCGTCGAGACCGCCAAGAACGCGCTGCCCGAGAACGTCAACGCGCCCAAGTCGGCCTGACCTCGGCATCCGTCGTCCGAAGGGGCGCCCTCCGCACGGAGGGCGCCCCTTCGTCGTGCCCCGGCCGGCTGCGGCCGTGCGGCGAGGTCAGAGGTCGACGGGGAAGGTCAGCATGAGCACGAGCCCAGTGACGGCCAGCGCCATCGCCAGGCCCAGCAGGGTCCAGCGTGCCCAGCGCGGCCCGTCGCGGCTCGCGATCGCGGCCAGGAAGAGGACCAGGGCGAACAGTACCGTCAGGAGCGTGTAGTTGTCGCCACGCTGATTGTCCGCGAGAGCGCGATCGTACGCGGCGTCGGCCTGCGCACTCAGCTCGGCCGCCTCCTGATCCTTCGGGATGACGTACTCCGGGAGTGCGAAGGGGGTGAGGGTCTTCCTGTCCCACGCCTCGAAGGCGGCGGCCAGCGTCGGGGGGAATCGCTGCTCGACGAACGCCGCGAGTTCGGTGTCGCCGGAGTCGACGGCCGTGAGCCACGTGGCGAAGACGGTGAGATCGATCTGCCGCTGATCGCGGCCGGCGCTCGCGGCGTCGCTCGCCTTCACCCGCGCCGCGGAGGCCTGGCTGAACGAGATCGACATCTCGCCGCCCCACTTGGAGGACTGGAAGCCGCACCAGGCCGTGATGACCGCGATCGCGGAGAGCAGGACGACCGCGACGATCTCGAGCCAATCGCGGCGACCGCGCTGGTGCACGCCTCCGGGCGCGGGGGCGGATTGGGTCGCTGCGGCCTCGTCGGCCCCGTCGGTGCTCACGCCTCCGCATGCTAGTGGTCGCCCGGCGCTCGCGCTCGCCGTTCCGGCCGCGGAGCGCTGCGCCCCTATGCTGATCGTGTGCTCGAGAACCCGCGTTCGCCGCGAGTGCGCGCCGTCGCGAAGCTCGTGAAGCGGAGCGCCCGTCAGGAGACCGGCCTGTTCCTCCTGGAGGGGCCGCAAGCCGCGCGCGAAGTGCTCGCGTACCGGCCCGACACGCTCGTCGAGGTGTTCGCGACGCCCACCGCGATGGACAAGCACGGCGGCATCCGCGATGCCGCGCGGGACGCCGGCATCGACGTGGAGTACACGACCGAAGCCGTCCTCGACGCCATGGCCGACACCGTGACCCCTCAGGGGATCGTCGCCGTCGCGCGCCAGTCACCGACGTCGATGCGCGAGGTCTTCGCGGCGCAGCCGACACTCGTCGCGATCTGCGAGGAGGTGCGCGACCCCGGCAACCTCGGGACCATCATCCGTGCCGCGGATGCCGCCGGGGCCGACGCCGTCGTGCTCACGGGCCGCACCGTCGATCCCTACAATCCCAAGGTCGTCCGCGCGACGACGGGATCGCTCTTCCACCTCCCGGTCGCCGTCGGCGTCGAGCTGGCTGCGACCGCCGAGCTCGCCCACGCCGCCGGCCTGCGCATCATCGCGGCCGACGTCGAGGGCGAGGACTTCCTCGCGCACCGCGAGCTGCTCGCCGAGCCGACCGCGTGGCTGTTCGGGAACGAGGCGCGCGGGCTCGACGAGGCATCCCTGAGTCACGCGGATCTGTCGCTGCGACTGCCCATCTACGGCTCCGCCGAATCGCTCAACCTCGCCACCGCCGCGAGCGTCTGCCTCTACGAGAGCGCGTTCGCGCAGCGCGCCGTGCGGACGCCGTAGCGGCGCCGTCTCTGTTACAGGTCGGTAAAGCTCGGGACAGCCTCTGGCACAGCGTCACGAGGGACTCCTATGGTGCCGTTATGGCGACACTCGACGACGGTGCCCCGAAGACGTCCAGCATCTCTGTGCGTCGAGGTGACCCGCTCGTGGTCATCACGGACGTGCAGAAGCACTACGGAGACTTCCAGGCGCTGAAAGACATCGACCTCACGGTCAACCGCGGCGAGGTGGTCGTGGTGATCGGCCCGTCCGGCTCGGGCAAGTCGACCCTCTGCCGCACCATCAACCGTCTCGAGACCATCACCAGCGGCACGATCACGATCGACGGCAAGGAGCTGCCGAAAGAGGGCCGCTCCCTCGCCGAGCTGCGGGCGGACGTGGGGATGGTCTTCCAGTCGTTCAACCTCTTCGCACACCTGACCATCCTCGACAACGTGACGCTCGGGCCGATCAAGGTACGCAAGATGAAGAAGGCGGATGCCGAGCGCGAGGCGAAGGTCCTTCTCGACCGTGTCGGGGTGGGCCAGCAGGCGAACAAGCTTCCGGCGCAGCTGTCGGGCGGCCAGCAGCAGCGCGTCGCGATCGCCCGCGCCCTGGCCATGAACCCGAAGGTCATGCTCTTCGACGAGCCGACGAGCGCGCTGGACCCCGAGATGATCAACGAGGTGCTCGACGTCATGGTCAGCCTCGCGCAGGAGGGGATGACGATGATCGTCGTGACCCACGAGATGGGCTTCGCGCGCAAAGCCGCCGACCGCGTCGTGTTCATGTCGGACGGCCAGATCGTCGAGGAAGCGGTACCCGAGCAGTTCTTCACGAACCCGCAGAGCGCGCGGGCGAAGGACTTCCTCTCGAAGCTCCTGACGCACTGACGCGTCGGAACACCCCCCGCACCGAGAAAGGACCCGCCACACGCAACACAGCGAGGCATCCGGACGCCCCCGAACGTCGGACACGGAACCGACACGAAACATGCGCGATCACACAGGAGAAGGACACATGCGAAAGTCACGGATCATCACGGCCCTCGGCCTTGCAGCCGCAGCCGCGCTCCCACTCACGGCCTGCAACAGCGGCACGCCGGGCGGCTCGCCGACGACGGAGTCCTCGGGAGAGGCCGAGGAGAGCGGCACGTGGTTCACCGTCGCCGACAGCGTCGACCTCGAGGGAAGCCCCACCTACGACGCGATCCAGGAGCGCGGCACCGTCAAGGTCGGTGTCAAGGAGGACCAGCCGGGCCTCGGCTACCTCGACCCCACGACGGGCGACCGCACCGGCTTCGACGTCGACGTCGCGCGGTGGATCGCGGCATCCCTCGGCTACGACGAGGATCAGATCGAGTACACGGCGATCCCTTCGGCGAACCGCGAGCAGGCGATCCTCAACGGCGACATCGACTACTACGTCGGCACCTACTCGATCACCGACAAGCGCAAGGACCAGATCTCCTTCGCGGGCCCCTACTTCATCACCGGGCAGGGCCTCCTGGTCGCCGCCGACAATGAGGACATCAGCGGTCCCGACGACCTGGCCGGCAAGAACGTCTGCTCGGCGACGGGCTCGACCTCGATCCAGAAGATCAAGGACGACTATCCCGACGCCACGACCACGGAGTTCGACACGTACTCGCAGTGCGTGGAGCAGCTCAAGAGCGGGCAGGTGGATGCCGTCACCACCGACGAGGCGATCCTCATCGGCTACGCGGCACAGGACCCCGACAACCTCAAGGTCGTCGGCGACGTCTTCAGCGAGGAGCGCTACGGCGTGGGCCTTGCCAAGGGCGACACCGCGCTGCAGGAGTTCATCAACACCATGTTCACCGACGGCGGCGACATCTGGCAGGCCGTCTTCGACAAGAACCTTGGCCCGGCCGGCGTCACGGGCGAGCAGCCCCAGACCGATCCCGTCAGCTGACGGCCGACCCGGTGGCGCCCGCTCACGGCGGGCGCCACCGTCCCGGCTGAGGACCACGAAAGGAGGAGGATGCCGCGGTGAACCAGATCATCGACTACCCCGACGTCTGGCTCGAGGCGCTGTGGGGCACACTCGTGCTCTTCGTCGGCGGAGGGCTCATCGCGCTCGTGCTCGGCGTCATCGTCGGGGCGATGCGCGTCTCACCGGTTCCCATCGCGCGCTCGGTCGGCGCGGTGTACGTGAACTGGATCCGCAACACCCCCCTCACGCTCGTGATGTTCTTCTTCGCCTTCTGCGTCCCGCTCCTTCTGCCGGGACGCGCGAACTTCCTCGTGCTCGCGGTGTGGGCGCTCGGCATCTACACGGCGACCTACGTCGCCGAGACGATCCGCTCCGGCGTCAACACCGTCCCCGTCGGGCAGGCCGAGGCCGCGCGCGCGCTCGGGCTCACCTTCGGTCAGGTGATGAGTCTCATCGTCCTGCCGCAGGCCGCGCGGTCGGTCATCCCGCCGATGATGAGCGTCTTCATCGCCCTCCTCAAGAACACGACCGTCGCCGCGGGCTTCGCCGTGGTGAATCTCGGCAACATCCGCGCCGACATGAGCGAGAAGGGGGAGAACCAGCTCGTGACGATCCTGCTCGTCATGGTGGTCTTCGTCATCATGGTGTTCCTCCTGGCGTGGGTCCAGCGCATCCTCGAGCGGAAGTGGAGGATCGCGCGATGAGCACGAGCTCCGTCCTCTACGACGTGCCCGGACCGAAGGCCGTCGTCCGCAACCGGATCCTCGGTATCGTCACGATCCTCGTCGTGCTCGGCATCCTGGGCTTCGTCATCTACCGCTTCTGGGTGACCGGTCAGTTCAGCGCCGAGAAGTGGTACGCCTTCACCTTCACGCGCATCTGGGAGCAGTTCGGGCTCGCGACCCTGCGCACGCTCGCGGCCTTCGCGGTCGCCGCCGTCGGAGCGCTCATCCTCGGCTTCGTGCTCGCCATCGGCCGTCTCTCCGACCACGCCTGGATCCGGCTGCCGATCACGGCGATCACCGAGGTCTTCCGCGCCATCCCGGTGCTCGTCTTCATGATCCTGCTCTACTACGGCCTGCCCGTCATCGGGATCAAGATGCCGTCCTACTGGGCGGTCGTCATCGCGCTCATCGCCTACAACGGCTCCGTTCTCGCCGAGGTCATCCGGGCGGGGGTCGAATCGCTCCCGCGGGGTCAGCGCGAGGCGGGCTTCGCGATCGGGCTGCGCAAGTCGGGCGTGCTGAGGCTGATCCTCCTGCCCCAGGCGATCCGCGCCATGCTGCCGGTCATCATCTCCCAGCTCGTGGTGTGCTTGAAGGACACGGCGCTCGGGTTCATCATCACGTACCCGGAGCTGCTGTACTTCGCCCGCACCCTCGGCTCCAACGCCGTGCTCGGGTCGCCCCTCATCCCGGCCGCTCTCGTCGCCGGCGCGATCTACGTCGTGCTCTGCCTGATCCTCTCCTACGCCGCTTACGTCGTCGAGAAGCGACTGCGGCGCTCGCCGCGGACGGTCGCCGTCGCGGGGGCGGGCCTCGGTCCCGGCGTCGGCAATGCGCCGACGACCGACACGGCGCTTCTCGCGGCCCAGCAGGAGCTCGACGTCATCGAGCGCGACGCCGGCGGCTCGTAGCGCGGACGGGAGCGGCATCCGCCCGCCGGTAGACTCGACCCTCGTGTCTGACGTTCTGGAGATCACCCCCGAGGCGGTGGATGACGCGGTCGCGGCGGCCCTCGCGGCGATCGCCGGCGCCGCCACGACGGCTGACCTGAAGGCCGCGCGCAGCGCGCACAGCGCCGAGGGCTCGACGCTGGCGAAGCTCAACGCGCGGCTGCGCGAGGTCGCGCCGGAGAAGAAGGCCGAGTTCGGAAAGCTCATCGGCCAGGCGCGCGGGCGCGTGAACCAGGCCCTCGCCGCGCGGGAGGCCGCGGTCGCCGAGGCCGAGACCGCCGCCCGGCTCGAAGCCGAGCGCGTCGACATCACGGCGCTCGCGCAGCGGGCACGCGTCGGGGCGCGGCATCCCATCTCCCTGCTCCAGGAGGAGGTCGCCGACCTCTTCGTCGGGATGGGCTGGGAGATCGCGGAGGGACCCGAGCTCGAGCACGAGTGGTTCAACTTCGACGCCCTCAACTTCGATGAGGACCACCCGGCCCGTCAGATGCAGGACACCTTCTTCGTCGACCCCGTCGAGCGTCATCTCGTCATGCGCACCCACACCAGCCCCGTCCAGGTCCGCTCGATGCTCGAGCGCGACCTGCCGCTGTACGTGCTGTGCCCGGGGCGGGTGTACCGCACGGACGAGTTCGATGCGACCCACCTGCCGGTGTTCACGCAGTTCGAGGGCATCGTCGTCGACCGCGGCATCACGATGGCGCACCTGAAGGGCACGCTCGACCACGCGGCGCGCGTGCTGTTCGGACCCGAGGCGAAGACGCGCTTCCGTGCCAACTACTTCCCCTTCACCGAGCCGTCGGCCGAGCTGGACCTGTGGCACCCGACGTTCAAGGGCGGTGCCCGCTGGATCGAGTGGGGCGGCTGCGGGATGATCAACCCGAACGTGCTGCGCGCCGCCGGGATCGACCCCGAGGAGTACTCGGGCTTCGCCTTCGGCATGGGCATCGAGCGCACGCTCATGTTCCGCTCCGACGTGCAGGACATGCGCGACATGGCCGAGGGCGACGTCCGCTTCAGCGAGCAGTTCGGGATGGTGGTCTGATGCGGGTTCCGCTTTCGTGGCTGCGGGAGTACGTCGACGTGCCGACGGATGCCTCGGCCGACGACGTCCTCGCCGCGCTCGTGCGCGTCGGCTTCGAGGAGGAGGACGTCCACCGCTTCGACCTCCGGGGGCCGATCGTCGTGGGCGAGGTCGTCGAGTTCGTCGAGGAGCCGCAGTCGAACGGCAAGACGATCCGATGGTGCCAGGTGCGCGTCGCCGCGGACGACGAGCTCGCCGCTGACGGCGGTCCGGCCGTCCACGGCATCGTGTGCGGCGCCCGCAACTTCTTCGCCGGCGACAAGGTCGTGGTGACCATGCCCGGCTCGGTGCTGCCCGGCCCGTTCCCGATCGCGGCGCGCAAGACCTACGGGCACGTCTCGGACGGCATGATCGCGTCGGCGAAGGAGCTGGGGCTCGGCGACGAGCACTCCGGCATCCTCCGCCTCGTCGAGCTCGGCATCGACGCACCCGTCGGCACCGACGCCGTCGCGCTGCTCGGCCTCGACGACGTCGCCGTCGACATCAACGTCACGCCCGACCGCGGCTACGCGCTGTCGGTGCGCGGCGTCGCGCGCGAGTACTCGCATGCGACCGGTGCCGCCTTCCGCGACCCCGGACTCCGCGAACGGGACGAAGTCGGCCTGGTCGACGAGAAGGCGTTCGAGGTGGCCGTCGACGACGCCGCCCCCATCCGCGGCCGAGCCGGAGCGACGGAGTTCGTCGCGCGCATCGTCCGGGACGTCGACCCCACCAAGCCGACGCCCGCGTGGATGGTCGCGCGGCTGACGCTCGCCGGCATCCGCTCCCTCGGGATACTGATCGACATCACCAACTACGTGATGCTCGAGCTCGGGCAGCCGATCCACGGCTACGACCTCGACAAGCTGCAGGGCGGCATCACGGTCCGCCGCGCGACTGCGGGCGAGCAGCTCGCGACGCTCGACGGCAAGGTCCGCGCGCTGTCTGCCGAAGACCTCCTCATCACGGATGCCTCGGGTCCCATCGGCCTCGCGGGCGTCATGGGCGGCGGCACGACGGAGATGAGCGACACCACCCGCAACGTGCTGATCGAGGCGGCGACGTTCGACCCCGTGTCGATCGCACGCACGGCCCGTCGGCACAAGCTCCCGAGCGAGGCATCCCGTCGCTTCGAGCGCGGCGTCGACCCCGCGATCCCCTTCGTCGCGGCGGCCAGGGTCGCCGAGCTCATGGTCCAGTACGCCGGCGGCACCGACACGCGCAGCGGAGGCGCGCTCTCGCGCACGCTCGAGACGCGCGCGATCGAGCTTCCCGTCGGCTTCGTGCAGGGCATCATCGGGGTCCAGTACAGCCGGGAGGAGATCGTCGACGCGCTCGAGACGATCGGATGCCACGTGGATCCGTCCTCCTCCGCGCCGGGCGAGGGGTGGCGCGTGACGCCCCCGTCATGGCGCCCCGACCTCACCGACAAGTGGACGCTCGCCGAGGAGGTCGCCCGGATCGAGGGCTACGACCGCATCCCGTCGGTGCTGCCCCTCCCGCCCTCGGGGCGCGGCCTGACCTCGGCGCAGCAGGGCCGTCGCCGCGTCGCCAACGCGCTCGCCGCGGCGGGGTTCGTCGAGACGCCGTCGTTCGGATTCACGACCGAGGAGCTCAACGACCTGCACGGCTCGCCGTCGGGGGGGCACCTCCCGTCGGTGCGGCTGGCGAACCCGCTCGACGGGCAGTCGCCGTTCCTGCGGCGGTCGCTCGTTCCGGGCCTCCTGCAGGTCGCCCACCGCAACCAGTCGCGCGGTCTCTCCGATCTCTCGCTCTTCGAGACGGGCACCGTCTTCCTCCCGGAGGCGGGCGTTCGCTACGGCACGTCGTTCGTTCCGCCTCTCGCGGTGCGACCGGATGCCGCGACCCTGGCCGAGCTCGATGCCTCCATCCCGCCGCAGCACCGCCACGTGGCCGTGCTCCTGACGGGGAGCGTCGTCGCCAAGCAGCCGGGACAGCCGCCTGTCGCGGCCGAGCTCGCCGACGCGCTGGACGCCGTGCGGATCATCGGCGCGGCCGCCGGGGTCTCGATCGACGTGGCGCAGGGCGAGCGAGCGGCGCTGCACCCGGGACGCACGGGAGTGCTCTCGGTCGGCACGACCGAGGTCGGCTACGTCGGAGAGGTGCTGCCCGCCGTCGCCGAGGCATCCGACCTCCCGGGTCGCGTCTACGTCGCCGAGATCGACCTGGACCTGATCCTGTCGCTCGCGGGCGAGAAGGTCGTCGCGGCGTCGCTGTCGACGTTCCCCGCCGCGACGCAGGACGTCTCGCTCGTGCTGCCCGCGGAGGTGCCCGCGGCCGCGGCACGTGCCGCGCTCGTCGAGGGCGCGGGGGAGCTGCTCGAATCGGCACGACTCGTCGACGACTATCGCGGCCAGGGTCTTCCCGAGGGTTCGAAGAGCCTGACGTTCGCGTTGCGCTTCCGCGCGCCCGACCGAACCCTGACGGCGGCCGAGGCGACCGAGGCGAAGCTCGCCGGCGTGGCCGCGGCGTCCTCGCGCTTCGGGGCATCCCTCCGCGAGTGACGACGGGCGATCCGGTGGTCGAGCGAGGAGCGAAGCGACGAGACCGGATGCATCGGACCCGCCGGGAGACCTCGTCGCGGGCGTAGGTTGGAAAGCCCCCGACGGAGGAGACGCGTGGCCGAGACCATCCAGCTGACCGCACCCGACGCCACCGGGTTCGACGTGTACGTCGCACGGCCCGCGGGCCGACCCGTCGGAGGCCTCGTCGTCATCCATGAGATCTGGGGGCTCGTCGACCACATCCGCGATGTCGCCGACCGCTTCGCCGACGAGGGATGGCTCGTCGCGGCGCCCGACATCCTGAGCAGAGCCGGGGTCGAGCCGCAGCTCGGCGAGGAGCTCTTCGGCCTTCTGAACAGCCCCGACGAGGAGGTGCGCACCGCTGCGCAGCCCCGCCTGCGGGACGCCCTCTCCGAGATGAGGGCTCCGGGTTATGCGGAGTGGGCCGTACCGGCGCTGCGCAGCGTCGTGGACTGGCTGGAGGACCAGCCTGACGTCGGCGGCCGCGTCGCGGTCACGGGCTTCTGCTTCGGGGGCACGTATGCCTTCGCGCTCGCCGCGTCGGATGCCCGGCTTCGGGCCGTCGTCCCGTTCTACGGCACGGCACCGTCGGCGGAGCGGATCGCGCAGATCCAGGCCCCGGTGCTCGCGCTGTACGGCGAGCAGGACCAGGCGCTCGTCGACGCACTCCCCGGCGTCCGCCAGGCGATGGCCGATGCCGGGGTGGAGTTCGAAGCGGTGGTGTATCCCGGCGCGCAGCACGCCTTCTTCAACGACACCGGCAGCCGCTACAGCGCCGCCCACGCGATGGAGGCGTGGGCCCGCGTGCTCGCGTTCCTCGACGAGAAGGTCGTCGGGGAGTGACGTCCGTCCTCGTCCTGGGCGGCACCGGCTGGCTGAGCGGATGGCTCGCGCGGGACTGGATCGCCGCGGGCGCCGAGGTGACCTGCCTGGCGCGCGGCACGCGGCCGGCCCCCGACGGAGCCGCGCTCGTCGAGGCCGACCGGGCTGCCCCGGATGCCTACGACGGCGTCATGGATCGCGACTGGGACGAGGTGGTCGACATCTCCTCCGACGCCCGCCATGTCGAGGCCGCCGTCTCGGCGCTCGCCGACCGCGCGGCGCACTGGACGTACGTCTCCACCCTGTCGGTCTATGCAGCCGTCGACGTCGAGGGCGCCGACGAGTCCGCGGCGCTGCTCGAGCCGGCCCGCCCCGGTGACGAGTACGACTACGGACGCGCGAAGGTCGCGGCCGAGGCATCCGTCCGCGCAGCTCTGGAGCCTCGCGCGGCGATCGTCCGGCCCGGCCTGATCGTGGGTCCCGGAGACCCCTCCGACCGCTTCGGGTACTGGGTCGCCCGCTTCGCGATGGCGGGCGACGAGCCGGTCCTCGTCCCGCAGACCGGGGGGCGCAGCGTCCAGGTCATCGACGTGCGCGATCTCGCGGCGTTCCTCGTGTCCGTCGGCCGAACCGGCTGGGCGGGCATCGCCAACGCCATCGGCGATCCCATGCCGCTCGGCGATCTCCTCGAGCACGCCCGCACCGTCGCCGGGCACACGGGTGAGGTGCGTTCCGCCGACGACGCGCTGCTGCAGGAGCACGACGTCGCGTACTGGATGGGCCCGCGGGCTCTGCCGCTATGGCTCCCGGCCGATATGAACGGCTTCGCGACGCGCACGAACAGCGTCTACCGGAACCTCGGCGGATCCCTCCGCCCCCTCGACCGGACGCTCCGCGACACCCTCGCCGACGAGAGGGAACGAGGGCTCGACCGGGAGCGCCGATCCGGACTGCCCCGGACCGACGAGCTGGCCGTCCTCGCGGACCTCGGGTGACCGGAGGGGTGCGCGCGTCGCGGGCAGCCGATTTGGCAACGTTCGGCGCCACCGGTATCGTCGCGGCATGCCTTCGGCCGCCCCGGGTCCCCGGACGCTCACTGCGAGCGTCGTTTCCGCGCGCCGACGTCAGGGCGGACGCCGACTCAGGGGGCTCGGCGCAAGCCGACGACGAGCGTAGCGAGTCCTCGCGAGGATCTCCCCGCGATCCAAGGGAGGAGCGATGCGTCGCGCGGTCCCTTCGGGAACCCTGCCGGGCGTCGCCGCCTTCCCCGATCCCGTCATACGGGAGTCGGCTGAACTTCGTCCCCGCGCCCACGCCTTAAGGTGGAATCCATGACATATTCGGTCGCCGTCTCCGGCGCATCCGGCTATGCGGGCGGCGAGATCCTCCGGATCCTCGCCGCGCATCCCGACGTCGAGATCCGCACGGTGACGGCCCACTCGAACGCGGGGCAGCCTCTCGTCCAGCACCAGCCCCATCTCCGCTCGCTCGCCCACCTGACGCTCGACGAGACCACGCCGGAGGTGCTGGCGGGGCACGACATCGTCTTCCTCGCGCTGCCTCACGGGCAGTCGGGCCAGTACACGGATGCCCTGACCGACGCCGCCCTGGTCATCGACGCAGGCGCCGACCACCGGCTAACAGCGTCGGCGGACTGGGACAGGTTCTATGGCGGCGCCTTCCACGAGCCCTGGGCCTACGGGGTTCCCGAACTCCCGGTGGCAGGCGGGAAGCAGCGCGAGAAGCTCGTCGGCGCGACCCGCATCGCTGCACCCGGCTGCAACGCGTCCACCGTGAGCCTGAGCCTCGCCCCCGGCGTCGCCGCGGGGGTCATCGATGCGTCCGACATCGTGTCGGTCCTCGCCGTCGGCCCCTCGGGCGCGGGCAAGAGCCTCAAGACCAACCTGCTCGCGAGCGAGATCCTCGGCACCGCCAACCCCTACGCCGTCGGCGGCTCCCACCGCCACATCCCCGAGATCCGCCAGGCGCTCGCCGCCGCCCGGTCGGACGATTCGGCGAAGGTCGGAGGATCCGCCGCGCATGCTCCGACATCCGCGCCTTCCTCCGACAAGGGGACGGATGCCTCGGCGATCCGCATCTCCTTCACGCCCGTCCTCGTGCCCATGGCGCGCGGCATCCTGGCGACGTCCACGGCTCCGATCGCACCCGGCGCGACCGACGACGACATCCGCGGCGCGTGGGAGACGGCGTACGGCGACGAGAGGTTCGTCCAGCTGCTGCCGGCGGGACAGTTCCCCCGGACGGCCGACGTGATCGGCGCCAACACCGCGCTCCTGGGCCTCGCGATCGACCGCGACGCGAACCGCGTGACGGTCGTCGCCGCCGTCGACAACCTCGGGAAGGGCACGGCGGGCGCCGCCGTCCAGTCCATGAACCTCGCCCTCGGCCTTCCCGAGGACCGGGGTCTCACCGTGAACGGAGTCGCACCGTGAGCCCCGGGAATCCAGGAGCAGCAGCATGACCGTCACCGCGCCGCAGGGATTCGAAGCCGCCGGGGTCGTGGTGGGACTGAAGTCCACCGGGAGGCCCGACGTGGCGGTGGTCGTCAACCGCGGACCGCTCAAGGTCGGCGCGGCGGTCTTCACGAGCAACCGCGCGAAGGCGAACCCGATCCTGTGGTCGGAGCAGGTCGTCCGCGACGGCGTCGTCGAGGCGATCGTCCTCAATTCCGGCGGCGCGAACTGCTTCACGGGATCGTTCGGGTTCCAGACAACGCATCAGACCGCCGAGAAGGCCGCCGAGCTCCTCGGCGTGAGCGCCGGCGACATCCTGATCTGCTCGACGGGGCTCATCGGCACGGGCGACGAGGCCTTCCGCGCGAAGGTGATCGACGGCACCGAGCAGGCGATCGCGAGCCTCCGCGCCGACGGCGGCGACGCGGCATCCGAAGCCATCATGACGACCGACTCGCGTCCCAAGCGCACCGTCCACGCGGGCGACGGCTGGACGATCGGCGGAATGGCCAAGGGCGCGGGGATGCTGGCACCCGGCCTCGCCACGATGCTGGTCGTGCTCACGACCGACGCCGTGCTGTCCGCTGAGGAGGCCGACGCGCACCTGCGCGCCGCGACCCGCGTGAGCTTCGACCGCCTCGATTCCGACGGCTGCATGTCCACCAACGACCAGGTCTCACTCCTCGTGAGCGGTGCATCGGGCATCACTCCGGACCCGGACGCGTTCCGGGCCGCGCTGGCCGACGCGTGCGGCGACCTCGCGCGGCAGCTCCAGAGCGACGCCGAGGGCGCGAGCCACGACATCACGATCGAGGTCGTCCATGCCGCATCCGAGGAGGATGCCGTCGAGGTGGGTCGCTCGGTGGCGCGAAACAACCTCTTCAAAGCGGCGATCTTCGGCAACGACCCGAACTGGGGCCGCGTTCTCGCAGCGATCGGCACGACGGCGGCGGACTTCGATCCGTACGACGTCGACGTCTGGATGAACGGCGTCCGCGTGTGCTCGGAGGGCGGGCCGGACCAGCCGCGCGAGGCCGTCGACCTCACGCCGCGGGCGACGAGCCTCGTGATCGACCTCAAGGTCGGCGACGCCGCCGCGACGATCCTCACGAACGACCTGACGCACGACTACGTCCACGAGAACAGCGCCTACGCGACATGACCGACCACCTCCAGGAGACCGACCCCGAGGAAGCCAGCGCGCGAGCGGCCACCCTCATCGAGTCGCTGCCGTGGCTGCGCCGCTTCAGCGACCAGATCGTCGTCATAAAGTACGGCGGCAACGCCATGGTGTCGGAGGAGCTGCAGGACGCCTTCGCCGCCGACATCGCGTACCTCCGCTACGTCGGGATCAAACCGGTCGTGGTGCACGGCGGTGGCCCGCAGATCTCGTCGATGCTCGACCGCCTCGCAATCCCGAGCGAGTTCAAGGGCGGCTACCGCGTGACGTCGACCGAGGCGATCTCGGTCGTGCGCATGGTGCTCACAGGCCAGATCAACCCGCAGCTGGTCGCCAAGATCAACGCGCACGGGCCCATCGCGGCGGGACTCTCGGGGGAGGATGCCGGCCTGTTCGGCGGGCGCCGCCGAGGCGTGACGGTCGACGGCGTCGAGCACGATCTGGGCCGCGTCGGGAACGTCGTCGAGGTCGACCCGCAGCCTGTGCTCGACCAGCTGGCGGCGGGGCGCATCCCCGTCGTCTCGAGCATCGCCCCGGACCTCGACAATCCCGGGCACTCGCTGAACGTCAACGCGGATGCCGCGGCCGCCGCTCTCGCGACCGCGCTCGGCGCCGCGAAGCTGGTCGTGCTGACCGACGTCCCGGGGCTGTACGCCGACTGGCCGAATCGCGACTCGCTCGTGGCGCACCTGACCTCCAGCGAGCTGCGCGAGATGCTGCCCGGCCTCGAGTCCGGCATGATCCCCAAGATGCAGGCGTGCCTGGACGCGGTCGAGGGCGGCGTCGACACGGCGGCGATCATCGACGGACGCGTACCGCACTCGGTGCTCGTCGAGATCTTCACGAACAAGGGAATCGGAACGGAGGTGGTGGTCGGATGACGACGACGACGTGGCAGGATGACGCGGGGCGCGACCTCGTGCGCAGCTTCGGCGACCGCATGGCGCTCTTCACGCGCGGGGAGGGCGCGTACCTGTGGGATGGTGACGGGCGACGCTACCTCGACTTCCTCGCAGGGATCGCGGTCAACTCGCTCGGTCATGCGCACCCGGTCTTCGTCGAGGCCATCGCGGCTCAGGCGGCGACGCTCGCGCACGTCTCGAACTACTTCGCGACACAGCCTCAGCTCGACCTCGCGGCGCGCCTCAAGCGCCTCGCCGGCACCGGTCCGTCGGGCCGCGTGTACTTCGGCAACTCCGGCGCCGAGGCCAACGAGGCCGCGTTCAAGCTCGCGCGGCTTCACGGAGGCGCCGACCGTCCCCGCATCCTCTCGCTCAAAGACGCCTTCCACGGCCGCACGATGGGCACGCTCGCCCTGACCGGCAAGCCCTGGATGCAGGAGCCCTTCCAGCCCATGGTCGGGGGCGTCGAGTTCCTCGACTCCACCGTCGAGGCCCTCGAGGCGGCGATCGACGATCGCGTCGCGGCACTCTTCGTCGAGCCGATCAAGGGCGAGGCGGGCGTGGTGGAGCTGCCCGAGGGCTACCTCCGTGTGGCGCGCGAGCTGACGCGGCGTCACGGCGCGCTGCTCATCGTCGACGAGATCCAGACCGGCGCAGGACGCACGGGGGAGTGGTTCGCGTTCCAGCACGAGGGCATCACGCCGGACGCGATCACCGTGGCGAAGGGCATCGGCGGCGGCTTCCCCATCGGAGCGCTCATCACCTTCGAAGCAGCGAGCGACCTGTTCTACCCCGGCACGCACGGCTCGACGTTCGGCGGCAACGCCCTCGGCACCGCCGTGGCGGGAGCCGTGCTGGGCGAGATCGAACGGGCCGACCTGGTCGCCAACGCCGCGGAGCGCGGCCGCCAGCTGCGGGACGTCGTCGAGAGGATCGCCTCGCCGCTCGTGGATGGATGCCGCGGCCGCGGCCTCCTCGTCGGCATCGGGCTGACGCATCCTGTCGCCAAGGCTGTCGTGGCCGCCGCCCAGGAGCACGGGCTCATCATCAACGCCGCCAACGACGACACCATCCGCCTTGCGCCGGCTCTGAACATCGGCGATGTCGAGATCGACGAGTTCGCCGATCTGTTCGCGGCGGCGCTGGCGACGGTCGCCGACGCCCTGGTGCTCGACGACGCGGACGCCGAGGTGCGCGCGTGACCCGTCACCTGCTGCGCGACGACGACCTCTCCCAGGCCGAGCAGGGCGAGATCCTCGACCTCGCGCTCGCCCTGAAGAAGGACCGCTGGAAGCTCACGCCGCTCGCGGGGCCCCAGACGGTCGCGGTCATCTTCGACAAGTCCTCGACGCGCACGCGGGTCTCGTTCGCCGTCGGCATCGCCGACCTCGGCGGATCGCCGCTCATCATCTCGACGGCGAACAGTCAGCTCGGAGGCAAGGAGACGCCCAGCGACACCGCCCGGGTGCTGGAGCGCCAGGTCGCGGCGATCGTGTGGCGCACGTACGCCCAGGCCGGGCTCGAGGAGATGGCTGCCGGGACGAGGGTCCCCGTCATCAACGCTTTGAGCGACGACTTCCACCCATGCCAGCTGCTGGCGGACCTGCTCACGATCAAGGAGCACAAGGGCGAGCTCCAGGGGCTCACGCTGGCCTTCTTCGGCGACGGCCGCTCGAACATGGCGCACTCCTACGTGCTGGCCTGCGTGACGGCCGGCATGCACGTCCGCGTCGCCTCCCCCGAGGACTACGCGCCGCGCGATGACGTCGTGGCCGACGCGGATCGCCGCGCCGCCGAGACGGGCGGCTCCGTGACCCTCTACACCGACCCCAACGAGGCGGCGGCCGGAGCCGACGTCATCGTGACGGACACCTGGGTGTCGATGGGCAAAGAGGAGGAGAAGCTGGCGCGCCTGCGCGACCTCGGTGGGTACAAGGTCACGCAGGAGCTCATGAGCCTCGCGAAGCCCGGCGCGATCTTCATCCACTGCCTCCCCGCCGATCGCGGGTACGAGGTGGACGCAGAGGTCATCGACGGGCCGCAGAGCGTGGTGTGGGACGAAGCGGAGAATCGCCTCCACGCTCAGAAGGCGCTCCTCGTCTGGCTGCTCCGGCAGGAGTGAACGACCGTCTGCGGTCCTGCTGGGAGCGGCTCCACGGCCCCTCCCGGGTCGCAGGCGTGGACCTCGCCCGCGGGCTCGCGATCCTCGGGATGCTGACGGCCCACCTGCTGACGCGCCCCGAGCTGGCCTGGACCGACGCCTCGACCTGGATGGCGATCGTGGACGGCAGGTCGTCGATCCTCTTCGCGACGCTCGCCGGCGTCTCCATCGGTCTCGTCACGGGCGGTCGTCGCCCGCTGCCCCCCGAGGACATGCGCATCGCCCACGGGCGGCTGCTGGTCCGCGCCGCCGTGCTGTGGGCGATCGGCGCCGCCCTCATCGCGACGTTCGTCCCGGTCTTCGTGATCCTTCCGGCGTACGCGATCCTCTTCGTCCTGGCCCTGCCCTTCACGCGGCTTCGCGCGCGCACGCTCTTCGCCCTCGCGGCCGCCGTCGCGCTCGTGATGCCGTGGGTCCAGGCGTGGCTCGATGCGCTCACCTTCTGGTCCACTCGCGAGGGCGACATCGTCTCCCGGCTGCTCGGTTGGCACTACCCCTTTCCCGTCTGGATCGCCTTCCTCCTCGCCGGGCTCGGGCTCGCCCGCGCGGGCATCGGAAGCCTGCGCGTCCAGGGGTTCGCCCTCGCCGCGGGGGCGGCGCTGGCCGCGATCGGCTACGGACTCGACGCGGCCACGGGATCCGGGGTCGCGGCGGAGTCGTTGTCGCTGCAGGCCGCGGTCTGGACGGCCCGCCCGCACTCGAGCGGCGTCCTGGAGGTGATCGGCTCCGGCGGGTTCGCCCTCGCGGTCCTCGCCGCATGCCTCCTGGTGTGCCGGACGGCGGTCGTGTGGATCGTCCTTCCCCTCCGTGCGATGGGATCGATGCCTCTCACCGCCTACACCGCGCAGATCGTCGCCTGGGCGATCTGGGCCCTGATCGCGCTCGGCAGCACGCGAAGGCTGGAGCCCTTCCGCGACCTCGAGCCCTTCGTCCCGCTGTCCGTCGGGATCCTGCTCGCATGCACGGCATGGGCGCTCCTGATCGGTCGGGGGCCGCTGGAGGGGGGCACGGACAGGCTGGCCCGGCTGCTCGTGCCGGCCCGGACTCCCGTCGGAGCCCCGCCGCGCTGACCTCTCCCCGCACCCTCCGATGCCGCTCGAATGTCGATGCCACCTTGATTCACCTGGCGCATCCCGTCGCTTGCGCCGCTCCGAAGCGACGACTTCCGCCAACTGAACTTCTCGGTCGTCGGCCCCCCTCCGCGTGCGTCGAGGTCGGTCCGGATTCACTTGGCGCAGTCCGTCGGATGCCGGGCCCCGAAGCGGCGGTTCGCGCCGGGTGAAGCCGAAGGTCGGGGGCGCTCAGGGACGCCAGCCCGCCCTCCAGAGGGCGTCGCGGATTCGCCGTACGGCCGGACCGCAATTCGGTCGCACGTGGTCCGCGGTGAGGCGGACGACCTCCCAGCCCGCCGCGACGCAGGCGGCGTGCTTCTCGATGTCGCGATTCCACTGCCGCCGATCGCGACGGTGATGATCCCCCTCGTACTCGACGAGTACCCGGTACTCGACGAAGGCGAGTTCGGTGAAGCCGATCGGGTGTCCCCGGGCATCGAAGACGTCGTAGTCCAGGTGGGGCTCCGGGAGTCCCGCCCGGACGCATGCGAGCCGAAGCCGGGTCTCGGGCGGCGACGCCGCACCGACCCGCAGGTGAGGAAGCGCCGCGCGAAGCTTCGCCGCGCCTTGCCGGCGACCGAGAGCGAGAGCGCACGCGAGGTCCTCGATCGTCGCGAGGCCGGAACCCGTCGCGCCGCGGATCATCCCGCGGATGCGCGGCTCGTGGACGATGGCATCCCCCACGACGATCAGCTCGTCGACGGTGAGCTCGGGAGCCAGATAGATCCACGTCGTCGCCGGATCGGTGACACGGAGCCCACTGCGCTCCACGATTCCGATCAGCCGCGGATCGAGCTGCCGCGCCCGGACCCCCGCGGACCGCACGGCGCGGTGTGGGCGGAGGACCGCGACATCCGGTTTTCGTGGTCGCGCCGCCGGCGGGCTGCTCGTGTCCCCCGCGCGTCGCAACACGCGAAGGGGCAGGGGGAGTCCCCACAGAGCGGCAGCGGTGACCCCGAACGAGAACGAGCCCGGCGGCGCCACGGTGGCGAATGCCCGCGCACGGACCTCGAGCGCCGACGTCAGCCGCACCGCTTCGACCGCGGCCGGGTGCTCGTCTCCTGGATCCAGGGATGCCTCAGCCCGGCGTGTGCGGACGCCGTGGAACGGGGCCTCCAGATCTCGTGCGCGGAGGCGTCGCTCGGAGACGCCCGCATTCAGCGCGGCGCGCGTGGAGAAGGCGTCGCCCAGGTCATCGGGAAGGGGCCGTGGTCGCGGAGTGATGATCCACCCTGTGCCGCGGGCAGTCCTCCTGCGTGTCATCCGCCCGAAGAGTGGACAGCGGTCGCCCGACCAGGCGGTGGGGAGGACACCACACCGCGCGGTGGCATCCGTTCACGTGGCGTATTCGGTCGGATGCCGCGTTCCCGGGCGACGGTTCCCGCCAAGTAAGCGCGGCGGCCCAGCGGGCTCGCGCATCCAGGTGGCGCATTCGGTCGGATGCCGCGTCCCCGGGCGACGGTTCCCGCCAAGTGAGCGCCAGGTGAAGGGGCACCGCCGCAAGAGGCCCGCCGGGCGCGCCGATAGGCTGGGAGCGTGAGTGACGCGAAGGGCGAAGGAACCAACGAGGGCGCGCTGTGGGGTGCGCGGTTCGCGTCCGGGCCGTCTCCCGAGCTCGCGGCGCTCAGCCGCTCGACCCACTTCGACTGGACCCTCGCGCTCTACGACATCGCAGGCTCGCACGCACACGCCAAGGCCCTCGCGGCGGCGGGCTATCTGACCGGCGAAGAGGAGCGTGCGATGCACGCGGGCCTGGACGTCCTCGCCCGAGGCATCCAGGACGGCACACTCCGCGCTGCCCCCGGCGACGAGGACGTCCACGGCGCCCTCGAGGCGGCTCTCCTGCGCGAGGTCGGTCCCGAGCTCGGTGGCAAGCTCCGCGCCGGCCGGAGCCGCAACGACCAGATCGCGACCCTCGTGCGGATGTACCTGCTCGATCATTCGAGGGTCATCGCGCGCGACATCCTGCGCCTCATCGATGCGATCGTCGCCCAGGCCGAAGCGCACGCCGACGCGATCATGCCCGGACGCACGCACCTCCAGCACGCTCAGCCGATCCTGCTCGCCCATCACCTCCAAGCGCACGCGTGGCCGCTCGTGCGCGACCTCGAGCGCCTGCGCGACTGGTCCGCGCGGGCAGCCGTGTCGCCCTACGGCGGGGGAGCGCTCGCCGGGTCGAGCCTCGGTCTCGACCCGGCCCTCGTGGCCGGGGAGCTCGGTCTGTCGCGCCCGTCCGAGAACTCCCTCGACGGCACGTCGGCGCGGGACGTGGTCGCCGAGTTCGCCTACATCGCCGCCCAGATCGGGATAGACGTGTCGCGCTTCGCGGAGGACATCATCCTCTGGAACACGCGCGAGTTCGGGTTCGTCACCCTCGACGACGGCTACTCGACGGGGTCGAGCATCATGCCGCAGAAGAAGAATCCCGACATCGCCGAGCTCGCTCGCGGCAAGGCCGGCCGGCTGGTCGGCAATCTGGCGGGACTCCTGACGACGCTCAAAGGCCTGCCGATCGCGTACAACCGCGATCTGCAGGAGGACAAGGAGCCGGTGTTCGACTCGGTCACGACGCTCGAGCTCGTGCTGCCGGCTTTCGCGGGCATGGTCTCCACTCTCGCGTTCGACACGGAGCGCATGGCGCGGCTCGCCCCGCTGGGCTTCTCACTGGCGACGGATGTCGCGGACTGGCTCGTGCGTCGGGGCGTGCCGTTCCGCGATGCCCACGAGATCTCCGGAGCACTGGTGCGTCTGTGCGAGGACCAGGGGATCGAATTGCACGAAGCCACCGACGAGCAGCTGGCGTCGGTCTCCCCGGCCCTCGCGCCGGAGGTCCGGGAGGTGCTGACGGTCGAAGGCTCTGTCGCGTCCCGGTCGGGCGCGGGAGGAACGGCGCCCGATCGCGTCGGCGAGCAGCGCCTCGAGCTGGTCGGTCGCGCCCAGACGGCTGTGCACGCCCTGGGGATCTGACGCTTATAACAAGCGTTCTATAAGCTGAACACTTATCTATCCTGGTGATAAGTGATACGCTTATGCGATGGTCATCGCAACGATCGCCGACATCGTCGGGTCCCGTCGACTCGCCGACCGCGCCGACGCTCAGCGGATCCTCGATTCCGCGATCGCCGACGTCGAACGTCGACTCCCGCTCGCGGTCGAACCGCTCCGCCCGACGGTCGGCGACGAACTGCAGGGCGTCTACGCCCGACTGGAGGACGCGCTGGCTTCGCTCCTCCTCGTGCAGCTCACTCTCCCCGACGGCGTCGAGTGCCGCTTCGGGCTGGGCATCGGCCCCGTCGACGCCTTCGAATCGGCGAGCGGGCGGCTGCAGGACGGCCCCGGCTGGTGGGCCGCCCGCTCGGCGATCGAAACCGTACACGCCAAGCAGCAGCGCGCCGCGCCGAGCGCGCGCACGTGGGTCGTCGCATCCCCCGACGAAGATGCTGATGTGCACACGGCCGCGGCACTCGCCAACTCGTACCTCCTCGCCCGCGATCAGCTCGTCGGGGGGATGAACGATCGCGCCCGGCGGCTGACGCTCGGCCGCTGTCTCGGACGAACGCAGCGCGACCTCGCACAGGAGGAGGGCGTCACCCAGCCCGCTGTCTCGCAGGCTCTCGCGACAGCGGGGGCCGCCGCCGTCATCGAAGGCTTCCGGATGCTGAGGGGAGCGGCATGATCGCGGCCGGACTCGTGCTGCTCGCGGTGGGCGCCGCCGATCTCGTCCGCGAGTTCCTCCCCGCCGCACGCCGCTGGATCGGCCTCCTCGCCGGCGCGGTCGTGCTCGTCATCGTCGGCGCGCTCGCGGATGCGCTCGTCGCCGCCCTCGGGGCGGTCGCCGTCGCCGCGCTCTGGGTCTGGCTCTCTCCCGTGGGCGGGCGTGCCCGCGCCGGGTTCTGGCCCGCTGTCGCCCTCGGAGCGCTGTGCGGCGTCCTCCTCGCGACGGTCCCGCCGCGCGGCGGAGGTCTCATCGGCGGTGCGTGGGCGCTCGCGACCCCGGTCGGCGTCGTGACGTTCGACCACACGGTCCTCGTCGTCGGCATAGTGGTGTTCCTCATGGAGTCCGCCAACGTCGTCGTCCGCGCCGCTCTGCAGCAGGAGAACGTCGAGCTCGCCCGCGTCTCGGCGGACCCGCCCGTGGCCGGGTCCGAGGCATCCCCTGCCCTTCCCGATGAAGCGGCGACGGATGCCTCGGCCCCCGCCGAGGCATCCATCACCCCGGCAGCGCCCGGTGCGGGAAGTGCCGTCGAACCGGCCCTCAAGGGCGGCAGACTCATCGGCCCGCTCGAGCGGATCCTCGTCTTCGCCCTCACGCTCGCCGCGATGTATCCGCTCCTGGCCGCCGTCCTCGCGGCGAAGGGCATCGTGCGCTTCCCGGAGATCTCGCGCGACAGCGCCGCGGGCAACCGCGCCGAGTACTTCCTCATCGGCAGCCTCGTGAGCTGGGTCATCGCCCTCGCGGGCGCGTTCCTCGTGTGGTGGGCGTTCGCGACGCCGTAGGCGGGCGTGCGCCGACGACGAGCCGGGGCATCCACACCCCGCTGATAGCCTGAAGCGCGTGTCATCCGCCACCGCCCCGCCCGCTGTCCGTGCGCTCGCGCCCGCGAACGACCCGACGTTCGACAACGTCTGGGACGAGATCGTCTGGCGCGGTCTCGTGCACGTCTCGACCGACCAGGACGCCCTGCGCGACCTCCTCTCGGGCGGCCCCATCACGTACTACTGCGGATTCGACCCGACCGCGCCGAGCCTGCACCTCGGCAACCTCGTGCAGCTCCTCCTCATGCGCCGTCTGCAGCTCGCGGGTCACAAGCCGCTCGGCCTCGTCGGCGGCTCCACCGGCCTCATCGGCGATCCGCGCCCCAGTGCGGAGCGCACCCTCAACACGAAGGAGACGGTCGCCGAGTGGGTCGGCTACCTGCGCTCCCAGGTCGAGCGGTTCCTGAGCTTCGAGGGCGAGAACGCCGCGCGCATCGTCAACAACCTCGACTGGACCGCCCCGCTGTCGGCGATCGACTTCCTCCGCGAGATCGGCAAGCACTACCGCGTCGGCACGATGCTCAAGAAGGACGCGGTGAGCGCGCGCCTCAACTCGGAGGCGGGCATCAGCTACACCGAGTTCAGCTACCAGATCCTCCAGGGCCTGGACTACCTGGAGCTCTTCCGCACGTACGGCTGCGTCCTGCAGACCGGTGGGTCCGACCAGTGGGGCAACCTCACGAGCGGCGTGGACCTCATCCACTACGTGGAGCACCGGTCGGTGCACGCGATCGGGACGCCGCTCATCACCAACAGCGACGGCACCAAGTTCGGCAAGAGCGAGGGCAACGCGATCTGGCTGGATGCCGCGATGTGCAGCCCGTACCGGATGTACCAGTTCTGGCTCAACACCGACGACGCCGACGTGATCGCGCGCCTCAAGATCTTCACCTTCCTGGCGCGCGCCGAGATCGAGGAGTACGAGCGGCTCGTCGAGGCGGAGCCCTTCCGCCGGGCGGCGCAGAAGCGCCTGGCACTCGAGGTCACGACCTTCGTGCACGGGACGGATGCCGCTGCCGCGGTGATCGCCGCGTCCGAGGCGCTCTTCGGGCAGGGCGATCTCACCGCGCTGGACGCGGGGACCCTGCGCCATGCCCTCGACGAGCTCCCGAACGCGACCGTAGCCGAGGGCACGCCCGTCGTGCAGGCGCTCGTCGAGACCGGCCTGGTCGCGAGCCTGAGCGAGGCCCGACGCGCGATCGCGCAGGGCGGCGTCTCGCTCGACGGCGCGCGCGTCGAGGACGAGACCGCCGTCGTGACCGGTTCGCTGCCGGGCGGTGTCTCGGTCCTCCGCCGCGGCAAGAAGACCCTCGCCGGCGTCTTCGTGGACTGAGCGGCGCCGGCAAGCCCGCTCGCCGAGGTCCTCGATGCCGTTCACCCCCAGTCACGCGGTCGTCGCGCTTCCGTTCGTGCGCACGCCCCTCGTTCCGGCGGCGATCGCGATCGGGGCCATGACGCCCGACCTGCCGCTCTTCGTGCGGTTCGGACCGCTCGGCTACGGCCGCACCCATGACCTCGCGTGGCTTCCGGCGACGATGCTCGTGGGGCTGGCGCTCCTCCTGGTGTGGCGGTGCGTGCTGCGTCCGGCGGCGCGGGAGCTCTCTCCGCGCTGGCTTGCGGCGCGGCTTCCGGACGACTGGGACCGCGCGGCGGCGGGCGCTCTCCGCGACACGTTGGCCATCGGGGCGAACCGCCAGCCGAGCCGGTCGCAGCGCTGGGCTGCGCCGTGGTCGACGGTGGCGTTGCTTCTGGCCTCGCTCGCGATCGGTGTCGCCAGCCACATCGTGTGGGACCTCTTCACGCATGAAGGGCGGTGGGGGGTTGCGGCGATTCCGGCACTCGATGCGCAGTGGGGGCCGCTCCTCGGGTACAAGTGGCTGCAGTACGGCTCCAGCCTCGCGGGTCTGCTGATCCTGGGGACGTGGTCTCTCCGGTGGCTGAGACGACGGCACGCCGCCGCCGTGTCGCGCCTGCTCCCGCCGTGGGTCCGCCGGGTCTGGTGGATGTCGCTGCCCGTCGTGCTGGCGATCGCGTGGTTCGCGGGCCTCACCGTTTCAGGCCCGTTCGACGCGGCCTTCACGCCGCAGCACCTGGCGTATCGCGTGCTGCCCCCCGCCTGTGCGGTGTGGGGAACGGGAACCGGCGTGCTCGCCCTCGCCGTGCAGAGTCTGCGCGCCGGGCGCCGGCCGGCCGAGGCGTAGCCCGCGGCAGGGGACCCGACTCCGCTCGCGCGATCAGCCCGCGCGCCAGGCGGGCTCGTCGCCGCCCCACGGCCGCGGCGGTGCGAACGCGGTCGGTCCCCCCGGGAAGGCGACCACGGGCCCCACTGTCGTCACGGCCGAGCCTTCGACATCGAAGGTCTGCGTGTGCCGGCCGGCATCGACCGGCGCGGAGGTCGACGGCTCCGCGCGCCGCGGCATCCCGAGCAGCTCCGCGGCGACACGGCGCAGCGAGGTCTCGGCCAGCCACGATCCGCCCTCGGCGTCGCGTCGCACGAGGAGCGCCATGACCGCCGCAGCGAGGAGGTACCCGGCACTGTGGTCGAGCGCCTGCGCCGGGAGCGCGCCCGGCGCCGCCCCGTCGCGCGACTCGATCCACGAGATGCCCGATGCGGCCTGCACGATGCTGTCGAAGCCGCGCTGGTCGGGCGTGCCCCACGCCGAGAGCTGGGCGACGACGATTCCGGGATGCCGCGCCGCGAGGTCCGCCGGCGCCAGCCCGAGGCGTGCCAGCGCCTGGGGCCGGTAGCCGAGCACGACGACGTCGGCTCCTGCCGCCAGCTCGTCGAAGCGGGCTCGATCGCCGGCGCCGGTGAGGTCCAGCAGCGCCGACCTCTTGCCGTGCCCGGTGTCGAGATGCTGCCACGCGATCTCCGGCAGCTGCGGCGCGTCGATCCGCAGCACCTCCGCTCCCAGGAGCGCCAGGGTCCGCGTCGCGACGGGTCCCGCGATGACGCGTGTGAGGTCGAGCACCCGAACGCCGGCGAGGGGGGCCGTGCCGGCCGGTGCCAGGCGGCCGCGCGGGTGAGCCTGCCCGAGCGGAGCGATCCGCACGACCGATCCCGCGCGGAGAGCTTCGTCCACCTCCGGGACTTCGCGGAGTACGGCGGAGGCGATGCCGCCCCGTGCGGTGATCGCCTCCGCGGCGGCAGCGGCGGGCATGACGGCGAGAGCCGACGCGACGTCGTCCGCTCCTGCCTCGCCGGGCAGTTCAAGGGCCTTGCGCAGGGCGCGGGCGTGGTGCGGATAGTTGCCGTGCGTGCGCACCCAGCCGTCCGCAGCGGGGAAGAAGCCCGAGAGCGGGGCGAAGGCGACGGGCGCCGACCCGTCGACGCGACCATGACGCTCGCTGGCGTAGGCGAGCGCGATGCGGTCGGGATCGAGCGTCACATCGCCGGATCCCGCGATCGTCGCCGCCGCGACGGAGGCGGCGCCGACGCTCGACCAGGCGAGTTCGCCGACGGACAGTCGCGAATCGAGCGGAACCGGATGCCGCGGCGCGGCGACGGTCACGGCCGTGTCCAGCCCGAGTCGGCGGATCACGTCCTCCGGCGTGGACGCGAACGACGGCTCCAGGCTCATGTCCGGACGATAATCCGCCCCGCGCTCCGCCGCGAGTGCCACACGTGGACTCGTGGCATGTCCGAGCCGGAGCGTCCCGGCGCCGAACGCTGGGTGCCGGACCACGCCGAGATCGCGGAGCTCCGCGAAGCGGTGCAGGGATGCCGCGGGTGCGAGCTGTGGGCCGACGCGACGCAGGCCGTCTTCGCCGACGGAGCGCGCCGCGCGTCGCCGCGCGAAGCGGGATCCGCGGAATTCCGCGCCCCCACGCTCGCGACACGCCCGGGATGCGGGACCGATTTGCCGGACTCTCCGATCCCGCGTAACTTATTACTTGTTCGCCCCACAGGGAAGCGGAGAGGCCGAGAGCCTTACCCCCCTCAAGCGGAGAACCATCCCCGATCCGAACGTCGCTCTTCTTGAGCGGTCACCGCCCTCTGGGCTAGGATAGGGGCTCCCCACGATCCTCGATCCGCCGAGAGTCTGGTCGGTCGCCTCACGCAGGCCCGACGAGCCCGGACGACCGAGAGGTGACGTGGGATTCGAGAAGTTGCCCTGTGGGTGAGGCTGTGAGGCTGAGCTGCGGGAGCATCCGATCCTTGAGAACTCAACAGCGTGCACTTGTCAAATGCCAAATAA